>NZ_LJSB01000258.1:0-19472 GCF_002742565.1 Pseudomonas sp. 2995-3 | reverse complement strand
ATGCGCTTTTCGTCAACGGCGACGCGGGCGGCGGAGCCTTCCAGCTCGGCGAGGCCTTCGGCGACGTCGAGTTTGTCGAGGGCGGCCTTGGCGCGGATGATCGCGGCCGAGTCGTTGGCGGTCACGTTGCGCGCTTCCAGAGCAGCAGCGGCGCCGGCACCGTCAAGGCGGTCCATGTTGGCTTCGCTGGCGTGGCCGGCGTTGGCGCCTTTGATCACCGCTGCACCGGTGTCTTCGTTGTCGACTTCATCCCAACTCAACATTGAAATTCTCCTTCCTGGTACTCGAAAAATAGGTTTTTGCAGGCTTCAAGGCATTGAAATACTGCGCAGAGTGTGGTCGGTAAATACCGATACTGCACACTATGTAGTGGTGATTTGTGTTTGTGGGCACACTATATGGTGTGTAACAAAACAGGTCAACGCACAAGATGTGCGGTCTTGGGTCGCGGCACATCGCCGGTTGAGCTATAAAACCTGGGTTCATTGGCTGCCGGTGGAATTTCAAGGGAATGAAAAACGTACTGATCCGATCCGCCCTGCTGGACGACGCGCAAAGCATCTTCGAGGTGCATAAGCATTCCGTCGAAAACCTCTGCACGGGCGACTACGGCCCCGAGCAGATCGCCATGTGGCTCAACGGCCGCTCACCCGCGACCTACCGCGAGGCCATTGCTGCCGGCAACCTGTGGCTGGCACACACCGACAGGCTGCAGGGTTTTATCGAAATCGACGGCCATGAAATCAGCAAACTGTTTGTGCGCGGCGATGCCGCCGGGCAGGGCATTGGTGCGCGCCTGCTCAATGAGGCCTTGCAGCGCATCAAGAACGCCGGCCATGCCAAGGCCTGCCTGGAAGCGACCCTCAACGCCGAAAACTTCTATGCCGCCTTCGGGTTTCGCAAGGTCGGCGAGGGCACCTTCAGTCGGGGCAACAGCCCGGTGTCCATCGAGATTATCAAGATGGAGCTCGCGCTGTAGCGGGGGCATGATAAAAACTCACAGCCCCATGACTTTTAATGGTTACGGGCGCTTTTGCCGTCAGTGCTAAAAATTCGCCAACCAGCTCCCCATAACAACAATGAGCGTTTGCGAAAATGAAAGCACTTGATCTGTACATCGGCGAAGGCTTCGAAGGCCCAGGCGTCAATGCTGCCCACATCAATATTCTGATCGGCCCCCGCAACGGCCCTGCCGGCCAAGCGTTCGCCAACAGCCTGGCGTCCCCAAGCCAGGGCCATTGCCCATTTATGGTGATCGCCCAGCCGAATATCCCGGTCAAACCCATGACCCTCTACGTCAACAAAGCCGCGATCGGCAGCGACCTGCACGGCAACGCCACCTGGGGCGCGTCCCAGGCCGGCATCGCCAAGGCGGTGCTCGAAGCCTTGCTGGACGGCACCTTGCCGCCCGAAGCCGAAGACGAGTGGGCGATTGTCACCGCCAACTGGGTAAACCCAGGCTGCGACGACCTCGATGCGGTCTACCTGAACAACTACAACGCCTGCCGCACCGCCATCCGCGCGGCCCTCAATGGCACGCCGTACACCGAGCAACTGGCGGATGTGGTCAACCACATCAGCAACCCTTTCTACACGCCAAAGGCCTGAGGAGACTGCCATGCAATACATTCGTTTGGGCAACTCCGGCTTGCAAGTCTCGCGTCTGTGCCTGGGCACCATGAACATGGGCACCCCGGACTGGAAACCGTGGATTTTCGATGAAAAGCAAAGCGAACCGATCGTCGCCCACGCCCTGGACAACGGGGTCAACTTCATCGATCTGGCCGACTTCTATTCCGCAGGCGTCGGCGAAGAAGTGGTGGGGCGCATCCTCAAGCGCGTGGCACGGCGTGAAGACATTGTGGTCACCACCAAGGTCGGCTACGGCACCCGCAGTGGCATCAATGCCAGCGGCCACTCGCGCAAGCACATCATGGACAGCATTGACGCATCCCTCAGCCGTCTGGGCATGGATTACGTCGACGTGTTCATGCTGCATTACTTCGATGTGAACACCCCGGTCGAAGAAACCATGGCGGCGATGAACGACATCGTGCGTTCCGGCAAGGCTCGCTACATCGGCGTGTCGACCATGCTCACCGGTCAACTGGCGAAAATCCTCATGGCCTGCGAACGCAATGGTTGGGTCAAGCCGATCAATATGCAGCTGCAACTGAACTGCGCCTACCGCGAAGAAGAGCGCGAGATGATCCCGTTCTGCCGCGACCAGGGCCTGGGCGTCTCGGTGTTCAGCCCGCTGGCCCGTGGCCTGTTGACCGGCGAAGTGCAGTCGACGCGCAACCAGACCGACTTTTTCACCCAGCAGATGTACAGCGACCAGGCTTCGTTCGACATCGCCCATTCGGTTCAGCGTGTGGCGCGTGCCCGTGGCGTGTCCAATGCACAGATCGCCCAGGCCTGGGTCGCCAACCACCCAGGCGTCGACGTGATGCTGGTGGGCGCCGACACCACCGCGCAGTTCGACAGCGCGCTGGCGGCCTTGGACACCCAGCTCGACGCCGAAGAACTGCACGAGCTGGAACGCAATTACACGCCGTGCGACGTGATCAATGATTACACCGCCGGCAAGCGCATCCTGCGCGCGGCCCGCCCGGGCCTGGACCGTTTCAACCTGATCGAGGCCGTGGCATGAACCCGCTGATCCGTACTGGCAACTACATCGATGGCCAATGGTCCAGCGGTGGGCCGAGTTATCCGGTGGTCAACCCGGCCAATGGCGCGCTGATCGTTGAGGTGCAACGCGCTGGCGCTGAAGAAACCCACCTGGCCATCGACGCCGCCAACCGCGCACTGCCGGCCTGGCGCAAGCTCACCGCCAAGGAACGCAGCCAGCGCCTCAAGCGCTGGAGCGAGTTGATGCTCAGCAATCAGAAAGACCTGGCCCGGCTGCTGAGTCTGGAGCAGGGTAAACCCTTGGCCGAAGCCATGGGCGAAGTGGTCTACGCCGCCAGCTTTCTGGAGTGGTTTGGTGAAGAGGCCAAGCGTGCCTATGGCGACGTGATACCGACCCACAAGGCCGACGCGCGCATTATTGTGACCAAGGAAGCCATCGGCGTGGTCGCGGCAATCACGCCGTGGAACTTCCCGCTGGCCATGGTCACCCGCAAAGTCGGCCCGGCGTTGGCGGCCGGTTGCACGATGATTCTCAAACCATCGGAAGAAACGCCGCTGTCGGCGTTTGCCCTGGCGGTACTGGCCGAGCAGGCGGGCATTCCGGCCGGTGTGTTCAATATTGTCTCCGGCGATGCGGTGGCCATCGGCGGCGCGCTGCAAGCTTCCAGCGTAGTGCGCAAGCTGTCGTTCACCGGCTCCACGCGCACCGGCAAACTGCTGATGCGCCAGGCCGCCGACACGCTTAAAAAAGTCTCGCTGGAACTGGGCGGCAACGCGCCGTTTATTGTGTTCGACGACGCCGACCTGGACGCTGCCGTCAAAGGCGCCATGGCGTCCAAGTTCCGCAACACCGGGCAGACCTGCGTGTGCGTCAACCGTTTCTTTATCCAGGACAGCGTTTACGACGCCTTCACGCGCAAACTGGCCGAAGCCGTCAGCGCCATGCGTGTGGGCAGTGCGCTGGACGGCGACACCGAGCAAGGCCCGTTGATCAACGCAGCGGCCTTGACCAAGGTTGAAGCGCATGTGGGCGATGCGCTGGAGAAGGGCGCCAAACTGCTCTGCGGCGGCCGTCGCCATGCATTGGGCGGCACCTTTTTCGAACCGACCATCCTCACCGAAGCCCATGGCGACATGCTGATCGCCCAGGAAGAGACCTTTGGCCCGGTAGCCGCGTGCTTTCGCTTCAAGGATGAGACCGAGGTGCTGCAACGTGCCAATGACACGCCGTTCGGCTTGTCCGCCTACTTCTACAGTCGCGATATCGGCCGGGTGTGGCGCATGGCCGAAGGCCTGGAGGCGGGCATGGTCGGCATCAACGAAGGGATCATCTCCACCGAGGTTGCGCCGTTTGGTGGGATCAAGGAATCAGGCCTGGGCCGTGAAGGTTCCAAGTATGGGCTGGATGATTACCTGGAGATCAAATACCTGTTGATGGGAGGGCTGTAAGACCACGCAGTCCTAATGTGGGAGCTGGCTTGCCTGCGATAGCGGTGGGTCAGTTCCCGATCATTTAGCTGATCCACCGCTATCGCAGGCAAGCCAGCTCCCACATAGAGCAATTATTCGGCATAAGCCCGCTGTTACTCCGTCAAGAACAACAAAATGGAGAACACCATGACCGCTCAACCCGTCAAAATCGACGACCTGCCCATCGGCCGTTTTCACCTGAAAATTGCCGGCCTCACCTTCGGCGCGCATTTCACCGACGGCTATATCCTTGGCCTGATCGGTATCGCTTTTACCCTGCTCAGCCCACAGATGCACTTGGATGCCTTCTGGCAAGGCCTCATCGGCGCTTCGGCGCTGATCGGGTTGTTTGTGGGCAGCCTGTTTTTCGGCTGGATTTCCGACAGCCTCGGCCGGCAGAAAATCTTCCTGGTCAGCTTTGTACTGATTACCGTCGCGTCAGTGATGCAGTTCTACGCTGAAACGGCCATGGGCCTGTTGCTGTGCCGCATCCTCATCGGCATTGGCCTGGGCGGTGATTTCAGCGTGGGTCACGCCATGCTCGCCGAGTTCGCGCCGAAGAAGCATCGCGGCGTGTTGCTCGGCTCCTTCAGCGTGGTCTGGACCGTTGGTTATGTGGCGGCAACCTTTGTCGGTACCGCGATGCTCAGCCTCGGCGACGACGCCTGGCGCTGGATGCTGGCGTCGTCGGCGATTCCGGCCGGGTTGATCCTGATCGCCCGAATCGGCACACCGGAATCACCGCGTTGGCTGGTCAACCGTGGGCGCATCGCCGAGGCTCGTGCCATCGTCAAAAAGCACTTGGGCGAGCATGTGGTGTTGGATGAAGAACCGCCGACGCAGACCCGTTCCGGTTATGGCGTGTTGTTCAGTCGTGAGTACCGTAAGCGCACCGCGTTCAATTGCCTGTTTTTTGTCTGCATCGTGATGCCGTATTTCGCGATCTATACGTTTCTGCCATCGATCTTGCAGAAGATGGGGTTGTCCCAGGGGTTCGGTACTGAGTTGCTGCTTAACCTGTTGCTGATTGTCGGTGCATTGATAGGTATTTGGTGCACGGTGAAGTTTTCGCGGCGGGGCTTCCTTATCAACTCATTCATCATCCTCGCGGCGGCGTTGTTTTTACTCGCTGTGTTGCCAGGGAGTATGGCGTGGTTGATGGTGCTGACCTTTGGTGTGTTCACGCTGGTGTTGTCGGCGGTGAGCAACTTGGTTGGCGTGTTCCCGGCCGAAAGCTTTCCTACCGAAGTGCGTGCCAGCGGGATTGGCCTGGCGACAGCGGTAAGCCGGTTGGGGTCGGCGATCAGCACGTTTTTGCTGCCGGTGAGTGTGGCGGGCATTGGCTTGAGCCCGACCATGGGGATTCTCGCGGCTATCCTGATGTTGGGTGCGATCATCTCTTGGGCCTGGGCGCCAGAGACCAAGGCGTTGACCTTGAGCCAGGCGTGCAAAGCCCAAGCGCCGTCGGTGTCAGGGATTGCTGACCTGGCCCAGCCACTGCGTAAACAAGCGAACCTTGGATAAGCCCTGCTTGTCTGCCGCCACATCCAGCCAATAACCATAGGGGCCGATCACTTCCACGGGAGTGATCGGCACTAAACTGCCATTGGCCAATTCACGTTCGATCATCTGCCGGTCGATCACCGCCAGGCCACCGCCGGCCAGGGCGGTATGGATCACCTGGTCCAGAGTGCTGAATTCCAGGCCCTGGCCCGCATCGATGTCGTCTCGGCCCATGGCCGCCAGCCAGTTCTCCCAAACCTTCAAACGCTTACCGTCGTGCAGGATATGCAGCAGTGGGAAACGCCGCAGATCCGGCGGCTGGTCACCTTCGAACAACTCCGCGCTGGCTACGGCGATATGCCGCTCCATCACCAACAGCTCACTGCTGCAATGCGGGTCCGCATGCAGGCCGAAACGAATCCGGCAGTCAATCTCCGCGAGGCTGTCGTGGGTGTTTTGGTGGGTGACACTGAGGTTGATATCCGGGTAGCGCTCGCAAAAGCGCCGCAAGTGCGCCGACAACCAGCGCGTGGCCCAGGTAGGCGGTGCGACCACGCGCAGGCGCTGGCGCAGGTTGGGCACGCGTACGGCTTGCAGGGCGCGCTCGATATGGTCGAAGGCGTCGCTCAGGTGCGGCGAGAGGGCAAAGCCGGCTTCGGTCAGGGACAGGCCCTGGGGCGTGCGAATGAACAGGGCAACGCCGAGGTAGTCTTCCAGTTGCTTGATCTGGCGGCTGACCGCGCCCTGGGTCACGTTGAGGCCCACGGCGGCCTGGCTGAAGCTGCGATGGCGGGCGACTTCTTCGAAGACGCGTAGCATGTTGAGGGCAGGCAGGTGGCGCATGGGTGGAGTCCATACTTGTTATTTTTATGGTGTCTTTGCTGGCCTCATCACAGGCAAGCCCACTCCCAAGCTGGCAACGCATTTCAATGTGGGAGCTGGCTTGCCTGCGATAGCGTCAGTGGCCTATTAGAAGTAGTAACCGATGTTCATGTACAGCTGATTTTCCAACTGATTACTGCCGCCTGCGCCCAAACTCTGGGTGTAGCTGCTGCCGCCAATGTACGGGTCGTTCTTGCCGATCAGCCACTCCGTCGCTACCCATAATTTACTGACCGAAAACGATGTACCCAGGATCAGTCGCTGTGAGGTTTTGAAGTCATTGTCAGACTTGTCAAAGGCGCTGTAGTTGGCATACAGCTTCACACCGCTGATCTGATCGAACAGGTACTTGCCGCCCACGTCGTAACTCAAATCCGCCACATACAAGTTGCCGCGACTGGCGACGTTGAAGGTGCCGTCATACCCGCCCAGCGTCACCACGCCGTCGGTGCCTTCGTTGCGCGGCGACATTTGCTGGCGTGCCGCCTGCAGTTGCACACCCCACGGGCCGTTCTTGCCCAGGTAGTGAATGGCCACGGCGTTGCGGCGGCCGTCGTTGCCGGTGTCTTTGTTCTCCAGGGTCGAGGTCAAGCCGGAGAGGCCGACTTCGGATTTCCAGTTACCCAGGTCCATAGCCTTGGCCACGCGTACCACCACGGTGTTGCGTTCCTGGTTGTTGCTGCCGTCAGCCACGTAGCTGTCGGCTTCGGAGACCACGCTGGAATAGGTCACGCCTTTGCTGGTGCCTTTACCTTGCCACGCCGGCCGTAGGTAGTAACCGGCCTGAATATTCCAGTCACCGCTTTGCTGGATGTATTTGGCGCCGACCTGTTGCACGTCTTCCAGACCAATCACATTGCCCAGGGTTTCGTAGAAGGTGCTGCCGAAATAGGGCTGCAAGCCGAACGGCACGGTGTTCAGACCCACTTGCACTTGCTGGTCGGGATTGAACTTGTAGCCCACCCACGCGAATTTGGCGAACTGGATATCACCGTAGTTCTTGGTGTACTGGTACGGGTACGAACGCCCGTAGAAGCGGTACTGCGCTTCACCGATCCAGGTGTCGGAGTTGTACTTGGCGCTGAGGAACGCGGTGTCGAGGCCGAACTTCTGGATGCCACGATCCGGGTCATAGTCCCAGCGCGCGCGTACGGCGCCCCCGAGGTCGAGGTTGTCGGTGACCTGGATGGCCATGGCAGGCGCCGCGAGGGTGCCGAGCACGGGGACCAGGGCAATAAAACGTAGGGTTGGTCGCATGGTTTTACTCTCGTTATTAGTTATTTTTGGCAACAGCAGCCCGTTGCCGCAGCGGACGCTGCGACGCAGGGAAAGGGAAAACTCAGTGAGCCGCGGGGCGGATCAACCTCAATGGCGGCCCGGCAGCCGGTAATTGCGTGGCGCCCGGTGCGGCGGAAAGCAGCGCCTGGGTGTAGCTGTTCTGGGGCCGCAACAGCACCTGTTCGGCGCTGCCGTATTCGACCACTTCGCCCTGGCGCATTACGGCGATGTGGTCGCTGATTTGCGCCGCCACGCGCAGGTCGTGGGTGATAAACAGGATGCTCAGGTTGAGTTGCTTTTGCAGATCGGCCAGCAGCTCCAGCACCTGCTTTTGCACCGACACATCCAGCGCCGAGACGCTTTCATCGGCGATCAACACTTCCGGGCGCATGGCCAGGGCGCGGGCGATGCCGATGCGCTGGCGCTGGCCACCGGAAAACTGCCGGGGTTTGCGCTTGAGCGCATCGCGCTTGAGGCCCACTTGTTCAAGCAAATCACCGGCCTCGGCCCAGGCGTCCTTGGCCGATAAACCACGCAGTTGCGCAGCACGGGCAATGATGTCGCCGACTCGATGGCGCGGGTTGAGCGACCCATACGGGTCCTGGAAGATCATTTGGATGCGCCGCCGATTGGCCGCCAATGCTGAGCCGCGCAAGGCCAGGAAGTCCGTATCACCGACCCATACATGCCCGCTGTCGCTGTCCACCAGGCGGATTGCAGCCTTGACCAGCGTGCTTTTCCCCGAGCCGGACTCGCCGACAATCGCCAGTGTTTTGCCGCGTGGCAGGTTCAGCGATACGTTACGCAAGGCCGCGACCGAACTGCCGCCGACGGTGTAGGTCTTGGTCAGGTTCTCGATGCGCAGCGCCAGCTCGCCATCGGCACTGGGTGTGTGCAGTTCAGGATGCAGCGCCGGCACCGCCGCGATCAACTTGCGGGTGTAGGCGTGGGCCGGGGCGTTGAGCACCTGGTCGCGCTCGCCGATTTCCACCAGGCGGCCGCCTTCCATCACCGCAATACGGTCGGCAATCTGCGCTACCACCCCGAAGTCGTGGGTGATAAACAAAATGCCATGCTGGCCGCGCCCGCGCAGGTCGCGCACCAGCTTCAACACCTGAGCCTGGGTGGTGACGTCGAGGGCGGTGGTCGGTTCGTCGGCGATCAGTAAGTCGGGGTTCATCGCCAAGGCCATGGCGATCACTACCCGCTGGCATTGGCCGCCGGAGAGTTGATGGGGAAAGCTGTTGGCGATGCGCGGCGGGTCGGGCAACTGGGTGGATTCCAGCAGTGCGAGCATGCGTTCGCGGCGTTCGCGCTGGGGCATCTGCGGCGCATGGATATCGAAGATTTCTTCGACTTGCTTGCCGATCCGGATCGCCGGGTTCAACGCTGCCATGGGCTCCTGGAAAATCATTGCGATGCGGTTGCCGCGCAGCTGGCGCAGGCGGGTTTCGTCGAGGGTGCAAATATCATCGCCAAGAAAGTCGATCACCCCACCGGCGTGGCGCAAGCCTTTGGCGTAGTCGCCCATAATCGCCGCCGACAGCACCGATTTGCCGGAGCCGGATTCGCCGATCACACAGAGGATTTCGCCCTTGCGTACCTCCAGGCTGATGCCGTGCACGGCATGGCTGCGGTCTGCGCCGACAGGCAGTTCAATCGAGAGGTTTTGCACGCGCAATACGGGTTGTGGGTTCATGCTCAATTCCTTGCGCCTTGCTGGGCGTTTTCATCCAGGCCGTCCGCCAGCAGGCTCAAGCCCAGCATCAGGGTGGAGATGGCAATGCACGGGAAGATCACCAGGTGCGGGAAGGCGATGGCCATGGCGCGGCCGTCGTTGATCATGCCGCCCCAGTCGGGTGTGGGCGGCGGCAGGCCGAGGCCGAGAAAACCCAGGGCGCCAATCATGATCGCGGTGTAACCGATGCGCAGGCAAAAATCCACGATCAACGGGCCACCGCAGTTGGGCAAAATCTCCACCAGCATGATGCGCAGCGAGCCTTCGCCCTGGGTGATTGCACTGAGCACGTAGTCGCGCGAGCGAATATCGATGGTCAGCGCACGCATGATGCGAAAGATCGCTGGCGCACTGGTAAACGTCACCGCAATCAGGATGTTCAGCGCCGAGGCGCCGAGGGCAATGATGATCACGATGTACAACACCAGCACCGGGAACGACAGCACGGTGTCGGCCACATACGACAGCAGCGCATCGACCCAGCCGTTGAAGTAACCGGCACACAGGCCCATGGCGATGCCGACGGCGAACGCCGTGAGCGTGGCCAGGATCGACCAGAACAGCACCGTGCGGGTGCCCCAGATCAGCCGCGAGAGGATGTCGCGACCGATCATGTCAGTGCCCAGCAGGAAGCTCTGGCCGTTGTCGCCGGTGGTCATTGGCGTGAGCAATGGGGTGAAGCTTTCCAGTGGGTCATGGGGCGCGAGCCAAGGCGCGAACACTGCGATGAGCACCCATCCGCCGACCAGCAACAGGCCGAGCAAGGCCAAGGGATGCTTAAACGCTTGCAGACGATTCATTGGGCTGCTCCCCCAAGGCTGCGCAGGGTGATGCGCGGGTTGAGCCAGGTGTAGGCCAGATCCGAGAAGATCTTGGTAACCCCCACCACCACGGCGCTGACCATCGCGCAGGCTTCGATCAGGTACACGTCATGGTTCAGCGATGCGGTGTAGAGCAGCGAACCGAAGCCCTTGTAGGCGAAGAACACCTCGACCACGATCACGTTGGACAGCAGCCACGGGATGTAGAGCATGATCACCGTGATCGGCGCGATCAGTACGTTACGCAGGGCATGGCGTACCACGATGCGCGCGGTGGAGGCGCCTTTGAGCCGCGCGGTGCGGATGTAGGGCGACTGCATCACTTCGACCATCGACGCCCGGGTGATCCGCGCCAGGTAGCCGATGCCGAACAGGCACAGCACCATCAACGGCAACACCAATTGCACGGCGCTGAACCCATCGCTCATGCTGCTCACGCCTGGCAGCCAGTTGAGCCAGAACACAAAGATCGCCGAGACGAACACTGCACTGGCAAAGTCGGGGATCGAGGTGGTGACGATCGACAGGAACGACACCAGCCGGTCCAGCAACGAACCCTGGCGAATGCCGGCGAGAATGCCTAAGGTCAACGCCACGGGCACCATCACCAGCAGGGCCAGGCCGGCCAGGGTGAGGGTTTGCGCCAGGTTGGGCAGCAGCAGTTTGATCACCGATTCGCGAAAATACACTGAGGTGCCCCAGTCGCCGCTGACAAAGTCCTTGAGCCACAACAGATAACGCCACACAAAGGGTTGGTTGTAGCCATGTTCCACCAGCCACGCCGCACGCTGGTCTGCGGCGGAGTAGGGGCCGAGGACGTTGATGGCGACGTCCTCGATGTTAAGTTCCAGGGCCAGGAACACGATCAAGGACACTGACAGCAAGGTCGCCAGCAGCGCCAGTAGTTTGCGCAATAGAAAATGAGCCATGGGTGCATGCTCCGACGAAGGTTGGAATGCCTGCCCATGTGGGCAGGAAACGCGCGCCTTGACTCAGGCGCTCAGCCACACGTTCCCCATGGGGTAAAAGTCGGAAGGATGCACCTCAAAGCCCTGCACTTTTTTGCTCACGGCGGTGAACTTGTCGCCCCAGAACGGCTGCACGATCACGCAGGCGTCCTGCAAAATCTGCTCGACGCTTTGCATCGCCACCGCGCGTTGCTTGGGGTCGATGATGCCCATGGCCTTGTCCAGCGCGGCGTCGAACGCCGGGTCGCTGTAGTGGCTTTCGTTCCAGGCGCCGCCGCCACGATAGGCCAGCTCCAGGGACATCACGCCCAGTGGGCGATGGGCCCAGTAGGTGAGACTGAACGCGGCTTTGTCCCAGATTGGCCAGTATTGAGCGGCAGGTATCACCTTGAGGTTGAGGCGAATCCCGGCTTCCAGGCAGTTCTGTTGCAGGATCTGCGCGCAGTCCTGCTCATAACGGCCCTGGGTGTTGCCGACGATCAAGTCGATGTCCAGACCGTTGGGGAAACCGGCGTCGGCCAGCAGCTTTTTTGCCGCCGCCACGTCGCGCTCGCGCTTGGGCAGCGGGAAATATTCGGGGTGGGAGGGGGCCACATGGTGGTCTTCGCCCAAGGTGCCCATGCCGCGATAGGCGATCTTGAGCATCTGCGCGTTATCAGCGCACAGCACCACGGCTTTGCGGATGCGCAGGTCGGTGAAGGGCTTCTGGTCGCAGGCCATGCGCATCACCACGGTTTGCGCGGATTTGCAGGTCAGCAACTGCGCGCCCGGCAGGCGCTTGGCCAGGTCCAGCTCGGCCACCGTCACCCGGTACAGCACGTCGACTTGCCCGGCTTGCAGTGCGGCAAGGTGGGTAGACACGTCGGTGCCCATGTCGATGTAACGCAGCTCGTCGAGGTTGGCGGGTTTGCCCCAATAATCGGCGCGCTTGGCAAAGGTCGCCTGCTTGTTCACTGCGAACGCCACCAGCTTGAACGGCCCGGTGGCCAGCGGGTTCTTGGACCAGTCGTCGCCGGCCTTGAAGCTGCGGTGCACGATGGCGCACGTGAAGGCGTTGAGCATTTCCGGAATCGCCAGGATCGGCCGTTTCAGTTGCAGGCGGAACTGGTAGTCGCTGACTTTTTCGAAGGCTTTGATGTCCTGGAACGCGGTGCGGTTGACCGACTTGGAGTCGGCAGCGATCCAGCGTTCGATGTTGTGCTGCACGTCGTCGACGTTGAAGCTGTCACCGTTGCTCCATTTCACGTCCTGGCGCAGGTTGAAGGTCCAGGTGGTGAGGTCGTCGGACGGGCTCCAGCTTTCTGCCAGGTACGGGTGGGTGATGTTGTCGGCGTCGACCCAGGTCAGGTATTCCAGTGAATTGCGCAACAGGTTCGAGGCTTCGATCCAGGTGATCAGCATCGGGTCCTGGATTTCCTGGATCGCGCAGGCAAAGCGCAGGCTGCCGCCCTGGCGGGCCGGTGTGGCGTCGGCGGCCTGGGCATCGCTGCCCAGTAAAGCAGAGCCCAGAAAGGTGCTGGCGCTGGCGACGGTGACGCCCAATAGCGCGGCGGTGCGCAGGAACTGGCGGCGGTTGATTTCAGCGCTTTTAACTTGCACACACAGGTCGTTGATGGCTGGATGCGGCGGGGCGCCGTCCAGGGTAGTCAAGTCTTTCATAAGCCTCTCCGGTACTTGCGAATATGCGTTTTTGTTGAACCGCAAGGGTCAGTGGCAAGCGCAGCAACGGCGCAGCACGAACCGCTGTGAAACCGGCAGAAGAACAAGGCGCAACGAAGTCAGAAGGCGGGCAATGGGATAGGACATAGGGGCAGCTCTCATGTTGTTTTTATTAGAGATGCCCGCAGTTTTGTCATTTGCGCAAAGATGGACAAACGACAAATTCTGCGCAGTAACCTTCTATAAATGCATGTTACGGATCCTTCCCAAGGCCACCTCTCGAGCTAGACGTGTTCAGCGTGGCAACAGGCGTGGGTCGAACGGGTAATCAGAGAGCAACTCGATGCCGTGTTCGTGGATATAGATCTGTTCTTCGAGCTTCACGCCTTCGCCGCCGTCATCGTGGCCGATGTAGCTTTCCACGCAGATGGTCATGCCGGCTTCGAACACGCCGTCATAGCCCAGCGCGTCGATGTCTTCGCGGTGTACCACGTAAGGGTATTCACCGGTCATGCCAACCCCGTGCGCCAGGGCGAAGTAGCGGTTGTTTTTGTAATGTTCGGGAATCTTCCAGGCCATCTCGGCGTACTCCTTGAAGCTGCGCCCGGCCTTGAGCATTTCTACGTTGGTCTGCACTTGCTCGTAGGCGAGTTTGTACAGTTCCTGTTGCTTGGCGGTGGCGGCCTGGTCGCCACAGAGAAAGGTGCGCGAAAAGTCGGCGTAGTAGCCGAAGCGCCCGACCACGTCGGTGTCCAGCGCGACCAGATCACCGGCTTCAATAGGCCGCGTGCTGCACTCTTGGAACCACGGGTTAGTGCGTGGGCCGGAGGACAGCAGGCGAGTCTCGACGTAATCACCATCGGTGGCGATCACATGTTGGTGCAGATGCGACCACAGTTCGTTCTCGCTGATGCCCGGCACCAGTTTACTTTCCATCAGGCGCACACCCGTTTCAGTGGCGCGCAGGCTGGCGCGGATCATTTTCAGTTCGTTGGGCACCTTGATGCAGCGCGCACGCTCCAGCGGTTCCTGGGCGTCAAACACTTGGTAACCCAGCCGTTGCAGTTCGAACGCGGCGGCCGAGGTGGCGCTTTCGATGGCAATGCGTTTACCGCCGCCGCACTGGCGCACCAGTTCATCAATCTCGGCGGCCCAGTCGGCGGTGACGTTGTTCAAGAAGCTGTCGCAGAAGTAGTAGGAAATGGCTTTGGCCGGGCGCACTTCATTCACGGTATTCAGGCTTTCGGCCAGGTGCAGACAGCCGCCGAACTCGAAGATCACCACCGGGCCTTCTGCCGGTATAAAGGCATAACGCGCCGGGTTGCGTGCCGAGTACACCTGCATGTTGCGTGAGCCGGTGGCGTAGCGCATATGGGTGGGGTCGAACAGCACACAAGCGGCGTAGTCACGTTTTTTCAGTTCGTTGCGTACCCGTTGCAGGCGGTCCAGCTGGATTTGCTGGATTTCGTCATAAGTGGGCTCGCAGTCGGCGGGGTTGCGGTTGGGGCCTGACAGACTCATGGGTGTTCCTCGCAGGGCAAAGACAGTTTTTTGGTTTTTTATGGGGTGAATCAGTCGAGCAACTGGTCGCTGCGCACCAGGTTGCGTTCGGCTTGCAGGTGGGCTTCGGACAAACGTCCGTAAAGCTGTTTGGTGCGTTGGGCGCGGCCAATGATTCCGGGTTTCTCGGAGTAGGCGAAGATCGCGGTGTTGCGCTCGGTTGAGCCTTCCACGCGGGTGACGCGGTGCACTGAGAAACGGCCCTTGAAGATCTGCAAATCACCGGGGTTGAGCGCCAGATTCTGCACCCGTGAGCGGTCTTCGCCACGCACCACTTTGCCGACGGCGCCGAGGTTCTCCTGGCTGCGCGAGCGGATCATCGGCGCGTACTCGAACAGGCCACCGGCCTCGGGCTTCTGGGTCATCATGCTGACGATGAATTCGTTGGTGTCGAAGTGCCAAGGCTGCTCGGTGCCCTCGGGCATCACGTTGATCACCAGGCCGGCGAAAGGGTCGGCGTATTCGAAAATCTCCGGTTCGTCGAGGCAGGCGCCGATAAAGCGCTTCATCATTGGCGACACGTACAGGCGATGGATGATCGCGTCGGGGGCGATCATGTCGCGGGTCACGAATCCACTGGTGCGCTCCATGAACGTGCGGCGCGGGTCATCCTGGGGCAGGCTGGGGTCGTCTTCGGTGAAGTAGGGGTTGACCTTGCGTACTGAATAGAACGTCTTGCCCGACAGCGCCTGGCCTTCCAGGCGCGCCTGTTCCAGCACTTCGGGGCGCAGGAAGTTCTTCAGCAGGCAGCAACCGTCTTCGGCCAGTTCGGCACGCGCATGTTCAATTAATGCGCGCAGTTGAACATGGCCCGAATCATGTATGGGATACAGCGCTGTATTAATGATATCGCTGATATCACCGGTTTCGGCATCGGCAAGTTTAAGACTCATACACGGCTCCTGAAGTAGGCTGTTGTGTTGAGTCGATAGTTGCGTAAACCGGTTTGAAGTGGAAATTACAAGTTGTGATCGAATCCATCGGCAGGGGCGATAGTTATGTCAGGCGAACTGGATGGGGGCTTACTTAAAGTGTTTGTGGCAATTATCGAATGCCAGGGGTTTTCGGCGGCTGCTGAGCGTTTGCATAAAACCCAGTCCACCGTCAGCCAGAGCTTGCAGCGCCTGGAGGAGATCGTGGGAACGCCGCTTATTCACCGCACCAGCCGCTCCATCGGCCTCACGCCGAGCGGCGAAACCTTTCTGATCTATGCACGGCAGATCATCAAGCTGCACCTTGAGGCGGTCAGCGCGGCTCAATTACCCAATGAGCAGGTGTGTATCCATCTGGGTATGCCCGAGGACTACGCTCAATACTGCCTGGGCGGGATGCTCAAGGACTTTCAGGCGCAGTTTGCCCAGGTGCGCCCGGATATTTGCTGTGAGATGTCTACCGCGCTGGTCAGCCGCTTGCATCGCGGCGAGCTGGACTTGGTGCTGGGTGTTGAGCATGCGGGCCTGCAGCCGGGGGAATACCTGTGTGATGAGCCGTTGGTGTGGGTGGCGGCGCCGAGTTGGAGTGGCGTAGGGCGCCAGTCGGTGCCGCTGGCGGTGTACGCCGAAGGGTGTGCGTTCCGTGCCAATGCCGTGCAAGCGCTGGCCCAGGCCGGGCGTTCGTGGCAGGTGGTTTATACGAGTCAGAGCCCGCGCGGCATTGCGATTGCCATCGAGCAAGGCTTGTCGGTGGGCGTGATGGCACGGCGGCTGGTGCCGGAGGGCTGGCAGATTCTGGATGAGCAGCAAGGCTTCCCAGCCATTGCACCGGCGCGCCTGATGTTTTGGCGCTCGGTGGGTTGCCAGGTTCCGGAGGTGGAGGCGCTGGTGGAAATTTTGCAGCGTCAGTTGGGACGTTCAGGGTATTTGCACGGCCAACGCGTCCACGGCCTGCCGATGGGCCATGCGCTTGAGCAGTAGCAAACTTGCCAGTACCCAGCCGGCAATCCAGGCATGTACCACGGTAAATTCGCCACTGACCTGCAACAGCCAGCCGCACAGCCCATTGGCCGAAGCACTGGCCAGCCCGTAGCTGACCATGCTCAGGCTCACCACTTGCAGGCTTTGCACCGGATCGAGGCGTGCACTGAGGTAGGCGGCCATCAAACCCCATGAAGGGAAATAGAACAGCGCGAACAATCCGGCAGCGCACCAGCTCAGTAATAGGCTGGGATGCCCCAGCAGGCCGAGCATGGCGAGGCCGAATGCGCTAATGCTCAGCGCCAGCACCCGCAGTGCGCCCCAGCGATCCGCCAGCGAGCCCAATAGCAGCCCGCCGATGGCGCCGCCAATGCCGATCAACGTCCACATCGAGCCCGTAACCGCCGCACCGGCGTGCAGGCGGTCACTGACAAAGGCCGATAAAAAGTTGAGGAACGGTCCACTGATTGCGCCGATAAATCCGCTGAGTAACACAATGTGCAAGGCCACTGGCTGGTCCACGCACAGTTGCAGCCATTGTTTGAGCACTTGGGTGAATGCGGGCGGCTGGACAGAGCGGGGCGCTTGTTCGACGTGCGCAGCCAAGGTCCACAAGGTCAGCAGCGTGACCAGCAGCGTCAGGCCTGCACAGATCAACCAAAACTGGCGCAATGACAGACCTTGCAACAGTGCGATCAATAGCCCATTCAAGCAAATGGCAAAAGCGGCCCCCGACGACGCCAACCCCAGCACGCGGCTGCGATGAGTCGCCGGGATCACTTCTCGGGCCAATGCGGCAATCGCGTTCCAGTTCGACACCGCGCAGGCCGACACCAGCGCCAGGCATAGCGCAAACGGCACTACCCAAGGCGTGGCGACGGCCAGTGCCAGCAACACCGGGCTTAACACGATGGTCAGGCGCACCATATTGCGTGGGCTCACCCAGGCCGCGGCGATGCCGCTGGCAATCGAGGCACCCATGTAGAACAGCTGTAGCACGGCTGCAATCAAGGCGGCCTGGCTGTAGTTCAGTTCAAATACCCCACGGATCTGCGGCAATAAGGCGGAGTACAGAAAAATACTGAAACCGTGGGTGGTCGCGTTACAGGCGGTAAATACCAATGCCAGTAAACCGATACTTCGTCGCGTTGAAATAGGGGTGCTAGACATGGCGCGGCCTCGATTTAGTTGGCGAAGAGCCAATAGACTTAGTTGGAGGGAAGACTAACTTTTGTAGTGCGCGGGCAGCCAATGCTTAATTGTCTTAGTGTGCATGCGTTATACGCGTGCTATTTATTCGTCAGCGACGTGTTTAGTCCAAAAACGACATGATTGATTTCGGTCGAGTATTTTTCTCTGTGGGGGGAGTGCTACCGCTGGCCCAATACAAAAAGGTATGTTGTACGGGTATTTCTCTGCTCAATCTTCCTTGTTGATCGTTGTCGAGTGCTCTCCATGAAACGCAAAATGCCTGGTCTCAATGCCCTCAAAGCCTTCGAAGTCGCCGGCAGCACCGGCAGCTTTACCCGGGCTGCCGAGCTGTTGAACGTGACTCAGAGCGCGGTCAGTCGCCAGGTACGCCAGTTGGAAGAACAATTGGGGGAGAGCCTGCTGGAACGGCGCCACCATCACCTCGAGCTCACCAGCGCCGGGCGCGTGTTGTTGCGGGCGTTGCACCAGTCGTTCGACAAGATCGAGCTGACAGTGCGCAGCATCCAGCAGAAAACCCATTCCAACCGGTTGCACATCAACGCGCCGCCGACGTTTACCAGCCGCTGGTTGATGCCGCGTTTGGGGCGTTTGCGCGAGGCGCATCCGGAGTTGGAGCTGAGCATCACCACGTGCCTGCAAGACAGCCTGGCGCAGACCAGCACGCTCGATTGCGCCATTCGGTTCGGCAATGGCGAGTGGGATGGCCTGGACAGTTCGTTGCTGATTCAGGAGCGGCACATCGCGGTGTGCGCGCCGTCGCTGTATGCCCGGGAATGCAGCGATGGCGTGGATCTGAATCGCATGACCTTGTTGCATGTGTTGGCCAGTGAAGATCAGCGTTACTTGACGTGGAAGCATTGGCTGGACGCGGCGCGGATTCATGGGGTGGATACCCAGGGCGGCTATGAATTCGACTTGCTGGACCTGGCGATTCGGGCGGCAACGGATGGGTTGGGGATTACCATTGCCGACTGGCACATGGTCGCAGCGGAACTGGCCAGTGGGCAGTTGACGCAGGTGCTGAATGTGCATGTGGAAGGGCATCAGTCCTATTGGCTGGTGACCCGGCCGGAGCAGACGGATATGCCGCAGTTGCAGGTCTTCGGGCGGTGGTTGCAGGAGGAGATCTGGTTAGCGCAGCGGCAGTTGGAGCCTTCTACTGCGGCGGGTTGATTGTGTACATACCCGATTAGCCATTGATTCAAGCCTGCGTTCGACCTGAGTGGTTAGATCTAAAGCGAAAGCGAATGGCATACACCAAAGAGCTGATTTCTGTGGGAGCTGGCTTGTCGAATCGTCGCACCGCTGCGATGCAGACGCCTCGGTATGTCAGGCCATCGCAGCATGGGCATCTACACAACATTAACGTTGAGGTGGCCTTGGTGGGGCTGGGCGGTCGGGGGGGCATATCCGTTGCTGCGGTAACGGCGGCCTATGGTTCCGCTCTTACAGCGGGTCACTTTTGCAAGGACGTGTACGGACCGGACACAAGGACGCAAAAGTAACCAAAAGGTCCTCGCCCCAACACTCGGTGCCTCGCTATGGCTCGGCATGCCCGCAATCCGCCAGTGATTTGGGGGGCCGCCGCGATGGGCCATCCTTGGCCCAGCGCGGCTAAACCGGCATCCCTGCCGGTTTACCCCCCAAATCCCTGTCAGATTCCGGCCATCGTGTTTGACGGGGCGATTTCAGATCAAGATCAAAAGCGCAGATCAAAAGACCGCTGACTTCGTCATCGAAAAGGATGTAAGGGCCGGAGCAACTGCAACAGCAACAGCAACAGCAACAGCAACAGCAACAGCAACAGCAACAGCAACAGCAACAGCAACAGCAA
>NZ_LJSB01000006.1:0-228 GCF_002742565.1 Pseudomonas sp. 2995-3 | reverse complement strand
GTATATGTTTATGGGGAAGCGGTGGGAGAAACGATGTTCTACGGTCCAGGTGCAGGGAAACTTCCAACTGCGACAGCAGTAGTATCTGATTTAGTAGAAGTTGCTAAAAACATGCGTCTTGGCGTAAATGGGAATAGTGTCATTCTTCCTCAGTATCCAAAGAGTATTAAATCAGATGACGAAATCAATGCAAAATATTTCTTACGAATTCACGCAAAAGATCAACCT
>NZ_LJSB01000257.1:0-482 GCF_002742565.1 Pseudomonas sp. 2995-3 | reverse complement strand
ATATTGCTGCGAAAAAGAATATAATTACTAAAATAAATCTGGCGACCATCCACCCTTGGGACTTCGTCATGCTTGTCCATCCTAATTTAGAAGATAACTTTCTATGTATATTTGTATACAAAATATACGGTTCAGTGCAGTCCGTACGTCGCTAAACGGACGATTCCGCTTTTCTTTGTCTAGTTTCAGCGCCTACTCGCTACGGGGCACTTCGAAATGTCAATAACGAGCTAAACTTCATGTTTCTGCTACGAGTTGCCTCGACGGATACGCTCCAAGGCAAAGCTAGTAGAGGAAGAGGCAGTGTCATGTGACTTCTAATTGCCATTCCTCCACCGCCCTACGCTCGTGAACATAGGCGCTTACGCTTTTCTACTTATATTGGCCACCAATGGAAACCGTCATTAGCTAATAGCTCGTCTGCCTCTTTTGGACCCATTGTTCCAGACTCATATTCTGCAAGGTGATTATCATTATTTTTC
>NZ_LJSB01000256.1:0-400 GCF_002742565.1 Pseudomonas sp. 2995-3 | reverse complement strand
CACATATTCAACTTGATTGGCCGTCATTAAATGAAATGAGAGAGACGTACGAAATGTTTTCTGAATTTGGATTAGATCAACAGATCACAGAATTAGATGTTAGTATTTATGGTTGGCCTCCAAGCGGTGAGTTTAAAACAGAGGAAGAAATTCCTGATAGTATCTTAGAAGATCAAGCTGCTCGCTATGAAGCGCTCTTTGAATTATATAAAGAGTTTGATGAAGAGATTAGTAATGTAACTTTCTGGGGAATTGCTGATGATCATACGTGGCTTGATGATCGAGCTCAAGAGCACAGTGACGATGGTGCTGGGAAGGATGCGCCATTTGTATTTGATACAGAGTTTAAAGTGAAACCTGCGTATTACGCCATGATGGGGCTAGAGGAAGGGAATCTACC
>NZ_LJSB01000255.1:0-365 GCF_002742565.1 Pseudomonas sp. 2995-3 | reverse complement strand
CTTTAAGACTCAGTTGACTCTTCAGATTATTGTTTACATACGTTATTACTTCTTGTATTGGAGTGTTTGATCCATCTGGAGCACCATCATCTTTAACTTCAATCAGATCATTATCAAATGCTTTTTCCATCAATACAGCACGTTCTCTCTCTTCATCTTCCTCTAATGCTTTCTGCACTGCTTCAATTAATTTATCTTTAGCCACAGGTTTGAGTAAATAATTTACTACTCCTAATCGGATTGCTTCTTGTGCATAGTCAAACTCAGAATAGGCAGACATGATGATAACTACAGGCTTATGTTTTTGTAATATATCCAACATGTCTAACCCTGTCATTTCTGGCATCCTAATATCACTAATAATT
>NZ_LJSB01000254.1:0-306 GCF_002742565.1 Pseudomonas sp. 2995-3 | reverse complement strand
GATTTTCACTATTTAATTCAAACGGCTCCTCTTGTTCAGTTCCAACTGGTCGCCATTCTCATCGAAAACTATTGTATCTCCATTTTCTAAGTCTACATTCTCTTCATCAACTTCAGAATCTGATTCGACTTCAGTACCCGCTTCGTTATTCTGAGTATCATTTAAAGACTCCGAAGAATTGTCATTATCTTCAACGCCAATATCATTAGACTCTGTTTCTTCATTTTCGGCCATGTCTGCCTGATTTTGATCATCTTGCTCCAAATCATCAACAGCAACTGGTTCCGAGTCCCCATTACTAAATAT
>NZ_LJSB01000253.1:0-282 GCF_002742565.1 Pseudomonas sp. 2995-3 | reverse complement strand
TCTCATTACAGTGCAAAGTTAGATTTTCTAGAAAATATGCATGAAGGCTTTACGTATGACATCAGTGTTTGGGTAAAGTTAGCTGAGGGAGAAGAACCAACAGAATTACAAGTATCCAGAGCGGAGACAGATTCTGACGGTACAAACTATTGGCCACCAGTTGTATCACCAAGACTAGTAACGGATGAGGAATGGGTCTTATTAGAAGGGTCTTATACTTTAACTGCAGGTGTCACAGACTTATTCTTTTTTGTAGAAGAACCATATGATGAAGATCAGGAT
>NZ_LJSB01000252.1:0-235 GCF_002742565.1 Pseudomonas sp. 2995-3 | reverse complement strand
TGGATATTGTTCTATAAAAAAGTGGGCGTCTTCTATAAAGTCATAGTGTTCACGCAACAATGAAATGAACGATGCACGATTCATTATGCTTTCTGGCGCTTGATTCACTTCTTCAATTAGATCATTCTTCGCCTTTAAGAATGCCTCGTCACCGCCCATAAACTCATACAAAGCGTATTTGTACTTTAACGTAAGATGCAAGAGTTCTATATCTTCGATCATCTCTTCCTTGGTG
>NZ_LJSB01000251.1:0-263 GCF_002742565.1 Pseudomonas sp. 2995-3 | reverse complement strand
ATCTAGTTAAGGCAGGGCACCATGCTGGGAAAATTGTAAAAGAGGTAGCTACCATTTGTGGCGGAGGGGGCGGAGTTCGTCCTGATATGGCGCAAGCTGGTGGTAAAAATCCAAGCAAATTAGGGGAAGCTTTGAAAATTGTTCCTGAATTAGTAAAAAGAAATTACTAATTGTTGTTAATTCGTGTACAATAAAGGACAAAGGATAAGCGAATGAATGAAAGAAGATGGTCCCATTTCCTGTCATTTCTTTCAAACATGGAG
>NZ_LJSB01000250.1:0-407 GCF_002742565.1 Pseudomonas sp. 2995-3 | reverse complement strand
GAGAAATAAATCCTTTACTAAGTAATCCATTATCAAAAGATGACTTGAAATTGTTAAAATTAGCTTCACGAATTTTTTATATTGGTGAAGCTATTCACAGTGAATCCAAAAGCCAACATACTTTTTACTTGCTTACAAATAGAACCATAGATGGTGTAACGCATAAAGAGCGTCTCATCATTGCACTTTTAGCATCCTTTAAATCACGTTCCCAATTGAAACAATATTTATTACCATTTGAGGACTGGTTTTCTCCAATGGAAATAAGCAAATTTGAATTAATGGGGGCAATTTTAAAATTATGTTATGGTTTAGATCGCTCTTATCGTAATGTAATTAAGAATGTTCATATCACAGAAAACAATAACAAATTGGAATTTAAAATGAAAGTTACCGGAGATCCTTAT
>NZ_LJSB01000249.1:0-414 GCF_002742565.1 Pseudomonas sp. 2995-3 | reverse complement strand
GAAATTTAGATTTCTGTGAAACTATTTTAACCATTTGTGCAATCGTTTGTCCTTTTCTTAAAAAGATATTTACTTGAGATTCAAGCTAAATGAGATGCTAATGTATTGTAAAAAGAGGGCACATGAAAGGCACAGAGATCTTAAAACCATTTAAGGGGGAAGAGAAGATGTTAAAAAGTAAGTCATTTTTTCTCAGTATTGCATTAATGCTAGTTTTATCTATTGCCTTAGTAGCGTGTGGAGGAGATGAAGATTCAGGATCAGATGCAGATGATGTTGAGAATGATACAGAACAGGACGATAGTGTTGATACTGAAGAAGAAGTTGAATCTGTGGAGTCTGACACTGACACTGAGACTGCGAGTGACGTACCAGAAAAGCCTGAAGTTTTAACAATGTGGGTTAATGATGAAG
>NZ_LJSB01000248.1:0-378 GCF_002742565.1 Pseudomonas sp. 2995-3 | reverse complement strand
TTGCTTTACTGATTTGACGCGCCCCTCTTTCCGTAGCAGCTCCTGTTACTTGAACCTCTATGAGCTTCGTAGCCCCTTCGCCGTCACGAGCGATTTGCTTCGCTAAGGATTTGCTTACGAGCTCTAATGCTTTAAAGAACGTAGACCATTCTGGATGGTCTTCATTGAGCGTTTTATTTTTCGCCTGGCCATTAGCCATTACAAGAACCATATCATTCGTACTACAATCTCCATCAACAGTAATTTGATTGTATGTGCGGTCCGTTACTTGCTTTAATGCTTTCGAGAGACTTTCATGTGATACTTCTGCATCCGTTGTTACAAATGAAAGCATTGTCGCCATATTAGGGTGAATCATTCCTGAACCCTTTGCAGCAC
>NZ_LJSB01000247.1:0-299 GCF_002742565.1 Pseudomonas sp. 2995-3 | reverse complement strand
AACTTTAACAGCTTAGGGTCTTTTCTAAGCTGTATTTCTTTATTGTAATGAGAGGCAGTGCATTTCATTTAACTGTGTACGATAAGTCAACATCAACTTCCTCTTTTTCCTTTATCTCACTTAAGCTTCTTCGAATAAGCTATTCCAACGAGCGATATATCATGAATCTACAACGAGTTGCCTCGACGGATACACTCCAGAGCGTTCCTAGCAGAGGAAGAGGCAGTTTTTTTGCCGATGAGCAAGGCGCTTGCGCTTTTCTTGTTGAGTATAAGGTATTTTATATAAGTCAATAATGG
>NZ_LJSB01000246.1:0-27044 GCF_002742565.1 Pseudomonas sp. 2995-3 | reverse complement strand
ACGATGCATCGCCGATGGTAGTGTGGGGTTTCCCCATGTGAGAGTAGGTCATCGTCAAGATTAAATTCCGAAACCCCATTTGCGAAAGCAGATGGGGTTTTGTTTTGCGCGCTCGAAAAGTGTCCCGCAAGCTATTCCGCGAAAAAGCCACCATCAATGCGCACTAACGGGTGCACAGCACGCGTCAGGACGCCTCCAGAAGCTCGCCTCCTTGCCATTCCAGAAGACTGGCTCGATGCTCATATCGACATGGGTGCCGACGCTCTGCTGCATCCCAGGTTCATCAGATCGTGCAAGGTCGTTATTCAGGTCGAGGGCGGTAGGATAATCGCAACGCTCCGACGGCCTCTGAAGGCGCTCATGAGGTTTTGAAAGGGCTTATGGTCATAGGGCTTGTTCTTTCATGATTTTGCCTTCTGGGCGCCATTGCGGCGGCCAGCGCTGGAATCTCACTTTTCTACAGACGAAAAAAAAGACCTTGAAATTCAAGGTCTTTCTTTAAGATGGTGCCCCGAGGGAGACTCGAACTCCCACTCCTTTCGAAAACGGATTTTGAATCCGCCGCGTCTACCAATTCCGCCATCAGGGCTCAATGGCGGCGAAGTATAGAGATGAGATTACCGTTGGTCAATCACGTTTCATGGTCTATTTTCACTATTTCCGCTAGACTCCCCGGCCCTGCTAGACGAACCCTATCATGCGCGTTGCTGACTTTACTTTTGAGCTCCCTGATTCGCTGATCGCTCGCCACCCTTTGGCCGAGCGTCGCGCCAGTCGACTGCTGACCCTGGACGGGGTGAGTGGTGCCCTCGCACACCGCCAATTCACTGATTTGCTTGAGCATTTGCGCCCAGGCGATTTGATGGTGTTTAACAATACCCGGGTGATTCCGGCACGGCTGTTTGGCCAGAAAGCGTCCGGCGGCAAGCTGGAAATTCTGGTGGAGCGGGTGCTGGACAGCCATCGCGTGCTGGCCCATGTGCGCTCCAGCAAGTCGCCGAAACCCGGCTCGAGCATCCTCATTGATGGCGGTGGCGAAGCCGAGATGGTTGCGCGGCATGACGCGTTGTTCGAACTCAAGTTCGCCGAAGAGGTGTTGCCGCTGCTGGAGCGCGTCGGCCATATGCCGCTGCCTCCTTATATCGACCGCCCCGACGAAGACTCGGACCGCGAGCGCTACCAGACGGTGTACTCGCAGCGCCTCGGTGCTGTCGCCGCACCTACAGCCGGGCTGCATTTTGACCAGCCGCTGCTGGATGCGATTGCTGCCAAAGGCGTCGAAAGCGCTTATGTGACCCTGCACGTGGGGGCCGGCACGTTTCAGCCGGTGCGTGTGGATAACATCGAAGACCACCATATGCACAGCGAATGGCTGGAAGTCAGCCAGGAAGTCGTGGATGCGGTGGCGGCATGCAAGGCGCGCGGTGGTCGCGTGGTTGCAGTGGGCACCACCAGCGTGCGCTCGCTGGAGAGTGCCGCGCGTGATGGTGTGCTCAAGCCGTTCAGTGGCGACACCGATATCTTTATTTTCCCGGGCCGGCCGTTCCATGTGGTCGATTGCCTGGTGACCAATTTCCATTTGCCGGAATCCACGCTGCTGATGCTGGTGTCGGCCTTCGCGGGTTATCCAGAAACAATGGCGGCGTATAAAGCTGCCATCGATTATGGATACCGTTTTTTCAGCTACGGTGATGCGATGTTTATCACCCGTAACCCTGCGCCGACTGCTCCTAAAGAAGCGGGCCTTGAGGAGCAACTATGAGTCGTATGTCGTTTGAATTGTTGGCCACGGATGGCAAGGCTCGTCGTGGTCGCCTCACGTTCCCGCGTGGCACCGTCGAAACCCCGGCGTTCATGCCAGTGGGCACTTACGGCACTGTAAAAGGCATGCTGCCGCGTGACATCGTCGCGACCGGCGCCGAGATCATCCTGGGCAACACCTTCCACCTGTGGCTGCGCCCGGGCACGGAAGTGATCAAGAAGCATGGCGACCTGCATGACTTTATGAAGTGGCAAGGCCCGATCCTCACCGACTCCGGTGGTTTCCAGGTATTCAGCCTGGGTGCCATGCGCAAGATCAAGGAAGAGGGCGTGACTTTCGCCTCGCCGGTGGACGGTTCCAAAGTGTTCATGGGCCCTGAAGAGTCGATGCAGGTGCAGCGCGACCTGGGCTCCGACATCGTGATGATTTTTGACGAGTGCACGCCTTATCCCGCGGATGAAGATGTCGCGCGTATCTCCATGGAACTGTCGTTGCGTTGGGCTCAGCGCTCGAAAAACGCCCACGGCGATAACACTGCTGCGCTGTTCGGTATCGTCCAGGGCGGCATGCACGAAAGCCTGCGCAAGCGCTCGCTCGAAGGCCTCGACAAAATCGGCTTTGACGGCCTGGCTATCGGCGGTCTGTCGGTAGGTGAGCCCAAGCACGAGATGATCAAGGTGCTGGATTACCTGCCGGGCCTGATGCCCGCTGACAAACCTCGTTACCTTATGGGCGTTGGCAAACCGGAAGATCTCGTAGAGGGTGTGCGCCGCGGTGTGGACATGTTCGATTGCGTGATGCCAACCCGTAATGCCCGCAATGGGCATCTGTTCATCGATACAGGCGTGCTGAAGATCCGTAACGCGTTCCATCGCCATGATGATTCGCCGCTGGATCCCACCTGTGACTGCTACACCTGCCAGAACTTCTCGCGTGCTTATCTGCACCATCTGGACAAGTGCGGGGAAATGCTGGGTAGCATGTTGAATACCATCCACAATTTGCGTCACTACCAAGTCCTGATGGCTGGTTTGCGTGAGGCTATTCAACAGGGTACATTGGCCGCCTTCGTCGATGCCTTCTATGCCAAGCGCGGGCTCCCTGTGCCGCCCTTGGACTGAGTTTTCCGACCCTAAGATTCACTATTTGCAACTGGAGTGCTAAATGAGCTTTTTTATCTCTAATGCCATGGCTGACGCCGCTGCGCCTGCCGCCGCCGGCCCTATGGGTGGTGGTTTCGAGTGGATTTTCCTGGTCGGCTTCCTGGTCATCTTCTACCTGATGATCTGGCGCCCACAGGCCAAGCGCGCCAAAGAGCAGAAAAACCTGCTGGGCAGCCTGCAGAAAGGCGACGAAGTTGTGACTACTGGCGGCATCGCCGGCAAGATCACCAAGGTTTCCGATGCTTTCGTGGTTCTGGAAGTCTCCGACACCGTAGAAATGAAGTTCCAGAAGGGCGCCATCGCCGCCACGCTGCCAAAAGGCACGCTCAAAGCGATCTGAGTAACAACCTTTACCAATCGACGGGGCGCGCAAGGCGCCCCGCGTTATAAGCGGGCGGCGTGATGCTGAACAAATACCCTCTGTGGAAATACGTACTGATCCTGGCGGTGCTGGCGATCGGTTTTATTTATTCCGCTCCCAATCTTTATCCTGATGACCCTGCGATCCAGATCACTGGCGCCAGCACTACGCTGCAGGTCAATCAGGCTGACCTGGACCGTGCGAGCAAAGCGCTCACCGACGCCGGTATCCAGGTAAAAGCGGCAACCTTGGCGTCTGATGCGAAAGGCGGTTTGTTGCGCCTGACCAAGGCCGAAGACCAGTTGCCGGCCAAAGACGTCGTGCGCAAGGCCATGGGTGATGACTACGTTGTCGCGCTCAACCTCGCACAGACCACGCCAAAATGGCTGCGCAGCATTGGCGCGCACCCGATGAAGCTGGGTCTGGACTTGTCCGGTGGTGTGCACTTCCTGCTGGAAGTCGACATGGACAAAGCCCTCGACGCGCGTCTGAAAGTTTACGAAGGCGACGTGAAGAGCCTGCTGCGCAAAGAGAAGGTGCGTTATCGCAGCCTGCCGCAGCTCAACGGTGCCATCCAGCTGGGCTTCTCTGATGAAGCGACCCGCGAACAGGCCCGTGCCCTGGTGCGCAAGAACTTCAATGATTTCGACATCGTACCGGCTGACCTGAATGGTCAGGCTGTGCTGCGTCTGGCGATGACCCCGGCCAAGATCGCGGAAATCCGCGAATACTCCATCAAGCAGAACTTGACCACGGTACGTAACCGCGTCAACGAGCTGGGTGTGGCTGAGCCGATCGTGCAGCGTCAAGGCGCCAACCGCATCGTGGTTGAACTGCCAGGCGTACAAGATACCGCTGAAGCCAAGCGTATCCTGGGTAAAACCGCCAACCTGGAATTCCGTCTGGCGGCTGAGCCGGGTGCGACTCGCGCGACTGCCGAAGAATTCGAGTTCCGTGAAGGCAACCGTCCTCCAGCGCTGATCGAGCGTGGCTTGATCATCACCGGTGATCAGGTGACTGACGCCAAGGCGGGTTTCGATTCGCAGCACGGTACTCCGGAAGTGAACATCCGTCTGGATGGCCATGGCGGTGACCTGATGAGCCGCGCCACGCGCAGTAACGTCGGTCGCAGCATGGCGGTGATCTTCATCGAGCAACGTCCGGTCACCACCTACACCAAACAAATGGTCGACGGTGTCGAGAAAGACGTGCCGGTGCAGACCTTCAAGGAAGAGAAGAAAATCATCAGCCTGGCGACCATCCAGTCGCCGCTGGGTGCTCAATTCCGCATTACCGGCCTGAATGGCCAGGGCGAATCTTCCGAGCTGGCACTGCTGCTGCGTGCGGGTGGCCTGGCGGCGCCGATGTACTTCGCTGAAGAGCGCACCATTGGCCCGAGCCTGGGTGCCGACAACATCACCAAGGGTATCGATGCGGCCTTGTGGGGCATGCTGTTTGTGTCCTTGTTCATCATCGCCATCTACCGCTTCTTCGGCGTCATCGCCACCGTGGCCCTGGCGGGCAACATGGTGATGCTGCTGGCACTGATGTCGCTGCTGGGCGCAACACTGACCCTGCCAGGTATCGCCGGTATCGTACTCACCATGGGTATGGCCGTAGATGCCAACGTACTGATCTTCTCGCGTATTCGTGAAGAGATCGCGGCGGGCATGACCGTACAACGTGCAATCAACGAAGGCTTCGGCCGGGCATTTACCGCGATTCTCGACTCCAACCTGACCACTCTGCTGGTCGGCGGGATTCTCTTTGCCATGGGCACCGGCCCGGTCAAAGGTTTTGCGGTGACCATGTCCCTCGGTATCTTTACCTCGATGTTCACGGCCATCATGGTGACCCGCGCAATGGTCAACCTGATCTTTGGCGGACGTGACTTCAAGAAGTTGTGGATTTAAGGGGCTGCCATGTTACGTACAATCAACTTCATGGGCGTTCGCAACATTGCGTTCGGCGCCACAGTGCTCCTTACCGTTCTGGCGTTGTTCAGCTGGTTCCATAAGGGCCTGAACTACGGTCTGGACTTTACCGGCGGTACGCTCATCGAGCTGACCTACGAGAAGCCGGCCGACGTCACCCTGGTGCGCAGCGAGCTGGTCAAGGCCGGCTATCACGAAGCCATCGTGCAGAGCTTTGGTGCTACCACCGACCTGCTGGTGCGTATGCCGGGCGAAGATCCGCAGTTGGGTCATCAGGTAGCCGAAGCCTTGCAGAAGGTCGGCGGTGACAACCCGGCGTCGGTCAAGCGCGTCGAGTTCGTAGGCCCGCAAGTGGGTGAAGAGCTGCGCGACCAGGGCGGTCTCGGCATGCTGATGGCGCTGGCCGGCATCATGGTCTACCTGGCGTTCCGCTTTCAGTGGAAATTCGGCGTCGGCGCCATTGTGTCGCTGATCCACGACGTAATCGTCACCGTGGGTATCCTGGCGTACTTCCAGATCACCTTCGACCTGACGGTGCTGGCGGCGGTGTTGGCGATCATTGGTTACTCGCTCAACGACACCATCGTGGTATTCGACCGGGTTCGTGAGAACTTCCGCGTACTGCGCAAGGCTACGCTGGTCGAGAACATCAACATCTCCACCACTCAGACCCTGCTGCGGACCATGGCGACGTCGATCTCCACCTTGCTGGCGATTGCTGCACTGATGATCTTCGGTGGCGACAATCTGTGGGGCTTCTCCCTGGCACTGTTCATCGGCGTTCTGGCGGGTACCTACTCGTCGATCTACATCGCTAACGTGGTGCTGATCTGGCTGAACCTCAACAGCGAAGATTTGATCCCGCCTGCCGCTACCGGCAAGGAGGTCGACGACCGTCCTTGATGGGCGTTCGTTGATACGCTGTTACAAAGAAGGCACGAGTATTGAACTCGTGCCTTTTTTTTTGCTCCAAGGCTGGGTATAGCGCGGACGTTTCGGTCCGCTTGTGATGGTCAGGAGGTTCACGTGAACAAGTCGTTACTGGTTGGTGCGGTATTGGGTGCTGTCGGTGTGACTGCCGGGGGTGCTGTTGCCACCTACAGCCTGGTAAAAAGCGGCCCTGAGTATGCGCAAGTGCTGGCAGTGCAGCCGGTGAAAACCCAGATCAAAACCCCTCGTGAGGTCTGCAAGGACGTCACCGTGACCCGGCAGAAGCCGGTGCAGGATCAACACCAAATCGTCGGCACCGTGGTTGGCGCGCTGGCCGGTGGCTTGTTGGGCAACCAGGTCGGTGGCGGTAATGGCAAGAAGCTGGCTACTGTAGCCGGTGCTGTCGGTGGCGGTTACGCCGGTAACAAGGTGCAGGAAGGTATGCAGAACCGCGATACCTACACCACCACGCAGCAGCGTTGCAGCACGGTCAACGATATCAGTGACAAGGTTGTGGGTTATGACGTGCGCTACAACCTGGACGGTAAGGAAGGTTCGGTACGTATGGACCGTGATCCGGGCGGCCAGATTCCAGTGGATAAGGAAGGTCGTCTGATCCTGGGTCAGAACCAGCAATAAGGCTGACATCAATCCAAGTGTGGGAGCTGGCTTGCCTGCGATAGCGGTGGGTCAGTAACCCATTAGCTAGCTGGTAGACCGCTATCGCAGGCAAGCCAGCTCCTACATTGGATTGTGTTGGCTGCTGGGATAGCAAATCCCAGGCATAAAAAAAGCACCCCTCGGGGTGCTTTTTTGTGCTCGCTCGCTTAGCGCTTCAGCGAAGCCGGCAGGTGCGGCTGGATCGCCGTCAGTACTGCCTTGAAGCATTTGGTGTTGCCGGCGACCACATGGCCTTTCTCAAGGAAATCGTGACCACCGGTAAAGTCGCTCACCAGGCCACCAGCTTCCTGGATCAGCAGGGCGCCTGCAGCCATGTCCCATTCGGACAGGCCCGACTCCCAGAACGCATCAAAACGACCGGCGGCAACATACGCCAGGTCCAGGCTGGCAGCACCGGCGCGGCGGATGCCGGCGGTCTGGCCAACCAGGGCGCGGAACATGCCCAGGTAGTTTTCCAGGTTGTCCATCTGGTCGTCACGGAACGGGAAGCCAGTGCCCAGCAGGGCGCCGTCCAGGCTGGTACGGCCGCTGACGCGCAGGCGACGACCGTTCAGCTGGGCGCCACGGCCACGGCTGGCGGTGAATTCTTCCTGGCGAACCGGGTCGAGTACGACGGCGTGTTCCAGGCGGCCACGGTATTTGCAGGCAATGCTGACTGCAAAGTGTGGGATGCCGCGCAGGAAGTTGGTGGTGCCATCGAGTGGGTCGATGATCCACAGGTAGTCTTCGCCTTCGCCGCTGCCTTTGTGCAAGCCGGTTTCTTCACCGAGGATGCCGTGGGTAGGGTAGGCCTTGCGCAGCGCGTCGATGATTTTTTGCTCAGCGGCGCGATCCACCTCGGATACATAATCCTTGGCGTCTTTTTCGTCGACCTTGATGGTATCCAGGCGCTCGATGGAGCGGAAGATCAATTCACTGGCGCTGCGGGCGGCGCGCAGCGCGATATTCAGCATGGGCTGCATGGATGTGTCACCTAAGGTTGTTAAAGAAAGCCGGGCATTCTAGCAGAAACTTTCTTAAGGTGAAGGACGACGTTAGCTTTCATGGCATAACCTTAGGCTGTTCTGTAAGATTTGCTCCCCTTTCCTGTGTCCGAGAGCGCCTCCCTTGCTGCAAAACATCCGTGTCGTCCTCGTCAATACCAGTCATCCCGGCAACATCGGCGGGGGGGCGCGAGCCATGAAAAACATGGGGCTGACGCGCCTGGTGCTGGTCGAGCCGCGTGTGTTCCCGCACCACGAGGCCGATGCCCGTGCATCCGGCGCCAATGACATCCTTGAAAAAGCCCAGGTCGTCGCCACTTTGGAAGACGCTTTGGTCGGCTGCAACCTGGTGCTTGGCACCAGTGCTCGCGACCGTCGAATCCCCTGGCCACTGCTGGATCCGCGCGAATGCGGCACCAAGGTGGTGGAAGAGGCAGCAGGTGGCGCTGAAATCGCTTTGGTGTTTGGCCGTGAAGACTCCGGCCTGACCAATGAAGAGCTGCAGCGATGTCATTACCACGTGCACATCCCATCAGACCCTGAGTTCAGTTCGCTGAACCTCGGGGCAGCGGTGCAGGTGTTGAGTTACGAAGTGCGCATGGCCTGGCTGGCTGCAGAAGGCCAGCCGAGCAAGGTCGAGAAGGATGAGGTCGCATCGACCAAGAGTGGCGAGTTGGCCACCATGGACGAATTGGAGCGATTCTATGAGCACCTGGAGCAAACCCTGGTGGCCATCGAGTTTCTCGATCCGGAAAAACCACGGCACTTGATGGCACGCCTGCGTCGCTTGTACGGCCGTAGCTCGGTAAGCCGGGCAGAAATGAACATATTGCGTGGCATCCTCACGGAAACCCAGAAAGCGGCCCGTGGTGAGCTTCTTAAGCGGAAGGATTAAAAATGTTCGAGCGTTTGCGAGAAGATATCCAGAGTGTTTTCCACCGTGACCCGGCGGCGCGCAACGCCTTTGAAGTGCTGACCTGCTACCCAGGCATGCACGCGATCTGGATTCACCGCCTGTCCGCAGTCTTATGGGGCATGGGCTGGAAATGGCTGGCACGGCTGGTGTCGAACTTTGGGCGCTGGTTGACCGGAATCGAGATTCATCCAGGCGCCAAGGTGGGTCGTCGCTTCTTTATCGACCATGGCATGGGCATCGTGATTGGCGAAACCGCCGAAATCGGTGATGACGTGACGCTGTATCAGGGCGTGACCCTGGGTGGCACAACGTGGAATAAAGGCAAGCGCCACCCGACATTGGGCGATGGCGTAGTGGTGGGGGCGGGCGCCAAGGTGCTTGGCCCGTTCACTGTCGGCGCCGGTGCCAAGGTGGGCTCCAATGCGGTGGTGACCAAGGCGGTGCCGCCTGGCGCGACGGTGGTGGGTATTCCCGGCCGCATCATCGTCAAGCCGGAGCTCGGCGACGAGCAGGAAGCCAAGCGCAAAGCGATGGCTGAGAAGATCGGTTTCGATGCCTACGGTGTCAGCGAAGACATGCCCGACCCGGTGGCGCGTGCCATTGGCCAGTTGCTCGACCACCTGCAGGCCGTGGATGGCAAGCTGGACGGTATGTGCGGCGCATTGAAGGAGTTGGGCAGTAGCTACTGCGCAAAAGATCTGCCTGAGCTGCGCGAAGAAGACTTCGCCGAGATCAAGGTTGAAGCTGCCACCACCAAGGCTGGTTAAATCTTAAGCGCGATAAAACCTTCTGTGGGAGCTGGCTTGCCTGCGATAGCGGTCTGCCAGCTCATTTAGGGGGTGCTGACCCACCGCTATCGCAGGCAAGCCAGCTCCCACATTTGGCTTCCATTGGTCTTGAGATTGAGTCGTGGCCCGGTTCCCGCTGTTCGTCCCCACCCCACCCTGCTATTATTCGCGCGCCCTTTTTACGGGTAATCCTGACTAAAGTACTAGGTCTTATAGTTGACTTAAATACTCGGGAATCGCATACTTGCTCCCATTCTGAAACACCTTGGTACTTGTCCATGAGACTGACTACAAAAGGCCGATACGCGGTGACCGCCATGCTTGACCTGGCCTTGCACGCGCAAACTGGGCCGGTGTCCCTGGCCGATATCTCCGAGCGCCAAGGCATTTCCCTGTCCTACCTCGAGCAGCTGTTCGCCAAATTGCGCCGTAGCAACTTGGTTTCCAGCGTGCGTGGGCCGGGTGGCGGTTATCAATTGTCCCGCGATATGCAGGGCATTCAGGTAGCTCAGGTGATCGACGCGGTGAACGAATCCGTCGATGCCACCAAATGCCAGGGTTTGGGTGACTGCCATGCCGGCGACACCTGCCTGACCCACCACTTGTGGTGTGACTTGAGCCTGCAGATCCATGAGTTTTTGAGTGGTATCAGCTTGGCTGATCTTGTGACTCGCCGTGAGGTGCAAGAAGTAGCCCAGCGTCAGGACCAGCGCCGTTGCAACACCAAGGCGCCGCGTCTGGACAAGATTGAAGCGTCCGCCGTCGAGTGACAGCCGAAGAGCTAACGGCACGCCAGCCAGCCTGATTTAGGAGAAAGTCCATGAAATTGCCGATTTACCTTGATTACTCAGCGACCACCCCGGTTGATCCGCGTGTCGCGCAAAAGATGAGCGAATGCCTGCTGGTTGACGGAAACTTCGGTAACCCAGCCTCCCGTTCCCACGTATTCGGCTGGAAAGCCGAGGAAGCGGTCGAGAACGCTCGTCGCCAAGTCGCCGACCTGGTGGGCGCCGACCCACGGGAAATCGTCTGGACCTCCGGTGCTACCGAGTCCGACAACCTGGCAATCAAGGGCGCGGCGCATTTCTACGCGACCAAGGGCAAGCACCTGATCACCACCAAGATTGAGCACAAGGCTGTCCTCGACACCATGCGCCAACTGGAGCGTGAAGGTTTCGAGGTTACCTACCTTGAACCAACCACCGACGGTATCGTCACGCCGGCCATGATCGAAGCGGCCCTGCGTGAAGACACCATCCTGGTTTCCGTGATTCACGTGAACAACGAAATCGGCACCATCAACGACATCGCAGCCATTGGCGAGCTGACTCGCTCCAAAGGCATCCTGCTGCACGTCGACGCTGCTCAGTCCACCGGCAAGGTCGACATCGACCTGTCCAAGCTGAAAGTCGACCTGATGTCGTTCTCTGCCCACAAGACCTACGGCCCTAAAGGCATCGGCGCGCTGTACGTGAGCCGCAAGCCTCGCGTGCGCATCGAAGCGACCATGCACGGCGGCGGTCACGAGCGCGGCATGCGTTCCGGCACCCTGGCGACTCACCAGATCGTCGGCATGGGCGAAGCCTTCCGTGTAGCCAAAGAAGACATGGCTGCCGAAAACATCCGTATCAAGGCGCTGAGCGATCGCTTCTACAAGCAGGTCGAGAACCTTGAAGAGCTGTACATCAATGGCAGCATGACTGCCCGTGTACCGCACAACCTGAATTTGAGCTTCAACTACGTCGAAGGCGAGTCGCTGATCATGGCGCTCAAGGACCTGGCGGTTTCGTCCGGTTCGGCCTGCACCTCGGCTTCCCTTGAGCCTTCGTACGTTCTGCGCGCCCTGGGCCGCAACGACGAACTGGCACACAGCTCGATCCGCTTTACGTTCGGCCGTTTCACCACCGAAGAGCAAGTCGACTACGCCGCGCAGAAAGTCTGCGAAGCCGTCAACAAGCTGCGCGTTCTGTCGCCGCTGTGGGACATGTACAAAGACGGTGTCGATATCTCCAAGATCGAGTGGGCGGCACACTAACTATAGAAGCCGCCACCCAAGCTCTGTAAGAACGTGGCGGAAAACGCAGGCGTTTTTACAGGGTTCCAGAGCGGCCCTGATGAGTGAGGATTCAGTACCATGGCTTACAGCGAAAAGGTCATCGACCACTACGAAAACCCGCGCAACGTCGGCAAGATGAACGCGGAAGACCCTGATGTCGGCACCGGCATGGTCGGCGCTCCGGCGTGCGGCGATGTGATGCGCCTGCAGATCAAGGTCAACGACGCTGGCGTTATCGAAGACGCCAAGTTCAAGACTTACGGCTGCGGTTCCGCCATTGCCTCAAGCTCCCTCGCTACCGAGTGGATGAAAGGCAAGACCCTGGATGAGGCTGTCACCATCAGCAACACCCAGTTGGCCGAAGAACTGGCCCTGCCGCCAGTGAAAATTCACTGCTCGGTACTCGCCGAAGACGCCATCAAGGCGGCCGTTCGCGACTACAAGCAGAAGAAAGGCTTGATCTAAGCATTTGGCGACGAGTAAGGAGTCAACGATGGCTATCAGCATGACAGAAGCGGCTGCGCAGCACATTCGCCGCTCCCTGAATGGGCGCGGTAAAGGTGAGGGGATTCGTCTGGGTGTTCGCACCACGGGCTGTTCCGGCCTTGCCTACGTGCTGGAGTTTGTCGACGAGGTGGTTGAAGAGGACCAGGTGTTCGAAAGTCACGGCGAGAAAGTGATCATCGACCCTAAAAGCCTGACCTACCTGGACGGCACCGAACTCGATTTCGTCAAGGAAGGGTTGAACGAAGGCTTCAAGTTCAACAACCCCAACGTGCGCGGTGAATGTGGCTGCGGCGAAAGCTTCAACATCTGAGGCTATTCGTGGGTACTCCTTGTCATTTCGCTTTATTCGAGCTGCAGCCGAGCTTTCGGCTGGACCTTGAGCAGCTTGCCACGCGCTACCGAGAGTTGGCGCGTGGGGTGCATCCGGACCGCTTTGCTGACGCTTCCGAGCGTGAGCAGCGCCTGGCGCTGGAGCAATCGGCCAGCCTCAACGAAGCCTATCAGACGCTGAAAAACCCGCCCAAACGCGCGCGCTACCTGCTCGCGTTGAACGGTGGTGAGTTGCCGATCGAAGTGACGGTGCACGACCCGGACTTCCTGATGCAGCAGATGCAGTGGCGCGAAGAACTCGAAGACTTGCAGGACGAGGCTGATATAGCCGGTGTCGCGGTCTTCAAGCGTCGTCTGAAAACGGCCCAGGATGAGCTCAATGAAAGCTTCGCAGCCTGTTGGGATGATGCAGCGCAGCGTGAACAGGCCGAACGCCTGATGCGGCGCATGCAGTTCCTCGACAAGCTCACCTACGAAGTGCGCCAGCTAGAAGAGCGCCTCGACGATTAACCCAGTGCTGCCCGTGATGCACGCCTGATAGACAGATAAGACCTGATTACCATGGCCCTACTGCAAATCGCCGAACCCGGCCAAAGCCCTCAACCACACCAGCGTCGCCTGGCGGTCGGGATTGACCTGGGCACCACCAATTCCCTGGTTGCTGCCTTGCGCAGCGGCCTGTCCGAGCCGTTGCCCGACGCTAATGGCCAGGTGATCCTGCCCTCCGCTGTGCGTTATCACGCTGATCGCACTGAAGTCGGTGAGTCGGCCAAGCTGGCAGCGTCCAGTGACCCGTTGAATACCGTGCTGTCGGTTAAACGCTTGATGGGTCGCGGTCTGTCCGACGTCAAGCAATTGGGCGACCAGCTGCCGTACCGCTTTGTTGGCGGCGAATCCCATATGCCGTTCATCGACACCGTCCAAGGCCCGAAAAGCCCGGTTGAAGTGTCGGCCGATATCCTCAAGGTGCTGCGTCAGCGCGCAGAAAATACCTTGGGCGGCGAACTGGTCGGCGCAGTGATCACCGTTCCTGCCTATTTCGATGACGCACAGCGTCAAGCCACCAAGGACGCCGCGAAGCTTGCGGGCCTGAACGTGTTGCGCTTACTCAACGAGCCGACCGCAGCGGCGGTGGCCTATGGCCTGGATCAGCACGCTGAAGGCCTGGTGGCTATTTATGACCTGGGCGGTGGTACTTTTGATATTTCGATTCTGCGCCTGACCGGCGGTGTGTTTGAAGTACTGGCCACCGGGGGCGACAGCGCCTTGGGCGGCGATGACTTTGACCATGCCATTGCAGGCTGGATCATCACCAGCGCTGGCTTGTCGGCTGATCTGGACCCGGGCGCGCAGCGTAATCTGCTGCAAACTGCCTGTGCGGCCAAGGAAGCACTGACTGACGCTGATTCTGTTGAAGTTTCCTACGGTAACTGGTCGGCTCAACTGACTCGCGAAGCCTTTGATGCGCTGATCGAACCGATGGTCGCTCGCAGCCTCAAGGCGTGCCGTAGGGCTGTACGTGATTCCGGTATCGAGCTGGAAGACGTGGCCGCAGTGGTCATGGTCGGCGGTTCGACGCGCGTCCCACGCGTTCGCGAAGCGGTTGCCGAAGCTTTCGGTCGCCAGCCACTGACAGAAATCGACCCGGACCAAGTAGTCGCCATCGGCGCTGCTATCCAGGCCGACACGCTTGCCGGTAACAAGCGCGAGGGTGGCGAACTGCTGCTGCTCGACGTGATCCCGCTTTCTTTGGGGTTGGAAACCATGGGCGGCCTGATGGAGAAGGTGATTCCACGCAACACCACCATCCCCGTCGCACGCGCCCAGGATTTCACCACGTACAAAGATGGCCAGACGGCCATGATGATTCATGTGCTGCAAGGCGAGCGCGAACTGATCAGCGACTGCCGCTCCCTGGCGCGCTTTGAATTGCGCGGCATCCCGGCGATGGTGGCCGGTGCGGCGAAAATTCGCGTGACCTTTCAGGTCGACGCCGATGGCCTGCTCAGCGTAGCAGCGCGTGAATTGGCCTCGGGCGTTGAAGCCAGCATTCAGGTCAAGCCGTCCTACGGCCTCACCGACGGCGAAATCGCCAAGATGCTCAAGGATTCCTTCCAATATGCCGGTGACGACAAGGTCGCCCGCGTGCTGCGCGAGCAGCAAGTCGATGCCCAGCGCCTGCTCGAAGCTGTGCAGGGCGCCCTGGAAGCCGACGGCGAGCGTCTGCTGGATGCTGAAGAGCGCATGGTTATCGACCTGCAAATGCAGGAACTGGCCGAACTGATGAAAGGCAACGATGGTTACGCCATCGAGCAGCAGACCAAGCGCCTGTCGCAAGTGACTGATGCTTTTGCCGCCCGCCGCATGGATCAGACGGTGAAAGCCGCACTGGCCGGGCGCAACCTGAATGAAATCGAGGAATAATTAATGCCGCAGGTCATTTTTCTGCCACACGCCGAGCATTGCCCGGACGGTATGGTTGTGGAGGCTGAGACCGGCAAGTCCATCCTCGAGGTTGCCCATGACAACCACATCGAGATCGAAAGCGCCTGCGGCGGTGTCTGCGCCTGCACGACCTGCCACTGCGTGATTCGCGAAGGTTTCAACTCTCTCGAAGAAGCGGACGAGCTGGAAGAGGACTTTCTGGATCGCGCCTGGGGCCTTGAGGCGACTTCTCGCCTAAGCTGTCAGGCAAAGGTCGGCACGGAAGACATTACCGTCGAAATTCCGAAATATTCCCTCAACCATGCAGCCGAAGCGCCGCATTGATTCAAGGAAATGTCATGAGCCTGAAATGGGTTGATGTACAAGAAATCGCTATACAACTTGCTGAAGCTCATCCTGAGGTCAATCCTCTTACCGTGAACTTCGTCAAATTGCGCGACCTCGTAATGGCGCTGCCGGAATTCGACGACATTCCTGACCGGGGTGGCGAAAAGGTCCTGGAGGCGATTCAGGGTCTGTGGATCGAAGAAGCAGACGACTGAGCCGACTTTTTACGCAGTTAGGCAATACCTAATAACCCGCGTATAATTCGCGGGTTTAATTTTTCGTAAATTACCGTTTCTGGAGTTACACCATGGCTGTTCAACGTACTTTCTCCATCATCAAGCCTGACGCTGTTGCAAAAAACGTCATCGGCGAGATCACCACTCGTTTCGAAAAAGCCGGCCTGAAGGTTGTAGCTTCGAAACTCAAGCAACTGTCCAAAGCTGAAGCTGAAGGCTTCTACGCTGAGCACAGCGCTCGTGGCTTCTTCGGCGACCTGGTTGCCTTCATGATCTCCGGCCCTGTTGTTGTTCAGGTTCTGGAAGGCGAAAACGCTATCGCTCTGAACCGCGAGCTGATGGGCGCTACCAACCCTAAAGAAGCCGCTGCCGGCACTATCCGTGCTGACTTCGCTGAGTCCATCGACGCCAACGCTGTTCACGGTTCGGACTCCGAAGCCGCTGCTGCTCGCGAAATCTCGTACTTTTTCGCTGCTACTGAAGTAACCGCTCGCTAAGCATCGGCTTAAAGAGTGAGGGTGAATCCATGACTACATCGACTGTTAAAACCAACCTGCTGGGTCTGACTCAACAGGAAATGGAAAAATTCTTCGACTCAATCGGGGAGAAGCGTTTCCGTGCCGGTCAGGTAATGAAGTGGATTCACCACTTTGGTGTCGACGATTTCGACGCCATGACGAACGTCAGCAAGGCCCTGCGCGACAAGCTCAAGGCCATTGCTGAGGTCCGTGGTCCCGAGGTTGTCAGCGAGGACATCTCCACCGACGGCACCCGTAAGTGGGTGGTGCGCGTGGCGTCCGGCAGCTGCGTCGAGACCGTCTACATTCCCCAGGGCAAGCGCGGCACTTTGTGCGTTTCGTCCCAGGCAGGCTGTGCCCTGGACTGCAGTTTCTGCTCCACCGGCAAGCAAGGCTTCAATAGCAACCTCACCGCCGCCGAAGTCATCGGCCAGGTGTGGATTGCCAACAAATCCTTTGGCAGCGTCCCGGCAACCGTCGACCGTGCCATCACCAACGTGGTGATGATGGGCATGGGTGAGCCGCTGCTGAACTTCGACAACGTCGTTGCCGCCATGCATTTGATGATGGACGACCTCGGCTACGGCATCTCCAAGCGCCGTGTGACCCTGTCGACTTCCGGCGTGGTGCCGATGATCGATGAGCTGGCCAAGCACATCGACGTCTCCCTGGCGCTGTCGTTGCACGCACCGAATGACGCATTGCGTAACCAATTGGTGCCGATCAACAAGAAGTATCCGCTTAAGATGCTGCTCGAATCTTGCCAGCGTTACATGGCGACCCTGGGCGAAAAGCGTGTGTTGACCATTGAGTACACCATGCTCAAGGACATCAACGACAAAGTTGAGCACGCGGTCGAAATGATCGAACTGCTCAAGAACACCCCGTGCAAGATCAACCTGATTCCGTTTAACCCGTTTCCCCATTCTGGCTACGAGCGGCCGAGCAACAACGCCATCCGTCGTTTCCAGGATCAACTGCACCAGGCCGGATACAACGTTACTGTGCGCACCACCCGTGGTGAAGACATCGACGCCGCCTGTGGCCAACTGGTCGGGCAAGTGATGGATCGCACCCGCCGCAGTGAGCGTTATATCGCCGTGCGCGAACTTAACGCCGCCGAAGATTTGCCGCAAATTGCTGTGAATCGAATCTGAGAGAGGACCTCTATGCCCTTGCGCCTTGCGCTGCTGTTGCTTTTTACCGGTCTCGCGGCCGGTTGTGTTTCATCGGGCCATGACAGCCCCATGCAAACCGGCAAAGGCCGTGACGAGGCGCGAATTGCCTATGTGCAATTGGGCTTGGGTTATCTGCGCCAGGGCATGAGCGAACAGGCCAAGGTGCCGTTGAAAAAAGCCCTTGAGCTGGACGGCGACGACGCCGATGCCAATGCCGCACTGGCGCTGGTATTCCAGGCCCAGGCCGAGCCTGAACTGGCCGACGCGTATTTTCACAAGGCCCTGGCCGCACGTCCTGCCGACCCGCGGCTGCTGAACAACTACGGCAGTTTTCTGTTTGCGCAGCAACGTTACGACCAGGCGTCCCGCTATTTCCAGCAAGCCAGTACCGATACCCTTTATCCTGAGCGTTCGCGAGTATTCGAAAACCTTGGGGTGACCTCGATACGCCTTGGCCTGCGCGACAGCGGTCGTCAGCAACTGGAAAAAGCCCTGCACCTGAACAATCGCCAGCCACGGGCTTTACTCGAAATGGCTGAGTTGTCTTACGAAGACAGGCATTATGTGCCGGCACGTGACTTTTACGAGCGTTTTAGCCTGCTCAGCGGGCAAAATGCACGTAGTCTATTGCTCGGTGTGCGCCTGGCGACGGTTCATGAAGAACGCGACACGGCCGCACAGTTTGGCCAGCAACTCGAACGACTCTATCCCGGTACGCCGGAATATCAGCAATACCTGTCGGAGCAATGATGAAAGCGGCGCACCCGGAAGTTGTAGCAGCTAATCGCGTAAACCCAGGCGAGACCTTGCGTCAGGCCCGCGAAAGCAATGGTTGGTCGCTGGCAGAAGTGGCCCTCAAGCTCAATTTGACCGCCACATCCCTGGGCAACCTGGAAGCCGGCGCGTTCGACAAGCTGCCTGGGCATACTTTTGCCCGCGGCTATATCCGCGCCTATGCAAAGTTGCTGGGCATCGACCAGGCGGTACTGGTCCAGGAATTTGACCAGTTCACCGGCACCGATTCCCAGGGCAGCAATGTGCATGGCCTGGGCCGCATCGAGGAGCCGGTACGGGTTTCCCACACTATTTTGCGGATTGTCAGCCTGTTGCTGCTGATTGCCGTGGTGGGTGGCGGTTTCGTCTGGTGGCAAGACCAGGCCTCCCAACGCACCAAAGACCTTACCAGCAACGCCATGGAGCACGTCGAAGTCGAAAGCGCCGACGGCACCACCCAGATTCACCCGCTGGATGAGCCGGAAGACCAGGCGGTTGCCCAAGGGCAGGCCGCCTCGGAAGCGCCGGCTACCACCGAGCAACCGACTCCGGAAGCGGGCACTGCACCTGCAGCCACCGCTGCTGTGCCGGCTCCAACCGTACCGGCTGCCCCGGTTGCCCAGGCGCATACGCCAGCTGCTCCGGCTGCTCCGGCGCAGGCCCCGGCGACTAACGCACCAGTGGCCCCGGCCCCGGCCGCGATTTCGCCTCCCACCACCCCGGCATTGATCGCCGGCGACGGGCATATCCAGATTACCTTCATCGCTGACTGCTGGACGCAAGTCACCGATGGCAATGGCAAAGTGCTGTTTAGCGGTCTGAAGCGTAAGGGAGATACGCTTGACCAAGGCGGCAAGCCTCCTTTGACGCTGCGTCTGGGCTTTGCCCGTGGCGCGCAAGTGGCCTACAACGGCCAGCCTGTGGACGTGGCGCCGTTCACCAGTGGCGAGACTGCTCGCCTCAAGTTGGGACAATAGTCATGCACGGCGAATCTCCAATCAAACGTCGCGTATCGCGCAAGATCTGGGTCGGCTCCGTACCGGTAGGTGGCGATGCCCCTATCGCAGTGCAGAGCATGACCAACAGCGACACCAATGATGTTGCCGCCACAGTCGCCCAGATCAACCGTCTGGAAGCCGCCGGTGTGGACATCGTGCGCGTATCCGTACCGGACATGGACGCTGCCGAGGCCTTTGGCCGCATCAAGCAACTGGTCAAGGTTCCGCTGGTCGCCGACATTCACTTCGACTACAAAATCGCTCTGCGTGTGGCCGAGCTGGGTGTGGACTGCCTGCGCATCAACCCGGGCAACATCGGTCGCGAAGACCGTGTGCGCGCCGTGGTGGACGCGGCACGTGACCGTGGCATTCCCATCCGTATCGGCGTCAACGCCGGTTCGCTGGAAAAAGACCTGCAGAAAAAGTACGGCGAACCAACCCCAGCCGCGCTGGTTGAGTCGGCATTGCGCCACGTCGAGCACCTTGAACGCCTGAATTTCCAGGACTTCAAGGTCAGCGTAAAGGCCTCCGACGTGTTCATGGCGGTAGAAGCCTACCGCCTGTTGGCCAAGGAAATCGTGCAGCCGCTGCACCTGGGTATCACTGAAGCGGGCGGTTTGCGCTCAGGCACAGTGAAATCTGCGGTGGGTCTCGGTATGCTGCTCGCCGAAGGGATTGGCGATACTATCCGCATCTCCCTGGCGGCAGACCCCGTAGAGGAAGTGAAAGTCGGCTACGACATTCTCAAATCCCTGCGTTTGCGTTCCCGTGGCATCAACTTCATTGCCTGCCCGAGCTGCTCGCGGCAGAACTTCGACGTGGTGAAAACCATGAACGACCTGGAGCTGCGCCTCGAAGACCTGCTGGTGCCGCTGGATGTGGCGGTGATCGGGTGTGTGGTCAATGGGCCGGGTGAAGCCAAGGAAGCCCATGTGGGCCTGACTGGCGGTACACCGAACCTGATTTACATCGACGGCAAGCCGTCGCAGAAACTGACGAATGAGAATCTCGTGGATCATCTGGAAAAGCTGATCCGCGAGAAAGCAGCTGAAAAGGTTGCGGCTGACGCAGCGCTGATCGCGCGCGGCTAAGAACGAATTTAAGGATTAGATGTGAGCAAGTCTCTGCAAGCCATTCGTGGCATGAACGACATCCTGCCGGAGCAGACGCCACTGTGGCGCTACTTCGAGAGCACGGTCGCGCGCCTGTTGGATAACTACGGTTACAAACAGATCCGCATGCCGATCGTCGAGTTCACCGAGCTGTTCAAGCGCTCCATCGGTGAAGTGACCGACATCGTCGAAAAAGAGATGTACACCTTTGAAGATCGCAACGGTGACTCCCTGACCCTGCGTCCGGAAGGTACAGCCGCCTGCGTGCGTGCCGTGCTCGAGCATGGCCTCACCGGTGGTGGCCAGCCGCAGAAGTTGTGGTACATCGGCCCGATGTTCCGCCACGAGCGCCCGCAGAAAGGCCGTTATCGCCAGTTCCACCAGATCGGCCTCGAGGTGTTCAACCTCGATGGTCCGGACATCGACGCCGAGCTGATCGTGCTGACCTGGCGCCTGTGGGGCCTGCTCGGCATCCGCGACGCGGTCAAGCTTGAGCTCAACAGCCTGGGCACCAGCGAATCCCGGGGTCGCTATCGCGTTGCCCTGGTCGAGTATCTGTCTGCTCACTTGGACAAATTGGATGAAGACAGCCAGCGCCGTCTGAAAACCAACCCGTTGCGCGTCCTCGATACCAAGAACGCCGACACCCAAGCCGTACTGGTCGACGCGCCGAAAATGGCCGACTACCTGGACGACGAATCCCGCGTGCACTTCGAGGGCCTCAAGGCTCGCTTGGATGCGGCCGGTATTCCCTACGTCATCAACCCTAAACTGGTGCGTGGCCTCGATTACTACAGCAAGACCGTGTTCGAGTGGGTCACCGACAAACTCGGCGCCCAGGGCACCGTGTGTGCCGGTGGTCGCTACGACGGCCTGGTTGAGCAAATGGGCGGCAAGCCGACCACCGGCGTAGGTTTCGCCATGGGCATCGAGCGGCTGATCCTGCTGCTGGAAACCCTGGAGCAGGTCCCGGAAGAAATCTCCCGTCAGGTGGACGTGTACCTATGCGCCTTTGGCGAGGCCGCCGAACTGGCAGCCCTGGCCCTGAGCGAAAAAGTGCGTGACCAACTGCCGAACCTGCGCCTGCAGATCAATGCCGGCGCCGGCAGCTTCAAGAGCCAGTTCAAGAAGGCCGACAAGAGCGGCGCGCTGTATGCGCTGATCCTCGGCGATGACGAACTGGCCCAGCAAGTGATAGGTTTCAAACCCCTGCGTGGCCAGGGCGAGCAACAGAACATTGCCTTTGATGCGCTCGCCGCGCACTTGGCCACCTGCGTCGTGCAGGGTTGAAGCTGTCGAACAGCCGAATTTAGCGATTAAGGAGTATTGGGGTGTCGAGTACTGATGATGAGCAACTGGCCGAGTTCAAGGACTGGTGGCAGCGTAACGGCAAGCCCCTGGTTACTGGCGGTCTGCTGGCTTTAGTGGTGGTGTTCGGCTGGCAAGCCTGGCACAAGTATCAGGCCAACCAGTCCCAAGGCGCCTCGATCCTCTATCAGCAATTGCTGGAAACCACGCTGACGCCGGACGGCAAGCCAGATCCAGCCCAAGTGGCGGACCTTGCCGGCAAGCTGAAAAACGAATTTGGCGGTAGCACCTACGCCCAGTACGGCAGCCTGTTCGTCGCGAAAGTTGCGGTCGACACCGGCAAGCTGGATGACGCAGCCACCGAGCTGAAGGCCATCGCCGACAAACCGACCAACCCGACCCTGGGTGAAATCGCACGTCAGCGCCTGGCGCAGGTATTGGCGGCACAGAACAAGGCTGACGAAGCACTCAAACTGCTCGACGGCGATGCTGACAAGGCATTTGTGGCCACTCGTGAAGAGCTCAAGGGCGACCTGTTGGTCCAATTGGGTCGTACCGACGAAGCCCATGCTGCGTACCAAAAAGCCAAGGCGGCGCTGTCTGATGAAGCAGCGGTCGGTGGCTTACAAATCAAGCTGGACGACTTGGCCAAAGGGGATGCGTGACGTGATCCGTTGGAAACATGCAGCATTGCTGGCTCTGGCCGTTCTGGCCGCGGGTTGCAGCAGCAACAGTAAAAAAGAACTGCCTCCTGCCGAGCTGACCAGCTTCAAGGAAGAAGTGGTCCTGCAAAAGCAGTGGAGCCGCTCCGTCGGTGACGGCCAGGGCGACCTGTACAACTTGTTGCAGCCGGCAATCGACGGCGACAACATCGTGGCCACTGACTCCACTGGCGTTGTCATGGCCATGGATCGTATGAATGGCGACGTGAAGTGGAAGAAAGACCTCGAGCTGCCGGTTTCCGGTGGTGTGGGCGTCGGCTACGGCATGGTGCTGATCGGTACGCTTAAAGGCGACGTGGTGGCTCTGGACTCGGCAACGGGTGAAGAGAAATGGCGCGCTCGGGTGACCAGTGAAGTGCTCGCAGCACCGGCGACCAACGGCGACGTTGTCGTGGTGCAGACCCAGGATGACCGTGTGATCGGCCTGGATGCCGCCACCGGTAACCAGCGCTGGTTGTATGACAGCACCCCGGCGGTGTTGACCCTGCGCGGTACCAGTGGTCCGATTGTGACGAACAACCTGGCCGTTGCTGGCCTGTCGACCGGTAAAGTGGTCGCCCTGGATACTCAGAACGGCGTGCCGGCCTGGGAAACCCGTGTGGCCATCCCGCAAGGTCGCTCCGAGCTGGACCGCGTAGTGGACATCGACGGCGGCCTGCTGCTGTCGGGTGAAACCATTTACGTGGCCACTTACCAGGGCCGTGTTGCGGCGCTGGACCTGCAAAGCGGCCGCATCAACTGGCAGCGTGATGCTTCCAGCTACGCCGGTGTCGCCCAAGGGTTCGGCAGCGTCTACGTAAGCCTCGCTTCCGGCACCGTTGAAAGTGTCGACGAGCGTTCCACCACTGCGCTGTGGAGCAACGACTCCCTGGCTCGCCGTCAACTGTCGGCACCGGAAGTGTTCTCCAGCTACGTAGCGGTAGGTGACTTCGAAGGTTACCTGCACCTGCTGAGCCAGGTAGACGGTCGTTTTGTCGGCCGCGAGCGTATCGACAGCGACGGTCTGCGTGCGCGTCCGCTGGTTGTGGGTAACATGCTTTACGTGTTTGGCAACAGCGGCAAGCTGGAAGCCCTGACCATCAAGTAAGCAACTATGCTTGGGGTAAAACCCAGGCGGCCCCGCTTCGGCGGGGCATGCGGCATTTGACTATGCTGCCCCGAGCACCAGCCGCTGCCTTGCAGCGGCTTTTGTATTTTCTGAAATAACGAAGTGGAGAGCCGCATGGTTCCCGTAATCGCCCTGGTGGGCCGACCTAACGTCGGCAAGTCCACCTTGTTCAACCGCCTGACCAGGACTCGTGACGCCATCGTTGGCGACTTGTCCGGTCTGACCCGTGATCGCCAATACGGTGAGGCAAAGTGGCAAGGGCGCTCCTACATTATTGTCGACACCGGTGGTATCTCCGGTGACGAGCATGGCATGGACGAAAAGATGGCCGAGCAGTCGCTGCTCGCTATCGAAGAAGCCGATGTCGTGTTGTTCCTGGTGGACGCCCGTGCGGGCTACACCGCTGCCGACCAAATGATTGGCGAGCACCTGCGCAAGCGCAACAAGCGTTCCTATCTGGTCGCCAACAAGATCGATAACATCGATCCTGAAGCGGCCCGTGCCGAATTCAGCCCGATGGGCCTGGGCGATGCGATCCCGGTCGCCGGTGCCCACGGTCGCGGCATCACCCAGATGCTGGAAATCGCCCTGCGCGACTTCCCCAAGGATGACGCTGAGGAAGAAGAGGGCGAGGAAGAGATCGTTGCCGAAGGTGAGGAAGCCAAGCGCATTCCTGGCCCGAGCGAAAAAGACGGTATCAAGATCGCCATCATCGGCCGTCCGAACGTCGGCAAGTCGACCCTGGTTAACCGCATGCTCGGTGAAGACCGGGTCATCGTGTATGACCAGCCGGGTACTACCCGCGACAGTATCTACATCCCGTTTGAACGTAACGACGAGAAGTACACGCTGATCGACACCGCCGGTGTGCGCAAGCGCGGCAAGATCCACGAGGAAGTTGAAAAGTTCTCGGTGGTCAAAACCCTGCAGGCGATCAAAGACGCCAACGTGGTGATCTTCGTGATGGACGCCCGCGAAGGCGTGGTGGACCACGACCTCAACTTGCTGGGCTTTGCTCTGGAAGCCGGTCGTGCCCTCGTAATCGCGATCAACAAGTGGGACGGCATGACGCCGAGCGAGCGCGATTTCGTCAAGATCGAGCTGCAACGTCGGCTGTTCTTCGTCGAGTTCGCCGATATCCACTTTATCTCGGCACTGCACGGCACCGGCGTGGGCAACCTCTACGCGTCCGTGCAGAACTCGTTCAAGTCTGCGGTTACTCGCTGGCCGACCAACCGCCTGACCCAGATCCTGGAAGATGCGGTCGGTGAGCACGCGCCACCGATGGTCAACAACCGTCGGATCAAACTGCGTTACGCCCACTTGGGTGGTGCCAACCCGCCGATTATCGTGATCCACGGTAACCAGATCGAGAAGGTGCCCAAGTCCTACGTGCGTTACCTGGAAAACACCTACCGCCGTGTCTTGAAACTGGTCGGTACGCCGATCCGTATCGAGTTCAAGGGTGGCGAGAACCCATACGAAGGCAACAAGAACACACTGACTGACCGTCAGGTGAACAAGAAGCGTCGTTTGATGACTCACCACAAGAAGGCCGACAAGAAGCGCCGCGACAAGAAATAAGCGCCGCTTTGAGTTGTGAGCGACACGCTGCAAAAAGGGCTCCTTTGGAGCCCTTTTTTGTGCGCGGTGGTTTGTGCCTTGACCCGATGCTTAGGGCAGCTTAAAACTTGGGGCTCACCTGCAGGGGCCTCCGATGATCACCAGCAAGCTGCCGAATGTCGGCACCACCATTTTTACTACAATGTCGCAATTGGCTGCCGAAACCGGCGCGCTTAACCTGTCCCAGGGCTTTCCCGATTTTAATGGCCCTCAAGGGTTGCTCGATGCCGTGGGCAAGCATATCGCCCTCGGCCATAACCAATATGCACCGATGACCGGCCTGCCCGTGTTGCGCCAACAAGTGGCGGCCAAGATCGCCCGCAGTTATGGCGCCACAGTGGATGTCGACAGCGAAGTGACCATCACCCCAGGCGCGACCGAGGCGATCTTTTGCGCGATCCAGGCGGTCATCCGCAACGGCGATGAAGTCATCGTGTTCGACCCCAGCTACGACAGCTACGAGCCGTCGGTCGAGCTGGCCGGTGGCCGTTGCGTGCATGTGCAATTGAGCCTGCAAGGCTTCGCGCTCGACTTTGACAAGATCAAGGCTGCGCTCTCACCGCGCACGCGCATGATCATCCTCAACTCGCCGCACAACCCCACCGGCGCGTTGATCAGCCGGGCCGAGCTGGACCAGTTGGCCGAGCTGATCCGCGACCGCGATATCTACCTGATCAGCGATGAGGTCTACGAACACCTGGTGTTCGACGGCGTGCCCCATGTCAGCGTGCTGGCCCACGAAGAGTTGTATCAGCGGGCGTTTGTGGTCAGCTCCTTCGGCAAGACCTACCACGTCACTGGCTGGAAAACCGGCTACGTGGTCGCACCCCCGGCCCTGACCGCCGAGCTGCGCAAGGTGCATCAATATGTCAACTTTTGCGGCGTGACCCCTTTGCAGTACGCTTTGGCTGACTTCATGGCCGAACACCCGGAACACGTCGAGCAATTGCCGGCCTTTTATCAAGCCAAGCGCGACCTGTTCTGCGACCTGCTGGCGCCGTCGCGTTTCAGCTTTACGCGGGTGGCCGGCACTTACTTCCAACTGGTGGATTACTCGCAGATTCGCCCCGACCTGGATGACGTCGCCATGTCACTGTGGATGACCCGCGAACACGGCGTGGCGACCATCCCCGTCTCGGTGTTCTATCAGAGCCCGCCGCAAGGCCAGCGCCTGGTGCGCCTGTGCTTTGCCAAACGCGAGGAGACGCTGCAACACGCGGCGGAGAAACTATGCGTGATTTGACTGCATTGCCCGACCTGAATATCGCCTTGGTCCAGACCAGCCTGGTATGGCATGACCGTCAGGCCAACCTCGAACATTTCGAACTGTTGCTGGAGCAGGCCAAAGGCGCCGACCTGATTGTACTGCCGGAGATGTTCACCACCGGTTTCTCCATGGAGTCGCAAACCCTTGCCGAGCCGCAACATGGCCCGACTCATCATTGGCTGCAAGCCCAGGCGGCGAAGTACAACGCGGTGATCACCGGCAGCGTGATCATCCAGGCAGCCGACGGCAGCCACCGTAACCGTCTGCTATGGGCACGCCCGGACGGGGAAGTGTTGCACTATGACAAGCGTCACCTGTTCCGTATGGCTGGCGAGCACGACCATTACACGCCCGGCGAGCGCCAGGTACAGTTCGAGTTGAAGGGGTGGCGTATACGCCCGTTGATTTGCTACGACCTGCGCTTCCCGGTGTGGAGCCGTGATGCCCAGGACACTGACCTGCTGCTGTACACCGCGAACTGGCCGGGTGCGCGCCGTCAGCACTGGAACCGCTTGCTGCCGGCGCGTGCTATCGAGAACCTGTGTTACGTGGCGGCAGTCAATCGGGTGGGTACCGATGGCAAGGGCTTTGCCTACACCGGGGACAGCCAGGTGCTGGACTTCCAGGGTGAGACCTTGCTGAGTGCGGGGGAGGCGGACGGGGTGTTTCAGGTGTGCCTGAATGCGGCAGAGCTGGCGATGTATCGCGAAAAATTTCCAGCGAATCTGGATGCCGATAGGTTTCAGTTTGTCTGACAGACCGCTATCGCGGGCAAGCCCGCTCCCACAGGTGAATGCATTCCAAATGTGGGAGCCGGGCTTGCCCGCGATGGGGCCCTACAGATCGTTCCCACGCTCCGCGTGGGAATGCAGCCCCGGACGCTCTGCGTCCGCTTTCAGAGTTGTGACGCAGAGCGTCACCGCAGGCATTCCCACGCAGAGCGTCACTAGTGTCCGGTAAACATGTTTCATAGCTGAAGGCTGCCTTGGGCAGCCTTCAGCTTTTCTCGCTCCTGCC
>NZ_LJSB01000245.1:0-96111 GCF_002742565.1 Pseudomonas sp. 2995-3 | reverse complement strand
ACGATGCATCGCCGATGGTAGTGTGGGGTTTCCCCATGTGAGAGTAGGTCATCGTCAAGATTAAATTCCGAAACCCCATTTGCGAAAGCAGATGGGGTTTTGTTTTGGGCGGTCGAAAAGCGCCAACTTCAAAACCTCTACGCCTTGATCAGCTCAATCGGCATCATCCCGATCGCCATTCTCACACGCGTCCTGCACAAAGCTGGAGGGTCATGTAATTGATCGCACTTGCGTGATTAAGGCCTTTTGCAGCCAAAATCGGTCCGTGTCTGACAAAACAGCATGCCGTTGGGGAAATCGATGCAAAGTGTTTCTGCATTTTTGGTATGGTGCAGCACATTTTCACAAGGATTGATCTTTCAACCGCAGGACGCGGCGTCGAACTTCTTCAACGAGATGCTGTAGAAATGCCTGAACCGATACCGATCAAGGATCACGAAAAAGAAAACCGCCTGGTCAACAAGCGCTTGCTCGCCTGCGCACTCTTGGTGATTGGTATTACCTGCGCCCTGGTCGGGCGCATGTATTTCCTGCAGGTGGTGCAGTACGACTATCACTCGACGATTTCCGAGAACAACCGGGTCCACGTACTGCCGATCACGCCGACGCGCGGGCTGATTTATGACCGCAACGGCGTGGTGCTGGCCGACAACCGTCCCAGCTACAACCTGACCATCACTCGCGAGCGCACCACCGACCTCAAGGGCGAGCTGGACGCTATCGTCAGCCTGTTGCACTTACCCGCGGAAGACCGAGCAGTATTCGACAAGGCATTGAAACAAGCCCGCCATCCTTTTGTGCCGGTAACGCTGTTCTACGAATTGACCGAAGAGCAGATTGCCTTGCTGGCCGTTAACGAGTTCCGCTTGCCGGGCGTCGATGTTGAACCTCAGTTCGTGCGGCATTACCCGTTGGGCGCGCATTTTGCCCACTCGATTGGCTACGTTGGCCGAATCAACGAGAAAGAATCCAAGGCCCTCGACTCGGTGGAATACCGCGGTACCCAGTCCATCGGCAAGACCGGTATCGAGCGTTTCTACGAGTCCGAGCTGCACGGCCATGTCGGCTATGAAGAGGTCGAGACCAATGCCCAGGGCCGCGTGTTGCGCGTGCTCAAGCATACCGACCCGATCCCCGGCAAAAACATCGTGCTGAGCCTCGACGTCAAGCTCCAGGAAGCCGCGGAAGAGGCCTTGGGCGATCGCCGTGGTTCGGTGGTGGCCCTCGACCCGCAGACCGGCGAAGTGCTGGCCATGGTGAGTAAGCCGAGCTTTGACCCGAATCTGTTCGTCACCGGCATCAGTTTCAAGGAATATGCCGCGCTGCACGACTCCATCGACCGACCGCTGTTTAACCGCGTGCTACGCGGGCTTTACGCGCCCGGCTCGACCATCAAGCCGGAAGTGGCTATCGCCGGCCTCGACAGTGGCGTGGTGACCGCGCAAACCCGAGTGTTCGACCCCGGTTATTACCAACTGCCCGATTTTGACCACAAATACCGCAACTGGAACCACAGCGGTGACGGCTGGGTGGACATGGATGCGGCGATCATGCGCTCCAACGACACCTACTTTTACGACTTGGCCCACAAGCTGGGTATTGATCGCCTGCACGACTACCTGGCCGAGTTCGGCCTCGGTCAGAAAGTCTCTCTCGACATGTTCGAAGAATCAGCTGGCCTGATGCCTTCCCAGGCCTGGAAGCGTGCAACCCGTCGCCAGCCCTGGTTCCCGGGCGAAACCGTGATCCTCGGCATTGGCCAGGGCTATATGCAGGTCACGCCATTGCAGTTGGCCCAGGCCACCGCGTTGATCGCCAACAAAGGTGTGTGGAACCGTCCGCACTTGGCCAAGACCATCAATGGCGTGCCGCCGGTGGACGAGAACCCAATGCCTAACGTAGTGCTCAAGGATCCGCGTGATTGGGAGCAGGTCAACCACGGCATGCAGCTGGTGATGCATGACCCTCGCGGTATCGCCCGTGCAGCAGCGGCCGGTGCTCAGTACCGGATCGCCGGCAAGAGTGGTACTGCGCAGGTGGTGGCGATCAAGCAGGGTGAGCGCTATGACCGCAACAAGACGCTGGAACGGCATCGCGACAACGCCTTGTTCGTCGGTTTTGCGCCGGCCGAACATCCGAAAATCGTGATCTCGGTGATGATCGAAAACGGCGAGGCCGGTGGCCGCGTGGCGGGCCCAGTGGTGCGGCAGATCATGGACGCCTGGCTGCTTGACCAGGAAGGCCATCTCAAGCCGCAATATGCGACGCCGGCCAAGGCGCCCGGTGACCCGCACGTCTAGTCAAACCTTCCACTCATCCCAGTGCTCTACGCCTGCGTAAGCAAGCCAGGGCACATCATGGGCCGTCCAGATGTGCGAGGTGGGCCGCACGCCAGGGTCATCATCCAGCGTCGCCACCCGCACAATCACATGGGGCTGATGCCCACGCTCAGCCATCAGGTGTGACCCGCAGCGCGAACAGAAATGCCTGAGCTTGCCCGGTGAAGATTCAAACGACGACAGCAGCGCCTCACCCTGCATCCAGCGAAAGTGCTCGCGCATCACTCCGGCGGTGGCCACGAATGCGGCTGCATGCACCTTGCGGCAACTGTCGCAATGGCAGTGGCTGATGGGCATGTCCAAGCTGTCGATTTGATAGCGCACGGCTTTGCAGAAGCAACTTCCATTCAGCGGGTCAGTCATACACGTATTGCCTGATTAAGGACGGGGACAATCATCATTGCTTACAACCTGAGGTTGCGCATTGTTTGTTGTCGCCTACTTTCAATGGAGGAGGTGACTTATGCACGTGTTAGATCGCATCGAACGAAAAGTCCTGCTCAACGTACCGCGCAAGCAGATCTGGGAAGCGCTCACCAAAGCCGAGCAATTTGGCGAGTGGTTTGGCATCGCCCTCAAGGGTAAAACCTTTACCGCTGGAACAACCATCGAGGCGCCGATCACCTACCCAGGCTATGAACATGTGGTGTGGAAGGCCGAAATCGTGCGCATCCTGCCCCAAACCCTGTTCTCATTCAGATGGCACCCTTACGCTGTCGAGAAGGGCGTCGACTACGACCACGAAACACCGACCCTGGTAGAGTTCACCCTCGAAGACCGCGCGCCGGGCATCCTGCTGCGGGTGGTCGAATCCGGTTTTGACGCAGTGCCCGAACCCCGTCGCCAAAAAGCCTTCAGGATGAATTCCCGAGGCTGGGACGAGCAAATGGGTAACATCGAAAATTATCTGAACCAGGCCCACCGCGCCTGAGCCAGCGATGCGCAAATCCGCTGACTCATGTGGTTACAACGCGTTTAGAAATCCACCGTCGCCGAGAACTTGGCGACGCGCGGATCACCTTGGGTCAGATAACCGCCCAGCGCCGATTCCCAGTATTTAGTATTCGCCACGTTCTCCACCGTGGCACCCAGGCTCACATCACGCTGGGCCACCTTGAAGTTGTAGCGGGCGCCCACATCGAAGCGATTCCAGGCCGGCAGGCTGAGGTTGTTCGCCGCATCGGCGTACTGGCCGCCGGTACGCAGCATACGGCCGTTGACGCTCACGCCTTGCAGACCCGGCACATCCCAATCCACGCCGGCATTAAGTTGGAAGGACGGCACGCCAATGGCGCGGTTGCCGTCGTTGGCGCCGTTTGCCGTGCCGTTGACTTCGGTGTGGATGATGGTCGCGCCGCCCAGCAGGCGCAAGCCGCTGACGGGTTCGCCGAAGACGTTCAGCTCTACACCTTTGTTGACTTGCTCGCCTTCGAAGACAAAGGTCGCGGTGCCGTCTGCATTCAGTTGGGAAAAACCCTGGGTCGGCTGTTCGATTCGGTACACACCCAGCGTTGCGCCGTAGGCGCCCATGTCGAGCTTGACGCCAGCCTCGGTCTGTTTCGAGCGCGCGGGTGCAAAGGTCTGGTTGGCGTTGGTTACGATGGCGCTGCTGAAGGTGGAGGGAGCCGTCGGCCCTGACGCCAGGCCTTCGATGTGGTTGGCGTAGAGAGACACATGCTCCCATGGCTTGAACACCAGGCCATACACCGGCGTGGTGATGCCCTTGGCGTAGTTCGCGGTGCGTGTGCCGGTGCCGTAGGCGTAGCCCTGAACCACCAGCTCCTGGCGGCGCAGGCCGGCGGTGAACAGCAAACGGTCATCCATAAAGCCGAAAGTGTCCGACACCGCCGCGCTGCGGGCGAAGGTCTTGGCGGTGATGCCGGGGTCGTTCAGGTCGCTGCCGGAGGTGAAGTCGCCTTTGGCTGGAGCGGTCACATCGGCCGGGCTGTAAATATTGGTCGGCTGGCTGCCGGAGGCAAAGTCAAAGGCGTTGCGGGTCTGGGTCCAGATGCCGGTCAAGCCGAGGTTCAATTTGTGGCTGACAGCACCGGTCTGGAACTTGCCGTTCAGGCCGGCCATCAGGCTGGTGTTGTCTTCCTGATGCGCAATGTTCGAGCCGCTGACTGTGGCATTGCCCAGTGTGTCCCTCAAGGTCACCGACGAATAGCGGCCCAGCTCGTTGGTGTGCTTGGCGCCCCCGGCGATGTAGGCGGTCCAGTTATCGTTGAGGTCATACTCGCCGCGCAACATGCCGAAGGTGTCTTCCAGGCTGGTGGTGCCCCAGTTCGGCGCGTAGTTGGTGTCGGCCGACGGCGCATTCGGGATATGGGTCAGCCCGCTGCCAAGCAACACCGTGTTGCGTCCGCCATTGACCTGCTGCTTCTGATAAACAAAGTCGCCTGACACCCGCAGGGCATCGCCGCGATAGTCCAGGCCGACCGAAAACAGCTTCGAACGCTGGCTTTCGTCGTCGATGGCGGTGTCGCCTTCGCGCTGGGAAATATTCACCCGCGCGCCAAAACGGTTGTCTTCGCCGAAGCGCTGGCCGATGTCCAGGTGTTCACCCACCCGGCCGTCACTGCTGATGTCGGTGCTCAAACGGCGCAAAGGCACATCATCAGCGCGCTTGGGTTGCAGGTTAACGCCGCCGCCGATGCCGGAGCCGCTGGGTGTGACGCCGTTGATAAAGGCGTTGGGGCCTTTGAACACTTCAACCCGTTCCAGGGCGTCGGTGGACATGATCTGGCGCGGCAGGATGCCGTACAAACCGTTGAACGAAATATCGTCGCCGTTGAGCGGCAGGCCACGAATCACAAAGGCTTGAGCCTGGTTCGCATAGCCCGATGCCTGGCGCACGGACGAGTCATTGAGCAACACATCGCCGACGGTTTGCGCATGCTGCTCGCGGATCAACTTCTCGGTGTAGGAGGACATGCTGAACGGCGCGTCCATGATGTCCTGGTTGCCCAGCACACCTAATTGGCCGCCGCGCGCGACCTGGCCGCCAGCGTAAACCGGCGGCAATGCATTCGGTGCAGGTGCGTCGGCGCTGATGTTGGTTGCACCCAATTCCAGTGTGTTGCCGTCTGGACGGTTGTTAGTTTCTGGGGCTGCCGCGTGAGCGGCAAGGCTCAGTGAGCAGCAAAGGGCAAGCAGGGCAGGGCGAAACGGTACAGAAATTTGGTTGCAGGTGGGCATGGTCGATCCGGACGGCGAACCGTCAATGTGAGGAAAAGGGCAACAACGTTGCGCTTCCTCACTGCGCGGATACGACTCCGGTGCGAATGATAGTAATTGTCATTAATATTTCGAGACAAGTTTGTGAAATTGTTGTCCGCGCGAGCGCGTCTTCAGCCGTCTGGGCAAGAGCGATGGACCAGGCGCTGAGTACAAACGCAAAGGTAAATGCCATCGCCCATCGCGTTTGCCCGGATGCCGAGTAGAATCACGCCCTGAAAGCGATTCCTGAGGTGCGGTACGGTGGATTTACAGCAGGGTTTTGTCCTGACCCGGCATTGGCGCGACACGGCGGCGGGCACGGAGGTCAGTTTCTGGCTGGCCACCGACCAAGGCCCACGGTGCGTGCGCCTACCCGTGCAAACCTCGGTGATGTTTATTCCGCAAGCCCATCGCAAGCCGCTCGACTGGCTACTCAAGGGCGAGCGCGAGATTGAACTGCGCCCGTTGCAATTGTGCGACTTCCATCATCGCCCTGTCCTTGGTCTCTACACCCGCCAGCACCGCCAGTTGATGGACCTGGAAAAGCGCCTGCGCGCCGCCGGTGTCGACGTCTACGAAGCCGACGTGCGCCCGCCCGAGCGTTACATGATGGAACGCTTCATCACCGCGCCCGTGTGGTTTGGCGGCACACCGGATGCCAGCGGCACCTTGCTTGAGGCGCAGATGAAACCCGCGCCGGACTACCGCCCGCCGCTCAAACTGGTGTCCCTGGACATCGAGACCACCGCCCAAGGCGACCTGTATTCCATTGCCCTGGAAGGCTGCGGCGAGCGCCAGGTGTACATGCTCGGCCCGCCAAACAAAGCCGATGCGGTGGACTTCAAACTCGACTACTGCGATACCCGCGCCCAACTGCTCGAGTGCCTCAACCAATGGCTGGCTACCCACGACCCCGATGCCATCATCGGCTGGAACCTGGTGCAGTTCGACCTGCGCGTGCTCCACGAACATGCCCAGCGCCTCAACGTGCCGCTGTTGCTCGGGCGTGGCGGCGAGGCGATGGCCTGGCGTGAACATGGCAGCCGCAACCACTACTTCGCCGCTGCCGCCGGGCGGCTGATCATCGATGGCATCGAAGCCTTGCGTTCGGCCACCTGGAGTTTCGAATCCTTCAGCCTGGAAAACGTCGCGCAAACCCTGCTCGGCGAAGGCAAGGACATCTCCACGCCGTACCAGCGCATGGACGAAATCAACCGCATGTTCGCCGAGGACAAGCCCGCATTGGCGCGCTACAACCTCAAGGACTGCGAGCTGGTCACGCGGATTTTCGCCAAGACCGAACTGCTCAAGTTCCTGCTCGAACGCGCCAGCGTCACCGGGCTGCCGGCCGACCGTAATGGCGGCTCCGTGGCGGCGTTCACGCACCTGTATATGCCGCTGATGCACCGCCAGGGCTTCGTCGCGCCGAACCTGGGCGACAAACCGCCCCAGGCCAGCCCCGGCGGGTTCGTGATGGACTCGCGTCCCGGCCTCTATGAATCGGTGCTGGTGCTCGATTACAAAAGCCTTTACCCGTCGATCATCCGCAGTTTTCTCATCGACCCGGTAGGCCTGATCGAAGGCCTCAAATATCCCGAGGACAGCGAATCGGTAGAGGGCTTTCGCGGTGCGCGTTTTTCCCGCACCCGGCATTGCCTGCCCTCGATTGTCGCGCGGGTTTCCGAAGGCCGCGAAGTGGCCAAGCGTGAACACAACGCGCCGTTGTCCCAAGCCCTTAAAATCATCATGAACGCGTTTTACGGCGTGCTTGGCTCCAGCGGTTGCCGCTTCTTCGACACGCGGCTGGCGTCCTCGATCACGATGCGTGGGCACCAGATCATGCGCCAGACCCGCGAGCTGGTCGAAGCCAAGGGTTATGATGTGATCTACGGCGACACCGACTCCACCTTCGTCTGGCTCGGCAGCGCGCATGCTGCGGAGGACGCCAGCCGCATCGGTCGGGAACTGGTGCAGCACGTCAACGAGTGGTGGCGCGCGCATCTGCACAACGAATTCGGCCTGCAAAGCGCCCTGGAACTGCAATACGAAACCCACTTCAGCCGCTTCCTCATGCCGACCATCCGCGGCGCTGAGGAGGGCAGCAAAAAGCGCTACGCCGGCTTGGTTGTACGCGCCGACGGCAGCGAAGAAATGGTCTACAAAGGCCTGGAAACCGTGCGCAGCGACTGGTCGCCGCTGGCCCGGCAATTCCAGCAGGAACTCTATCAGCGCATCTTCCATCGCCAGCCGTATCAAGACTACGTTCGCGACTATGTGCGGCGTACCTTGAGCGGCGAACTCGACGACTTGCTGATCTACCGCAAACGCCTGCGCCGCCCACTCGACGATTACGAGCGCAACGTGCCGCCGCATGTGCGCGCCGCACGCCTGGCGGATGAATATAACGACCGTCTGGGGCGCCCGCGCCAGTATCAGCGCGGCGGCTGGATCAGCTATGTGATCACGGTCAACGGCCCGCAGCCGCTGGAAGTACGCCAGGCGCCGATCGACTACGACCACTACGTCACCCGGCAATTGCAGCCGGTGGCCGATGCGATCCTGCCGTTCGTAAATGATGATTTCGGCACGCTGGTCGGCGGGCAAATGGGCTTGTTTTAAAACGCTTGCCTGTACGTGGGGCGAGCCTGCACTCTTGGCCGCTGACGACCACTCTCAGACGGCGCAGCTTCCATGACTCAGATCACGTTGACCGGCAGCACGGTCGAACTCCAGCCCCTGCAACGCGAACACAAAACCGCCTTGCTTGAAGCGGCCGCCGACGGCCAATTGTGGAACCTCAAGGTCACCAACGTGCCAGGTCCGGACACCATCGACACCTACATCGACACGGCCTTGGCCGGCCGCGACGCGGGCAGCGTGATCCCCTTCACCCTGGTGCGCGCAGGCACTGGCCAGGTGGTGGGCAGCACGCGGTTCTGGAAGGTCGATCGGGCCAATCGCAAGCTGGAAATCGGTCACACCTGGCTGGCCGAGTCCACGCAAAAAACCGGCATCAACACCGAAGCCAAGCTCTTGCTGCTGACCTACGCTTTTGAAGTGCTCGACTGTGTGCGGGTGCAGTTCACTACCGATGAACTCAACGAAAAATCCCGTGCCGCGATCCTGCGCCTTGGCGCCGTGCAAGAGGGCATTGTGCGCCACGAGCGCATCATGCCCGATGGGCGCAAGCGCAATTCGGTGCGGTTCAGCATCATCGATTCGGAATGGCTGCAGGTGAAGGCCAGCTTGCAGGCCAAACTGCAGCGATAAGGAGACAACCCCCATGTACACGCTCTACGGCATCGACGAATCCGGCTCCTGCATGATCGAAATCGCCCTGCAGCGTTGCGCGGTGGCATGGCGGCGCATCGACGCCAGCTCCTGGGAAGACGGCGAAGGCAGCGACGCCCTGGCCCGCATCAACCCACTCAAACAAATCCCCACGTTGGTGACGCCCGAGGGCCAGGTGCTGACCGAAAGCGCCGCGATCCTGATCCACCTGGGCCTGGAGTTTCCCGCCTCCGAGCTGCTCGCCGGCAACCGTGCGCAGATCCTGCGCGGGCTGGTATACATCGCCGCCAATTGCTATTCGGCGGTCGGCATCATCGACTACCCGCAACGCTGGCTCGGTAATGTGGATGACGCCGCACAGGCGCAATTGATCAGCGGCACGCGCCGTTACCTGCACCAGGCCTGGGTGGTGTTTGCCGAGCAGTTTGCCGACCAGTTGTTCGCCCCCGGCAATGTGCCGAACGCGCTGGGCATTATGGCGGCCGCGGTGTCGCGTTGGGACGCGGCGCGGGAGGTGTTGAACAACCTCGCGCCAGGCTTTGCCCAGACGCTGGCGCGGGTGGATGCAGACCCGGTGGTGGCGCCGGTATTTGCGCGGCATTGGCCGCAATAGAACGCCTCGTAATGGTTCCGCAATCTGAAGAAACAATGACTGATAACCCCATTCGAGCCCTTGCGTGGCAGGCTTACTGACCTACGCTTCTTAACGAGGTGTAGGAATCATCCTTGAAATTGACTGTCGCAGACATGAAACTCAAGAACCCTGCATGGAATTCAAAGGAGGTGCGCATGCTCATCCGGTCGCTGACCCTGGCTACCTTGATGGCTTTTACGGGGCCGCTGTTGGCCGCTGATGATATCAACCCGCTCAAGCAGGACTTGGGCAAGGCTCGGCCGCTGGTGGTGGTGGAGCTCGATTCCGGCAACGACACTTTGGCGACCCTCAAGAAACAATTGGATGAGCCTGCTACCAAGCAGTCCTTTGAAGAGCGCAGCATGGTGTTCTACACCGTGAAGTTCGGCAGCATCGGTGCTGAAGGCGAAAAATTCGCCAAGGACCCCAAGGACAACAAGAAGCTCACGCCACCTGAAACCAACGCGCTGATCCGTGCCCTCAAGCTCGGCGCCGGCAGCGGTACAAAGGTGATCCTGATCGGCAAGGATGGCGAGAAGAAACTGGAGAAGACCGTACCGCCGGATCCCCTCGACCTGAAGGTGTTCTTCAGCACTATCGACCAGATGCCGATGGCCGAGAAAGAAGCGGCTGCTCCGGTTGTGCCAGAACCTGCGCCTGCGCCTGGCAAGAACGCTACCAAAGCGGATAAGGCAGCCAAGCCGGCTGCGCCTCAACAGCTGGATGACTGAGTCCGTGCAGGAGCTGGCTTACCAGCTCCTGCGCAGGCCGTTGCGGTGGTGGTTCCAGTTCACTGTTTCCACGGCTTGAACCACCCAGCCAACCCTCCCAATACCAGGGCTGCCGTCACGGTACTCAAGCCCAGTTGCCAGCCATCGTTTTGCAGTGGATGCAAGATGACGGCTGCAAAACCCAGTAATACCGCACTCAGCCCCCATTGCAGCGGCCAGCCCAGTTGGCCAAGCAATTGCTGGCGTTGCATCAGCAGCAGGTTGGTGACGATAACCCCGCCCAATGCCGCCAAGGCGATACCCGGTAAACCCAGAAAGTACGGCAGCAGCACCAACAGCAAAGCGTTGACCCCGCTGCCCAGCAATTCGCAGCGCAAGGGCAGGCGCGTGTCGCCGCTGGCATAGGCATAGCGGGCGAGCATGGCGTTCCAGGCGCCGAACACCAGTGGCGTCGCGAACCAGGCCAGCAGCGCCGGCAGTGGGCCGTCGGCGCTTTGGGTGGGCATCAGCAGATGAATCAGCACCGGGCTGGCGCCGATCAGTCCGAGGGCGGCCGGCAGGCTGAGCAGGGTCGCAGCATCCAGGCCGCGACGCAGCAGGGCCAGGCGCTGTTGGCCTTGTTCGCCGCTCATCATGCCCAGCAGCACCTGGTTGAGGCTCATCAGGGCGATCAATGGCAGGTTGATCAACTTGCGGGCAAGGTTGACCCACGTGACGGCACCTTCTCCCAGGTAACTGGCGATCAAGCGTTCGAGCAGCGCCAGCCCCTGGCTGGCGACATTGCTGGCCAACAATGGCCCGATGCGCCCCAACAGTTCGCGGCCCGCCAGCTTGTCGCCAGTGACTTGCCATGGCCGCCAGCCGAAAGACCAGACCGGCGCCAGCAGCGGCAGGCACATCAACACACTGCCGGCAAAAAAGCTCATGGCCAGTTCGCCGCTGTCGCTTGCGCTGCCACGGATAAACAGGTACAGCACCGGTGGCAGATTGAACAGTAAAGAGCCCAGGCCCGGCAGCACAAAACGTTGGCGTGCCTGCAAGGGAATACTGAACAACCCATGCATCACCAGGCCCGGCGCACAGGCCGCCAGCCAACGCAAGTTAGCGGCGGCTTCGGCATGGGCCTCGGCGTCCAGGCCGGGGCCGATCAGGCGCACCCACAGCGGCGCGCCCAGCGCCAGTACGGCAAACAGGGCCAGGCCCACGCCCAGCAGGCGTGGGGAAAGACTGGCCAGCCAGGCTTGCTGGCGTTGTGGGTCGCGTTGTTGATAAAGGGGCAGGGCAGCCGCCGCAAGCAAGCCGGCGGCCAGGGTCATGCGCAACGCTTCGGGCAAAAACACCGCCACCAGAAACCCGTCGCTGCGACTGCCCGCGCCCCAGGCCGCCACCAGCAGCCATTCGCGGGCAAAACCGGCGACCAGCCCGGCGAGGGTCGCGACGGTCAGCCAGAGCGTGCTGCCGAACATCAGTGGAACAGGGTGAACAGGCCCTTGCCACCCACCTTATAGTTCAGATCATGGCAGCGTTCGCCCATGATTTTGGCCCCGGAACCGCCAATGATTTTGTAGGGGGCCACAGCCTTGGCCACCACGGTATTGGCGCTGATCACCGAGCCATGCCCCAGGTGCGTGCCGTAGCCGATCAACGCCCGGCTGCCGATCCACACATAGTCGTCGATGTAGATCGGCCCGGAAATCGACCAGAACTCCGGAGCCTGCAAGTCATGACTGCCGGCGATGATCAGCACGTGGGAAGCGATCGCCACGTGGTTGCCGATCACCAGCCCGGCGCGGGCGTCCACCTGGCAATGCCAGGCGATCACCGTATCGTCACCGACTCTCAAGTTGTGGATGCCCAACACTTCGGTGTTACGCCACAAGCTTGTGCCCTTGCCGATCTTCGCGCCGCCCAGGCGCAGCCAGGCAATGCGCACATGGTGGCTGGGGATCTTGTTGATCAAAATGTTGTAGGCCATGTCCCAGGCGTTGCGCCAGCGATCCTTGATAGTTGCCCAGTTTTTGCCATAGCGCGGAAGTAGCTTGCCCGGCAGGTCCTGTTTCATACGACGGAACAAAAGGCGGGCCACCGGGTGCTCAAGGGCGGGTTCCAGGTCGATGGAGTTTATCCAGAAGCGCTTGTTGTCGCCTTCGCCCTCTTCAAACACCACGTCGTTGGCCAGGCACCAGTCCAGCGCCTCTTCCAGGTCCGGCAGGCTCACGCCTATTTCAGCGGCCAGTGTGGGGAGGCGGTCGCGCAAATCGGTGGAGTGAATCATCCGGTGCTTCATGGTTGGTTATCCTTTGGCGCAATAGCAGCAACAGGGGCGGTAATGGAGGGGCGCAGACGCACCTGTTGCAGGCTCATGCCCATCAACAGCCAGAACAGCGCGATCAGTACAAAGGTGAAGCTGAAATAGTGGTCGAAAATCCCCGTCAACAGCGCTGCCATCACGCCGCAGATACACCCCAGCCACAGGGCGTTGTCGGCGGTGACCTTGCGCACCTGGCCCAGGGGCCGCACTTCCCGCCACCACAACACAGTGACGGTGATAAACAACAGCATCCCCGGAATGCCGACCTTGTAGATGAAGTTCAGCCACAGGTTAGAGATGCCCAGCAGGTTGGTGCCGGGTACGGGTGGGTCTATCTTGAAGCCGATCCCCAAGGGATATGTCGACATGGCCTCGGGGAATCTTGCGTACTCGTCGAAGCGGATTTCGGTACTGGCATTGGTGGACGAGAAGATGGTCAGCAAGCGCTCCTGCAACGGCGGATAGAACATCACCAGCGCAACCCCAAACGCCACGCCGATACCGATGATGCGCCCGCTGTTAGGCACGCGCTTATAGGTCAGCCAGATCAGCACCAGCGCCAGGGCCACGATGGCGCCACGGGAAATACTCAGCAGCAGGCCGGCGCAACCCAGCACCGCCACCGCCAGGCCCAGCGCCCGGCGCCAGCCGCTGCGGGTCCAGCCGTAGAACAGCGCCAGGGGGATAAACAGCACCAGCACGCCACCCGTCAGGTTCGGGTGCACCCAGGGCGAGGCCATGCGCGTGTAGTTGGCGGAAAAAATATCCTTCACCGCTTCCGGGTGGGCGTACTTGAGGTCGGTGAGCACCTCGATCATCGACATGGCGTTGCGCGTCTTCAGAAACATGAAAATCGACAGCAACAGCATCGCCAGGTTGCCCAGCAGCAGGGCGACCACCACCTTGTCGCGGTCGGCGTCGGTGCGCAGCAGCAACGGCACGATAAACAGCAACGACAGGTTCATCAGCCAGCGTACCCAGTTCACCGGCCCGTTGCCTTCGGCATGGATGATGACCATGCCCCAGATAAACGGAATAGTGCTGAACAGCATCAGCCACATCAGCGCGCGCTCGGTCGGACGCCACAGGATCAAGCCGCGGGTCTTGCCGATAAACGATTGCCAGAACACCCCGACCCAGGTCAGCCCCAACACCGCTTCGCTGATGGTGGTGCGGATCCCCAGTTCCAACGTGGTGTAGGGAATGCTGGTGGCCAACACCGCGAAAATCAGCAAGCCCCACAGGGGAAAGCGGATCAGGGTCAAGGCCACACCCGCGCCGGCCACGACCAGCAAGGTCTTGATCGGCGACAGGGCCAACAGCAAAATGCCGAAGACCAGGCCCAGGAGCAGGCTGATGAATTTTCCTGGCAGCATTAGCGGTCCAATTCCTTGAGCAAAGTATCCAGGCGCGAGCGATAGGCCGGTTCGGCAAATTGCCGGGCCCAGGCGCGCTGCGTTTCGGCGTCTGCCGTGTTGCCTGCGGTTGCCATTTGCTGCATGACGTTCTGCAATTGCCTGGCATCGTGTGGGTCGAAGCGCGGGGCGCCGGGCGGCGCGACTTCATCCAGGGCGGAACCGCGTGCCACCGCCACCGGCGTGCCCACACTCAAGGCTTCCACCACCGGCAGGCCAAAGCCCTCGGCATAAGACGGCTGCCATAGGCAGTCGGTATGACGGTAAAGGGCTTGCAGTTGGCCGTCGGATAAACCGCTGCACCAGTGCAGGCCCGGCAGTTCGCCAAGGGCGGACGGTACATCGCTGGCGTGGCCCACCAGTACCAGGTCCGGCACCTCAGGGTTCGCCGTACGGCAGGCCTGCCATTGGCGCAGGAAAAATGCCATGTTCTTGCGCGGCTCCCGTGTGCCCACCACCAACCAGTAACGCGCCGGCAGGTTGTCTGGCTGCGGTTCTGGCGCTGCATTCAATTCGGGCACCAGGTTGCTCAACACCCGGAACTTGGCCCGGGCCCAGGGGAATACGCGGGCGGCTTCGTTGCAGGAAAACTGCGAAGGGCACCACACCCGGTCAGCCTGCCACACCGACCAGGCAATCGAGGCACCGTCGATCAAGCGATAGGCCAGGGCCTTGAGCCTGGAGCGATGGAAGTTACGCTGAGTCAGCTGAAACAGGTCATGCAGCACCAGGATATAACGGGTGCCGGCGGGTTTGCGGCACAGCGGCAAGCCCATATTGGCCGTGGCGATGTGCAGGTCGATCTGTTGCTCATGCAAGGATCTGGGCAAAAATTTTCGCTCAAACCGCAAGCGTACCTGCGGCCGTTGCAGGCCATCCAGCGGGCTGGCCCACGGTGGGCATATGGCGGTCTGGCGTTGCGGGTGGTCCAGGGGCGCCTCAGTGAACAGCAGCACCTCAGTGTTGTCCCGCGCGCGCAGGGCATCTTCCAGCGCCAGGACCTGGCGGGCGATGCCCGACGAGGGCGCAACCGTGGCGGGGCGATAGTCCAGGGCTACGCGCATGGCTGAAATTCCTTAGAGTCGATCAAGGTGTTGTAGATGTGCTCCAGTTCGTCACCGGCCACCGCCCAGTCGTGGTACTGCCGCGCATACTCGCGTGCCGCATCGGCCAGTTGCCGGGCCAGCAGCGGCTGATCGAGCAGGCGCACGATGGCGTCGGCCAGAGCCTCGGCGCTTTCGCCCGCCAGGTAATGCGCCTGTGGTTGCACCGCCAACCCGGAAACACCCTGGGCCGTGCTGACCAGCGGCAAGCCGGCGGCCATTGCCTCCAACACCTTGAGCTTGGAGCCGCCGCCATGGCGCAACGCGGCGACAAAACCGGCGCAGCGCCGTTGCAGAGCGCACAGATCAGGAACAAACCCCAGCCACTCGACACGTTCATCCGGCCAACGGTCGCGCCAGTGTTCGGGCAAGCCGTAACCGGCCACCGCCAGGCGCGCGTTCGGACACTGCAGCCAGACCCGGGGGAATATCTCCTCAAGCAACCACTGCACAGCGTCCAGGTTCGGTGCGTATTCGTAATTGCCGACAAACAACAAACGCTGGCTCTGCGCATCGGCACTGACCTGGGCGAAGGCACGGCTGTCGACGCCATTGACCACCACGCTTACCGGCGTTGCAGTCAACGGCCGCATGGCCTGGGCGTCCGCCTCGGTCACCGCAATCACATGGGCGGCGGCATCGAAGGCCTTGCGCTCCCATTGCCGGCAGCGCCATTGGTCGTACTGCACGAACGGCGCGGCCCACTTGGGGAAACGGTCATAAGTGGCGCCGCCCAGGCTTGATTCCAGGTTGTGCTCGGTCAGCACAAACTCGCGCTTGCGCTGCTGCAAGGTGCGCAGAAACGGTTGCAGGCTGTAGCTGTGTTCCACTTGAATCACGTCCCAGCGCTCGTTCAACAGTTGCGCAAATTGGGCTTGCAACGGTGCCGACAGGCCATTGACCGTGGTCAGCAACGGCCACGGTGCGAATACGCCCGCGAGCAGGGTCATCGGGTGTTTCAGTGGCCGGCGCGGCACCACGATCAGGCGCTCGAGCAAGGGTTCAAGGGCTGCGTGCGCCGCGTCATCGGCCGGTGTCTTCGATTGCGCCAGCAGCGTGATGCGATGCCCGCGCTCACTCAAGGTGCGCAGCAAATGATACTGCCGGGTCTTGCCGCCGCTGGTGGTCGGCCACGGCAGGTAGGGCACAATCCATAGGATTCTCATGTACAGCTCTCCATACCCGGGGCTACCACACCAGTATCTGCAAACTCGGCTTCACCACTGGGCGAATACCGTTGTCGTCGCTCAGGGTTTGCCGGGCTCCGGTCAGCGGGTCCAGCAGTTCTGCGCGTTTAATATCCGGCAGGCTGATGCTGCTGCCTTCGGCACTCCAGTACATCAACAGGTGTTTTCCGTCAGGCCGTGTCCAGGCCACGCTGTAGAAACTGTCCGGCACGTCCTTGAGTTGTGGCGTGGTGCCGGGTTTAAGAGAGGGACCGGTGATCTCAAGGAAGCGGGCGAGGGCGGTGTACACCGGCTTGGGTTCGCCGTCCAGGTTCAGCAGGCCGTAATGCTGGTCGCGTGGCGAGGCGCGTTGGTCGAGGTCGGACAGCGCGAACAGGAAAATCTTCTGATAGTCCTGGGACGCCATCAACGCCAGACGGCGCAAGGTGTAGTCGGCCTGCCCGTCGATACCGATCAGGTCCTGCATCTCTTTGGGGCCGGCATAGCTGGACCAGCCCCACTCGGTAGCCCATACGTTCTTGATCCCGGCGCCGTGCAGCATGGTATTGAGTTGATCACCGCGCAGCAGCACTTCGTTCTTGCCCGGTTCATCGGTTTCCGGGGTCATCGAATAAGGGTGATAGGCCGCGACCATGCCCAGGTTTTGCACGCCCAGCGCGCCGAGCGCTTCGAACATCAGGGTTTTGCCACGCGGCGGCATTTGGCTGTAGTACGCCATGCCGCCCATGACCTGCAGTTTGCCGGGCGCGGCAATATTCAACGCCTGGTGACTGGCCAATAACAATTGCCCGTACTCCTTGGCGTTGACTTCGGGGCGCCAGTTGTTCGGCAGGTTCTGCTCGTTCCATACCTGCCAGGCATCAATATTGGGGTAGCGCTTGGCCAGGAGTGCCAGGCGCAGCGCATAGATTTCGGGGTCCCGCGGGCGATACTGGTCCTGGAACTTCGCGCCCTTGGGGGCGGTGGTGATAAAGGGCGCCGAGCCCACCAGGTAAAACACCGAGCGGATTTTTTCAGCGCTCAGGGTGCGGTCCAGTTCATCGAAGGTGCTGAGTTGATAACCGTCTTCTGTGGGCTCCAGGCGATCCCAGTGCAGGTCGACCCGCACCCATTGCAATCCAAGTTTCTTGTATTGCGTGATCTGCTGGCGGTACTGCTCGGGCGTGAACCACAGAAAGTGCGCGTTCACGCCGAGGAAGTCCTTCCATACCACACTGCGCTCCGGGGCCAGGTTCACCGGCTGCGCATCGACTTTTTCACTCGACAGCAGGGCGCCACCCACGGCGATTGCCAGCACCAGCGGCAGATAGCGCCACATCGGGCGAACAGATGAAATATTCATCGCAACGGCTCCTCACAAGCATCCCGAAATAATTCGGCAAAACGTCGGGCCGTGGTGGCCCACTGGCGTTGGTGGCCGATTTCCGCTGCCCGGGTAGCCCATTGCCGGGCCTGCTGCGGGTCGAGGATCAAGCGGTTTAAGGCGTTGCTCAAGGAATCGATATCGCCCTGCTGATAGGTGATGCCATTGCCGCCGGCCACCTCTTCAGCAAAGGCACGCGCATTGGAGGTGATCACCCCGCGCCCGCAGGCATTGGCCCATGACAGCGCGCCACTGGTGCCACGCATCTGTCCCAGGAAACCGAGTTTTTTCGATTCGCGGTAGGGCAGCACCATCACATGGTGCGCCTGGATCGTAGCGGCGATCTGCGCTGATGGCAGGTCCAACTGCCAGTCCACCACATCCTCCAGGTGCAGCGCGATGATCTGTTGGCGCAGGCCGTCGAGGTAGTTGCCGGCCGGGTCGAAGGTCATTTCCGGGGCGGTGCCGCCGGCCAGGGTCAGGCGCACCTGGCCTCGGCATTGCGGGTGGGTGGCCAGTGACTGGGCCAGGGCCTGGAGCAGGTCCTCAATGCCCTTGCCGCGATAGATAAAGCCGAAATACAACAGACGCAACGGCGCAAGTGGCGGCAAGTCCTGGGCCGCGATGGGTAGGTTGCCGTGAGCAATCACCGCCACTTGCTGCGGACGCAGGCCCATGCGTTGGCGCAGGCAGTCGCCTCCCAGGTGGGTGAGGGTGATCAGCCGGCGCATCCCTTTGGCCAGGCGTCGTTCTTCGTGCAAGGTCAGCGGGTCGGCCAGCAGTGCCGCCGCCTGGGGCAACGGGTGGGGCAGGCGTTCTAGCAGGGTCAAGGGGAAAAACAGCTTGGCCCGGCGCCAGATCAAGCGCTCCGGGTCATGCACCGTAGCGGTCAACGGCAGTTGTGGTTGTGCCCGACGCAGGTAGTCAAGCGCCTGGAACTCACCGAAGCGCCCACCTCCCAGTTCGGCATGGACCAGATCCACACCGTGCCAGTCAAAGGCTTGCAAGCGCCGCAACTGTTCAGCCAGGTCCTGGCAACCCGCGAGGGGGGTCACCACTTCAAGGCCCAGTTCGATCAACGCGTTGCGCAAATGCGCGGCGTAATCGGCGATCCCGGTCTGCTCCGGCGGCAGAGGTGCCAGCAATGCAATACGCATCAGGCCGCACCGCGCCAGCTGTTGATCCGCGCCAGGACCTTGGCCGGTACTTCGAAGCGGCGGCGGTTGAGGATCATGCCGTCGACTTTGCCGAACGCGGTGGTCAGCAGCGACACCGCGTTTTCGATGGTCGGTACGGTACTGGTGCGGGCTTCGATCACCAGCACGATCTGGTCGGCACGGCGCAGCGTCAGGAAGGTCTGCGGGTTGGATGACAAGGCCGAGGCATCCAGCAACAGCACTTCACCCGCCGTGGGCGCGTTCGCCCCGTCGACCGAGACGCGATGGCCACGTTCTTCCAGCAGGCGCTTGAGCTGCTCGATGATAAACGTCACACCCTCGCCATGCCGCGCCGAGGTCAGGCCCAGGGCAAAGCCTTCACTGGCGATGCGCTCCAGGGGCAGCAGGCTGTACAAGCGATAGAGGCTGGCGGTGACGGCGGCCGGCGTGGCGTCTTGCACGTCGGGGATGCTGCTCCACAACGGCACCTGGAACATCTCCTGCAAGCGTGTGCCATCGTGGATGCGTTGGTCCAGCAGGTACAGCACATAAATGGTCAAGAAGCCCACGGCCACGCCGGCGGGAATGGCGAACAACAGAATCAGCAGGCTTTTGGGAAACACACGTGACGGGTTCAGGGTGGCGTGTTCGATCAGGGCGATGTTGCTGATCTGGCTGTTGTCCAGTTCATGATCGATTCGCGCCTGTTCAAGGTTGTCCGAGTACAACGCGTAGCTTTTTTCGGCGGCGCGCAGTTGTTGGCTCAGCTTGTTGAGTTCCGGCTCATCGGTCATCGCCTTGTCACGCTGGTCGCGCAGCTCGGCGAGGGTTTTGTCGTAGTTCTCGATTTCGCCGGCCAGTTTGCGCTCTTGTAATTGGGCGTCGATCACTTGCTGCTTGATGTTGATCACCAGGCTGTTGGGCGCGGTGTTTTGCGAGCGTTCCAGGCGCGTGGCTTCCTGAGCGCTGAGGGCTTCGATGTCGCGGATATTCTGCTCGATCTGATTGACCTGCGGCGTGCCCGGCAGGTAGGTGCGCAACAGGCGTGCGCGTTCCACTTGCAGCGCATTGAGCTGGCGCTTGAGGTCCAGTTGGGTGGGGTTGAGGCTGGTTTCGCGCATCGTCACCACGTCTGCCGGCTGGCTCTTGATCTGCTGGCTGGCGTTGGCCAGGAGGCTGCGAATGCCCGAGATCTGGTTTTGTGCGCTGACCTTGGCGTCGGTGACACGGTCGATCTGGCTGGTGAGGTTCTTCAGGCGCGCATCGACACTGATCGAATCGATCTGCTTCAAACGGACTTGCAGTTGGTCCTTCAGGCTCTGGATATTTTCCGCCACCTTGGCGCGTTCGGTTTCATAGAAGGTATGCAGGCTCTTGCGCCCGAGAATCCGCGCACGTTCCTCAAGGTAGGCGTTGACCCATTCTTCGACGACTTTTTGCGCCACCGCCGGGTCGTCCCAGGTGAAGGAAATCTCGATCACCGAAGAGCCTGGCTCGTGAGCGGCTTTGAAGTTCTTCTCCAGCGAGGTCGCCAGGCGCTCCAGCGGGCTTTGTTTCTCGGCAAGGCCTACGAACTGCAGCACGCTGCGCACGCCGTTGACGACTTCGCCAACGCCCTTCTTGACGTAGAACTTGGTGACCTTCCAGAAACCCTGCGGCGGCTCGGAGGTCATCGCCATATAGCGCTCGGCAACGATATGCACGATGGGCCGGCCCGTGAGCATTTTTTCTTCGTCGACAATCGGGTCGTGCTGGGTGCTCGGGGCAATCAGCGTCTGGCGGTTGGCGGCTTCGATCGGCAAGGTGGTGTTGTCCCGCCCCGGCTTGACCAGCAAGCGCGCGTCGGACTCGTAGCGAGCCGGCAACAGGAAGGCACCCAGCACCGCGACGACGATCGTGGTGATCACTGCCAGTTTGAATTCGCGGCGGTAGATGAAAAACAGCCGCAGCAGGTCGCGAAGAGAGCGGATTTCGATCACAGGATCACTCCATTGCATATGGGGTTTACGAAAAACGGGAACGCTTGGTTCGAGTGATACGACGCCCGCTTCATAATCCTTGGCCTGTGTTGATGGTTGGGTTGTTGTAGATGGTGTTGCCGCTGTTTTTCACGTCGCTCTTGTTCAGGTCGTAATTCAAGCCAATGCCAATCCCCTTGTTGATCGGAAACAGCTTGGTGAAGTACATATCCACGGCCTCCACCGTCGCGCCGATGCCCGACTGCGGCACAAAGATCAAGTCGCCGCGCTGCAACGCCACCCGCGGGTGATTGGGGTTGGTCAACATGCTTTCCAGGCTGATGAAGTACGTCCTGTACTTGCCATCTGGCCCGGTGCGCAGCAAGGCCACGTTGGAGGCATCCGCCGAGGGCAATACACCACCGGAACTGAGCAGCGCCTGCTCGACGCTGACGTTGCCGGCCAAGTCGAAAAACGCCGGGTTGGACACCGCACCGCCGATAAACACCTTGTTGCTCGGCGCGCTGGCGATGTTCACCGTCACCGCCGGTTCGCGGTAGATGCGCTTGTACTTCTCGGTGATTTCCTTGCCCAGGTCTTCGGGCGTGCGCAAGGCGGCCTTGACCCGGCCAATATTGGGCACCGAGATCACGCCGTCGGGGCGCACGACGAATACGGTCATGTCATCGGCCGCCGCCGGCTCCTGGGCATCGCGCACGATCCGCAGCGAGTCGCCGGTCTGGATCAGCACCTGCGGCGGTGGCAGGTCGGCCAGGGTCAGCGCCGCTTGATGGCCGGCCTTGAGCGTATTGTTGTCAGGAAGCGGCACCCGCGCGGGGGTCGAACAGCCCGCCAGCCAGATTGAGGCACTCAAGAGGCTGAGCAGGGTAAGACGGGAACGTCGGTTGGTAGTCTTCATGACGGCTCAAGTCCAGTAGGTGGAAAACATGCCCAGGCGCCGTTTAAGCGCGTTGGGCAAGTGGCGTTCAAGGTGGCCGAGGCGATAACCCAGCAATTTAAAGGCGCTGCGCACCACCACTTCCGGCGCGCGGTGCAGCGCGTTGGCCTCGCGCAATGCGCGCAGTTCGGCCAGCACATAACGTTTACCTTCGCCGCCGGCGTCGCCGAACGCCTGGCGAATCCACGCCTCGCGGCCGTAGAACACACCGATATCGAAGTAGCGCTTGAACTCGTCCAGCAAGCGGTAATCATGGGAGTGATACACCTGCGCGCTGGCGGCGTAGCGCACCTGGTAGCCGGCCAGCAACATGCGTGCGGCGACGTAGGCGTCTTCGCTGCCAATCACATCCTGGGGAAAACCACCCACCGCCTGCAGGGCGCTGCGCCGGTACACCGAAAACGAGTCGGAGCTGAAGCAGGTCTTGATCCCTAGCTGCGGTGCATCGGCCAGGCTTTTGCTGCGGCTGGCCGCCGGGTAATTGAAGTGCCGCGACTGTGCCCCCAGCACCCCTGCACCGGGGTGCGGCAGTTGCCGGCCGTAGGCCACGCCATTGAGCGGCTCCCGTTGCAATTCGGCGATCAGGTTGGCGAAGGTCTCGGCCGTGGCGGGGATCGCGTCCTGGGTCATGACGATCAAAGCGTCGCCGCCCACCTGTTCACTGGCCCAGCGCCGGGTGCCGCCGTGGTTGAAGTCGCGGGCATCAATCACCTCCACACGCGCGCCAAACTCGCGAAAGCGCGCCACGGTGTCATCGCTCGATGCGCTGTCGACCACCAGCATCTCGTCCGGTTGCAAGGTCTGCATGCGCAGCGCTGGCAGCAGGCGGTCCAGATGGCTGGCCGCGTTGCGGGTGGGGATGATCAGGGACGTGCGCATCAGGGTTTCACTTCCACCGGAGCGCGGCCGTAGATGTCGTCATAACGCACGATGTCGTCTTCGCCCAGGTACTCACCGCTCTGTACCTCGATCATCACCAGGTCGATGATGCCGGGGTTGGTCAGGCGGTGTTTGTGGCCGGCGGGAATGTAGGTGGACTCGTTCATGTTGAGCAGGATCTCGCGCTCGCCATTGGTGATCATCGCTGCGCCGCTGACCACTACCCAATGCTCGCTGCGGTGATGGTGCATTTGCAGCGACAGCGAGCCTTTGGGCTTGACCACAATGCGCTTGATTTTGAAGCGCGTGCTTTCTTCCAGCACCGTGTAGGTGCCCCACGGGCGGGTGACCGTGCGATGCAGGCTGAACGCCGGGTGATTCTGGCGCTTAAGTTCGGCGACGATATAGCGCACGTCCTGGCTGCGGTGGGCGTCGGCGATCAACAGTGCGTCCGGGGTGTCGACGATGATCAGGTCGCGCACGCCCACTGCACCGAGTACCCGCTTGGGCGAGTCGATGTAGCAGTTATGCACGTCGTGCAGGATCGCCTCGCCATTGATCTGGTTGCCATTGTCATCACTGGGGGTGAGTTGGCGCAGCGCTTCCCAGGAGCCGATATCGCTCCAGCCAATGTTGCAGGGCACGACCGCGACCTTTGCGGATTTTTCCATCAGGGCCACGTCGATGGAGATGTCCGGCGCGGTACTGAAACCTTCCGGGCTCAGTTCACGCTGGCGACTGCTGCTGTTTTGCAGGCTCTGGCTGTGCTCGAGTGCGGCCTTGGCAGCGTCCAGGACTGCCGGGGCGTGGCTGGCCAATTCTTCCAACAGGCTGGCAGCCTTGAAGCAGAACATGCCGGCATTCCACAGGTGCTTGCCGCCGTCCAAATAGCCTTGGGCGGTGGCCAGGTCGGGCTTCTCGACAAAGCGCCGGACCTGAAACCCGGCCCCTAACGCTGCGCCTTGTTCGATATAGCCAAAGCCGGTTTCGGCACGGTCAGGCTGAATGCCGAAGGTCACCAGGTAACCGGCCTCGGCCAGTGCGCGGGCTTTTTCTACCGCTTGGGCGAAGGCCGCTTCATCAAGGATCAGGTGGTCGGCGGGCATCACCAGCAACTGCGCTTCAGCGCCGAAATGCTCCTGCACATGCAAGGCGGCCACGGCGATGGCGGCGGCGGTGTTACGTCCAAACGGCTCCAGCAGCAGCTCGAGGGCCAATCGCTGGGTGTTCACCGCGCGGTAGTCGTCGAGGGTGCGAAACAGCAGGTCGCGGTTGGTTACCGTCAGGATGCTCTCCACCCCTGGCAAGTGGCTGGCGCGCAGGAAGGTCTTTTGCAGCAGGCTCTGGTCGTCGCGCATGCGCATGAAGGGTTTGGGCATGTTCTGCCGCGAAACCGGCCACAGCCGCGTGCCCGAACCACCGGAGATGATGCACGGGATCAATCCGTTAAGAGGGTTCATCAATAGACTTCCTTGGTGGAAAGGACGGCCGGAACCGTCATGAAAACGATGTACAGATCCAGCCACACCGACCATTTGGCGATGTATTCCAGGTCGTATTCGACTCGCTTCTGGATTTTGAACAGGGTGTCGGTCTCGCCACGGTAGCCATTGATCTGTGCCCAGCCGGTGATGCCTGGCTTGACCCGGTGGCGTGAGCTGTATTCGCTGACCGCTTGCTCAAACGGAACCCCGGCGGCCTTGGTGGCCGTGGCGTGAGGGCGCGGGCCGACCATCGACATATTGCCCAGCAGCACGTTGAACAGTTGTGGCAGCTCATCGATGCTGGTCTTGCGAATGATCCTGCCTACCCGGGTGATGCGCGGGTCCTGGCGTGTGGTCTGGTTCTCGGCGTTCAGGTCGGTCTGTTCGACGTACATCGAGCGGAACTTGAACACCCGGATCAGGTTGTCGTTGTAGCCAAAGCGCTTCTGGCGGAACAGCACCGGGCCCTTGGAATCGAGCTTGATCGCGATGGCCGTCGCCAGCATCACCGGTGACAGCAACAACAGGCCGATGCTGGCCAGCAGCAGGTCTTCGCAACGCTTGATAAAGGGCGACCAGCCGCGCAGCGGCAACTGTGAGGTATTGAACATCAGGATGCCGCCCACATCGGTGATGCGGTTATGCCCATAACGCAAGGCAGCCATGTCGGGCACCAGCATGACGTTCACCGACATCTGCCGCAGGCGCTTGACCAGCCCGTTGATACGCTGCTCGGCGGCCCAGGGCAGGGTGATCATGACCTGGCTGACCTGTTCGGAGCGGATCAGCTTTTCCAGGTCGCGGGTATTGCCCAGCAAGGGCAGGCGGCTCAATTCCTTGGGAATGCGCTCGGTACGGTCGTCGATAAAGCCGATCAGGCCGGAACGGATATCGCTGTTGCGCGACAGGTGTTCAGCCACATGCACCGCCGTCTCGGTAAAGCCCAGGATCACCGTACGTTGCAAGAACTTGCCGTTCTTCATCAAATGGCGATACAGGCGCAGCATCAATATCCGCTCCACGCCAAACAGCACCAGGCTCATGGAGAACCAGGCCGTCAGGTTGCGTGGGCTCAACTGTGGGAACAGCAGCAGGATCTGGTACATGAACAGCAAGATGCAAAACGCCGAGACCCAGGCCACCAGCATCACGCGAAAACGCAGGCGATTGCTGAACAGATCCTCGGAGTACACCCCCAGGGCCTGGAACAGAATGATGGTCAAGAGCGCAAAGAATACCAGGAGGCCCAGGTAGTGGTTGCGCATGTGCTCGGCGACAGGTTCCGGGTAGAACAGCAGGATAATTGCCGGCACCACAGCAGTGAGGCCGTGGATCAGTTTGACGAAGACGACAAAAAACTCAACGAAACCGGGACGAGTCAAAAACAGGCTATCGACCGACGATTTACCGCGCATAGATCAGATCCTCAATACACCACCAGAACGTTCCTGTTCGTTTTGCTCATCCATAAGGCAGGTTTGCTTTACAAGTGGTGCAAATCGAACAACTGCAGTTGCTGGGTAATACGTAATGCCTGTTCAGACGCAGGAATTTACGGAATGATGGCTAAATAGTGGCTTCCTTGAGGTTTCGTGTCAATGTTTTGGCTTTTTTTCGCCGTCGCCCTCAATGGCTCTCATGAGACCCATGGTATGACGATTTATTGACATTGGAGGCCGTGTTTTCAGAAAAATCGAGAATCGATGATGGCTTTTTGGAGTGTAGGAACAAACGTGGGGATTTGCCTGCCAGCGAAAAAAGCTTTTTTTGACAGAAGCAGGGCGGGGGAAGGGGGGTTGTCGAACCAGAGCCGGCTTGCCGGCTCTGGTGCAAGGACTGGTGATGTTTAGAAGTTGCCTTTGAGGCTCAGCGTGAGGTTGCGCGGCTCTCCATAAAGATTACCCCAGCCTGAGGTACCCACGGTCTGGTAGTAGTTTTTATCGAACAGGTTGTTGCCGTTGAGCGCCACCGTCCAGGTGTCGTCCACCTGATACGCAATGCGCGCATTCCACAACGCATACCCGGCCTGCTCCAGTTTGATGGTTTGCAGGCGGTAGTTACTGCTCTGGGCGTTGACCCCTGCGCCAACTGTCCATTTTGACAGTGCATCGTCCAACTGGTAGTCGCCCCATAAACGCAGCATATGCCGGGGTACGTAGGTGTTGGACACCGCGCCTTCGGCTGCGCTGTCGATGTTCTTCAGGTTTTTGGTTTGCGTGTAGGTGTAGCCGCCAAACACTTGCAGACGTTCAAGCAATTCGCCGCTCAGCTCGGCCTCGACCCCTTGGGCGCGAACTTTGCCAGTGTCGGTGTAGCAGTAGCCGTCGGAGGAACTGCCGCAGCGGGTGATGAAATCGGTTTGGGCGGCGTTTTTTTCGATGGCGCGAAACAGCGCCAGGGAACTGTTAAGGCGCCCGTCAAACCATTCGCCCTTGATACCCAGCTCATAATTCTCACCCATTTTCGGCTTGAGGGCCGAACCGCTGACCGTGGCGTAGGAGCTTTGTGGCTGGAAGATATCGGCGTAGCTGGCGTACACCGAAAGGTTGTCATTGAGGTCGTAGATCAGCGCGGCAAACGGCGTGACCACCCCGGTTTCCTTGGTGCGCGCATCCTGGTCGGCCCACTCGCCCCAGGCCAGGTTCAAGGACTCACGGCGGTTTTCATACCAACTGACGCGACTGCCGAGAACCAGCATCAACGGTTCGGCCAGGCGCAGGCGCAAGGTGGCGTAGGCGCCGTATTGGGTGGCGGTTTCCTTGACCGTACCGCCCCGGTACATATTCGGCCAGAAGGTGTCGTTGGCCGGCTCCGGGAAGTGGTGGTCGGGTTGATAGATGCTCTGGCGAGTCGGCAGATTCCGGATCGCGTAGACGTCGTCCTGAGTGCCACGGCTGCCGTTGGCGCCGATGATCAGTTCATGCGCCAGGCCGAAGGCTTCGAACTTGCCGTCCAGGTAGGCGTCGAGGCCGAAGTCCTTGTGATCGTAGTCCATCAGCGCGGCGTAGGAATTGGCCGTGGGCGCGGGATCACCATAGGCGATAGTGCCTTCGCTGGCGGCGTACTTGGTGTCTTGCAGGTTGCGGCTATGCACGGCGGCGACCTTGAGTTGCCAGTCGTCGTTGAAGTGGTGGGTGAGGTCGGCGAAGAAGGTGGCGCGCTGGCTTTGCCAGTCGTTCCAGGATTGGCCAAGGCAGGTGGAGCGGCTCAATTTGGCGCTCTTGCCATCCTTGTAACGCGGTAGACCGCCCCAGCACGGGCTGGCGTCGATGTCTTCGTAGCTGGCGCCCAGCCCCAGGGTGGTGTCGGGGTTGAGGTCGACATCCAGCGCGGCGTAGAAGGCCTGGTCCTTGCGTTTGGAAATATCCATGTAGGAACCGCGATCCTGCTGGCTGAATGCCGCGCGGCCGCGCACGGTGCCGCTGTCATTCAAGGGGCCGCCGGTGTCGACGTCGGCCCGGTAGTTGTCCCAGGTGCCAGCGGCCAGCGACAGGCTGGAGGTCGGCTTGGCCTGGGGGCGTTTACGCACAAAATTGACGGCACCACTGGCGGTACCGGCACCCTTGAGCATGCCGGCTGCGCCCTTGAGCACTTCCACGCGGTCGTAGATCGCCATGTTGGCGCTGAAACTGTCGGCCTGTACGTAGTCTTTGCCCATGTCCAGCGGTACGCCGTCGTACTGGTATTGGCCGAGCATCTTGAAGCCACGGGAATAGAAATATTTACCGCCCATGGGGGATGCGTAGGCGGTGATTCCCGGGGTGTGTTCCATCACGTCTTCGATGGTGGTGAGGTTCTGGTCGTCCATCAATTGGCGGGTCATCACACTGACCGATTGCGGTGTTTCCCGCAGGCTGTGTTGACCTTTACCGATGGTGACTGCGCCCGTGGTGTAGGAACCGCTGCCATCGGTGGTGGCACCCAGACGCTCGCCGGTGACGGTGGTGGCGCCCAGGTTCAGCGCGCCGGTCTCGGCGATGTGTGGCAATAGCAGCCAAGTGCTTGCGCCTTGACGTTGTGCCTGCAAGCCGTGGCCACGCAAGAGTTCGCCCAAGGCTTGCTCGCGCTCATAGCGCCCGTTCAAGCCTGGGCTCGACTTGTTGGCGACGCTGGTAGCGTCGTAGGACAGGCTGATGCCGGCCTGGCGGGCGAACTGGTCCAGCACGTTGGCCAGCGCACCTGGGGCAATCTGCCAATCGCGTGCCTGGGTGTCGTTGGCGAGTGTTTCGGCCATCACGGCCAGCGGCAGGGCGCCGCCGCTCAGGCAGGCGCCCAGCAGGGCGGCCTGCACCGCGCGCTTGAGGGGGGAACGTTGGGAAGGGAACGCTTGCATGACCGCGGGATGCTCCTTTAAGGAAGTGAACAGAACCGGCCTGTTGATCGGCCTTTCCTTACAGGTCGAGCGGCAATGAGAAATAACCTCATTTATTTTTTATGCACTAAGCGCGGGACGTAACCGTCACCCAATAACGGCTGCGATAGGTGACGTTGACCGCCAGCGACTGCGCCACCAGGTTGAGCACCTGGTCGGTGTCATCCAACTGGTAAGTGCCCGATACGTGCAACTCGGCCACGGCCTCGCTGCAGCGCACCAAACCGTTGCGGTAGCGGCTTAGCTCGGCGAGGAAATCATCCAGGCGCATGTTGTGGGCGCTGATCACGCCGTCGCTCCAAGCCCAGGGATCCAGGCCGTTGGCGATCGGTGGGCGCAGGTGGGTGCGGTCGAACAGCACCTGTTCGCCGGGGTTGATCAGTTGGCGCGCGCTGCTGTCGTGCAGGTCGGCATACACCGCCACGCTGCCTTGTTGTACGGCGAGCAACGTGCCTTGGCCTTCTTCGCGCACCAGAAAGCGCGTGCCGAGGGCACGCAGGTAGCCGTCACGGGTTTGCACCCAGAACGGTCGACTGTCGGCGCCGGTGTTGATCAGCATTTCACCCTGGCGCAGGTGGACCCGGCGCCGTTCGGTACTGAGCGCAACGTCGATCGCACTGGCGCTGTTGAGCTGGATATGGCTGCCATCGTTGAGCGTCACCCAGCGTCGCTCGCCAGTGGCGGTGCGGTAGTCGGCCATCAGCACGGGCAGGGGTGTGTAGTCGCGCCCGAGCCAGGCGAGGCCGGCGGCGCCGGCAAACAGGCCCAGCACCTTCAAGGTGTCACGGCGGCTGATGCGTTGGCGTGCGCCGTTGAGGGCATGGCGCCCGGCACCGGCGGGCACGTGGCTGAACTCATCGCTCATGGTGGCCACCCGTTGCCACACCCGTTGGTGCTCGGGGCTGCTCTGCAGCCACTGTTCGAACGCAGCAGTGCTGACGTCATCGGCGATGTTGAAACGCAGCCGGATCATCCACTGGATGGCCTGGTCGACCAGGCGCGGGTCAAAGTTCGGCATAACGTAACCGGTAGCAGGCATGCAGGGCTTTGGCCAGGTCGCGCTCAACCGTGGCCTTGGACACGCCCAAACGCAGGGCAATTTGTGCGCAGGTCAGGCCGTCCAGTTGCGCCAGCAAAAACGCTTCGCGCACCCGTGGCTTGAGCTGGTCGAGCAAGCGGTCGATGCGCTCCAGGCTGTCAAGGATCAACAGGCGGGTTTCTTCCGACGGCACATCCACTTGCGGGAAGTGCGCCAGGCTTTCAAGGTAGGCGCGCTCCAGCTCGCGGCGCCGGTACTGGTCGATCATCAGGCTGCGCGCAATGCTGCTCAGGTAGGCGCGCGGTTGTTGCAAGGTCTGTTGTTTGCGCGCGTTGAGCAGCCGCACAAAGGTTTCCTGCGCCAGGTCAGCGGCATGTTCACGACAGCCCGTGCGCCGGCTCAACCAGCCGCGCAACCAGGAAGAATGGGCATGGTAGAGCTGGCCGATAGCGGCAGAGTCCAGAGGATGGTCGCTCAACAGGGTCATCCTGACGCAGGGTATTATTGATAATGTTTCGCATTCTAATCGTTGGTTGTGGCAATGAGCAATCACCCGACATGACCGTTGGCGAAGAATGTATCCAGCACAATTTTTTGTTGCCGCACGGCGCGCCGTTTAATCTGCAGGCTTTCTCTGGTGGAGGGCTTGAGCATGATCGACCTTGCAACCCTTGCGGTGTTTTCCGGCGCTGTTTTGCTGTTGCTGCTGTCGCCGGGGCCGAACATGGCGTTTGTGATCAGCCATGGCGTGAGTTATGGCTGGCGCGGTGGCGTGGCTTCAAGCCTGGGGATCTGCGTGGCGGATTTGCTGTTGACCGCCTTGACGGCGAGCGGGGTCACCGCCTTGGTCGCCAGTTGGCCGCCGGCGTTTGATTTGATTCGTTACGCCGGGGTGATCTACCTGCTGTGGCTGGTGTTCAAGACCTTGCAAAAAAACACCGGCCTGGACATGAGCCAGGTCCGGCGCGTGCGTTTACGGCATGTGTTTGTGCAGGCCATGCTCAACAGTTTGCTCAACCCTAAGGCGTTGCTGTTTTTCATGGTGTTTCTGCCCCAATTCGTCAGGCCCGAGGCCGGCTCCATTGCGGTGCAGCTGTGGGTGCTGGGCGGCGTTCTGACCCTGATCGCCGGGGTTTTCCACGCCTTGCTGGGCATTTTTGGCGGGGCGATCAGCCGAGTGTTTGCGGGCAGCAGCCACAGCGCCAGGCTGCAGAAATGGGGCCTGGCGACCGTGCTGACGCTATTGGCGGCGCGGTTGGCGTTTATGTCCCGGCCTGCCTGACCCTCCGCCATTACAGCACTACCGCCACAGAATTTGCTGCGCAGGTGCCATCAGCCCAACCGCGCCGCCGCCCGCGCCACAATTTCACCGCGCACCCGACGCGATTCCGCCGTGCGCTTGTGGGCTTCTTCCAGCACATGTTCAGGCGCGGTGCTCGGGCTGCCCGCGTCAAACGGCGGTGCCGGCGCGTATTCGATCTGCAACTGCACAAGCTGTGCGGCGGCTTCGCTGTACAGCTCGGCGGCCAGGGTCAGTGCGAAATCGATCCCCGCAGTAATCCCGCCACCGGTGAACAGGTTGCCGTCACGCACCACGCGCGCTTGCACCGGGATGGCGCCCAGCGGGGCGAGCAGGTCGTGGTAAGCCCAATGGGTGGTGGCCTTGCGGCCGCGCAGCAAACCGGCCGCGCCGAGCACCAGTGAGCCGGTGCATACCGAGGTCACGTAGCGGGCGGTCTGCGCCTGGGCTTTGAGGAAGTCGAGGGTTTGCGGGTCTTCCATCAAGGCGCCGACGCCGGAACCGCCGGGCACGCACAGCACATCCAGGCGCGGGCAGTCGGCATACGTCGTGGTCGGAGTGAACACCAGTCCGGTGCTGGAGGTGATCGGTGCCAGGTCTTTCCACACCAGGTGCAGCTTCACATCCGGCAGCGACCCCAGCACGTCATAGGGGCCGGTAAGGTCAAGCTGCTGGATACCGGGGAACAACAGAAAACCGATCTGCAAGGTCATGAATCAAGCTCCGATAAAGGGGTGGACGGCTTCACTGTAGAGGCCTAGGCTTTGGCGAATACGCCATTGAGCCCACACATCACGCCAATCATGACCCGGATCATCCACGTTCTCGCTTTTGAAAATGCCCAAGTGCTCGACGTGACCGGGCCGTTGCAGGTGTTCGCCTCAACCAATGACCTGGCGCGCCAGCGCGGCCTGCCGTTGCCTTACGCGGTTTCGGTGGTCGCCGCGCAGGATGCGCCGGTGATGACCTCCGCCGGCCTGGCGTTGGTGGCCGAGCCGCTGCCCGCGCTGGATACACCCTGCGACACATTGGTGATCGCAGGCGGTTGGGGCGTGTATGGCGCTGCCGAAGACCCCGCGTTGGTGCAGTGGGTGCGCGAAAAGGCCAGGCACACACGGCGCATGACGTCGGTGTGCACCGGGGCTTTTTTGCTCGCCGCCAGCGGCTTGCTCGACGGCTGCCGCGTGGCCACCCACTGGACGCGCTGTGAAGAGCTGGCGCGCAAGTTTCCCGCGCTGACGGTGGAGTCCAACCCGATCTTTATCCAGCAAGGTGCGGTGTGGACCTCCGCCGGTGTCACCGCCGGCATCGACCTGTGCCTGGCCCTGGTGGAAGAAGACCTGGGCCGCGCCGTCGCCCTTGAAGTGGCGCGGCATTTGGTGGTGTTCCTCAAGCGTCCGGGCGGGCAATCGCAATTCAGCGCGACGTTATCGCTGCAAAAGGGCGACAGCCGTTTTGCCGACTTGCACGCCTGGATGGCCGAAAACCTTACCCTGGATTTGAACATCGCCACGTTGGCCGCCCAGGCTGGCATGAGCGAGCGCAGTTTTGTGCGCCACTACCGCACCGAAACCGGCCAAACCCCGGCACGCGCCGTCGAACTGATCCGCGTGGAAACGGCGCGGCGGCAGTTGGCCGACAGCACGGCGTCCATCAAACGCATTGCCGTGCAGTGCGGGTTCGGCTGCGAAGAAACCTTGCGCCGCAGCTTTCTGCGCGCGTTATCGGTGACGCCCCAGGCTTACCGCGAACGCTTTTCGCCGGTGTCGTGAGCGAGCAGTTCAAACAGCGCCTCAAGGGTCACCTGCGGCGCTTCCTGGAACACATTGTGGCCAACGCCCGGCAACACCTGGCGCCGATACTCGCCGCTGAAGCACGCCACATCGTCGTCCTCGACCGGGGCCGGGCCGACGCCATCATCGGCACCGCACAGCGAAATGCTCGGCACCGAGATCGGCGGTTGCAGCGCCAGTGCCTGTTCGATGGCTTCCAACGCCGGGTCGCCGGGGGCGTACATGAAGCGATGGCGATAGGAGTGAATGACCACCTCGACAAAATCCGGGTTATCAAATGACGGCGCGGTCTTGGCGTAGAGGCTCGGCCCTTCGGCCCAGGTCGGCGACCACAGCTTCCACAGCAGCTCGCACAGCTCGCGGCGATTGGCAGTCAAACCGTCCACACCGCGCTGGGTGTGAAAGTAAAACTGATACCACAAGCGATGCTCTGTCTCGGGCGCACCCGGCTTGAGTGAGTTGGCGATGTCCTGAATGTTGTAGCCATCTCCCGTCACCAACCCACGTACGCGCTCGGGCCACAGCGCGGCGACGATACACGCGGCGCGGCCACCCCAGTCATATCCCGCCAAAGTGGCTTGCGGGATGTGAAGGGCATCCATGAAGTCCAGCAAATCCTTGGCCAACGCCGCCTGTTGGCCGGAGCGCATGACCTGCTCATTGATAAACCGCGTCGGGCCATAGCCGCGCAGGTAAGGCACCAGCACGCGGTAGCCACGCTCGGCCAGCACCGGCGCGATGTCATCGTAGCCACGCGGGTCGTAGGGGAAACCGTGCAGCAGGATAATCGGCGCGCCGCCTTCGGGGCCGTGGGCTTCATAGGCCACGTCGAGCATGGAGGTGCGCACGTAGAGCAGCTGGGCGAGTGGGTTCATGGTGTAAATACCAAATGATTGATCGAACGATAGATACCTGTAGCGAGCGAGCTTGCTCGCCACAGGTCAGGGTCAGGCCAACGTTGCTGGAACTCTAGCTCAAGCCGATGACGGTGCATTGCACGCTTGAAGTCAGTTGCCTGACTTGTCTAGCCCGTCGGTTGCGGTGCGCCAGTCTGGGACGTGAATGAGGATGGAAATGATGGGATTCAACCGAACACCACCTGTTGCCAGTGGGTTTCGCTGATGATTGCGATGGGAACGCCGCTGTTTCGCAACGCCACTGCTTTCTTGATTTTCGTACCGTAGGAACTGTGGAGCCACTGCTCATTGCCAATGCTGCCCACCACCAGGAAATGGACTTTTTTACTAACAGAGTTTCCGATCACGCCTCCTCGTTCGAGTACGAGCGACTCGCAGTCTTTGCGAGGGCCGTATGCCATGACTCCTGTAAACAGGAAAACCCTGCCCTGCCAATCGAGCTCAGGAACCGGGTCGTTCAACGGCAGGCTGCTAACGCCTGTCGTGCGCTGAGGCGCCCCAATTGGAAGGCCCGAGAATTGATGCAGTATTTCCAATAGCTCGTTCGACTCATCTTCATCCAGCACACCGTCGCTCAGCATATTGGCGAGACGTTGATAAAGAATGTTAACGACCGGATCTTCAAGTTGTATCAGATGGGTCTCTATCCAAGTTTTGAGAAACTCGGCTTCCCTTTGGTTGATTTTGCCATCAGCCGTCAAGCCGGCGGTAATCCCGACCAATGCATCGGCAGAGCGTCGGTCAATACGTGCCTGGTGAAAGAAAATGCTTCGCTCGAATTCCTTATGAAGATCCATGCGTCCTGCTCCTTAAGATTCAGATTCCGTGGTCTGATTGATGTACTTCGCTTTGTCGGGCGTGAACGTAACCATTATGTGAGTACGCGAGCACGTTTTAGGGACCTCCTGCTCAGGATCAATATCCAGTTGCCAGTGCCCGACCAACCTCCCAACATTTGATCAAGCCTTTATCGTAGCTTTCCCACGTTTCGCTGCAGCTCAATATAGGTCGGATCGGTGTGCTTACATCTCTTTCTAGGCACAGGATCATATTCATTCCTTGAATATCAGGGCGCGTTAAGTGGCATCGGTATCGTTATAGGCCTCTCAGTGGTCGTCTATACACTCTTGCGCCAATAACCCCAGCACCCTCAGGTCATGCCGCTGGCCATTCCAGAACCCTGCGTCTCGTAATGTGCCTTCGGTTTTAAAACCCAGGCGTTTCAATAGCGCTACAGAAGCAGTGTTCTGCGGGTGCACCAAGGCTTCGACGCGATGCAACTGCATATGCTCAAAGCCCCAATCGAGCATGGCCTGCAAGGCTTCGTTCATCAAGCCCTGCCCACGAGCAGCAGGTGCCAGCTCGCAGGACAACGCGCAACTGTTCCAGGCGCGGTTCCACTTGAACAGGCCGCAGCTGCCGATCAATTTGCCTTGGTGTTCAAGGCCCCAACGTGTGCCTGGGTTTGGGTGGGTGCGCCACTGGGCGAACGTTTCGATCAGGGCTTCGGCCTGGGGGAGGTCAGTCATCGGGTCGACGCCGAACCAGCGCATGCTCGCGGCATCCGCGTGGATGGCGAACAGCGCGGGGGCGTCGCTCACTTGCAGTTCTCGCAGGTGCAGGCGCGGGGTAGCGAGGGCAGGAAATCCGCTCATGGCGCTAGTGTCGCGAAAACCGGCTCGCGATCAATGATTTTGGCAAAAGCATGCCACCCCACATCTACCTCCAAGTTTTCCGAGCAGTCTAACGACGGGACTGCCCATTGTGCACAGCCCACCTCAGGGTTGCCACACGGTCTTTTCCCCACTGAGCTTACGGTCCAAAAACGTCGCCGCACTGATCAATGCCAGGTGGCTCAGCGCCTGGGGCGTATTGCCCAGGTGACGGGCCTGGCTGTCGAACTCTTCGGCGTACAGGCCCAGCGGGTTGGCGTAGCGCAGCAGTTGTTCGAATTCCAGGTGGGCTTTCTCCACTTGGCCGGCGCGGGCCAGGCATTCGACGTACCAGAACGAGCACGCAGTAAAGGCGCCTTCGGTGCCTTGCAGGCCGTCGATCTGGCTGTCGTCGTTGCGGTAGCGATAGACCATGCCGTCACGCACCAGGCTTTTCTGGATTGCTTCCAGGGTCGACAGCCAGCGCGGGTCGGTGGCCGCGACGAAGCGCACCAGCGGCATCAGTAGCATCGAGCCATCCAGTGCGGTGCTGCCGATATGTTGCACAAAGTGCCCGCGCTCTTCGTTCCAGAAATTGCTCCAGATATCGGCGTAGATGGCCTGACGGGTCTGGTCCCAGCGTGCGAATGGGGCCGGCAGCGAGCGTTTGGAGGCCAGGCGGATTGCGCGGTCCAGCGCCACCCAGCACATCAGCCGCGAATGCAGGAAGTGATGCTGCTCGCCGCGCATCTCCCAAATCCCGACATCTTTCTGGTTCCAGATTTCGCAGACCTGGTCGGCCACTTCCACCGTGTGTTTCCAGCCTTCGTGGGAAATCGCCTCGCCATATTTGTTAACCAGGTACACCGCGTCCATCAGCTCGCCGTAGATATCCAACTGGATCTGGTCGAACGCCTCATTGCCGACGCGCACCGGCTTGGCGCCGCCGTGCCCGGTCAAGTGATCGAGTGTGGTTTCCGGCAGCTCCTGGCGCCCATCAATGCCGTAGAGGATATTGATTTTGGTCGGCTGGCCGCAGCAATCGCTGACTCGGCCTTTGAGCCAGCGCATGTAGCTGTTGGCTTCCTCGACAAAGCCCAGGCGCATAAACGCGTAAACGGTGAACGAGGCGTCGCGGATCCAGGTGTAGCGGTAATCCCAGTTGCGTTCGCCGCCGGGTGATTCCGGCAGGCCGAAGGTGGCGGCAGCGATGATTGCGCCGTGTTTGCGTGAGGTCAAAAGCTTCAAGGCCAATGCCGAGCGGTTGACCATTTCACGCCAGCGCCCACGGTAATTGGATTGCGCGATCCAGCCGCGCCAGAACTTCAGAGTGCGTTCCAGGTACAGGTCGGTGCAGTCATTGGTGACGCGTGGGTCGTCGGCGCCACCGAGGACAAATTCGGCGCCTTCCTCCTGGCTCAGGCTAAAGCTTGCGACTGCCGCGTGGTCTTCGAGGTTCAGCGGATGGCTACCGACCAGGCGCAGGGCGGGCTGGCCGTCAGCCGTAAACAGCACGCCACCGTTGTCGGTCGTCGCCTGGGTTTGTGCGCGGGAATAGTCATGGCGCACGGCGCAGCGCAGGTGAAGGGTGGCTTTGCCGCTGACCACACGCACGCGGCGAATCAACAGCGGCAGGTCGTCGACGTCTTCGCCAACGGTCAGCAGGTCAGTGATTTCCACCACCGCTTCATCACTCAGCCAGCGGGTTTGCAGCACATTGGTGTCGGGCAGGTAGATTTGCTCGCGACGTGCGTTGGGCAGGTCAGGGGTGAGTTGGAAAGCACCGGCCTCGGGCGAGTCCAGCAGCGAGCAGAAGATCGACGGACTGTCGAATTCCGGCCAGCAGAAAAAGTCGATGCTGCCTTTGTCGTTCACCAGCGCTGCGCTACGCATATCGCCGATGATGCCATGGGCATCGATGGCGCTCTGTTGTTCATTCTTGAAATCAACCATTGCCACGAAACTCCGGATAAAGGCTCATGCCGCCATCAATAAACAAGGTGCTGCCCACCACGTAGTCGGAGGCATCACTGGCCAGCCAGACCACCGCATTGGCCACGTCTTCCACATCGCCTACGCGACCGTAGGGAATCAACTTGAGCAGTTCTTTTTCAGCCGCGCCTTCAGTGGCCGCACGGTTAATTGCCGTACGAATCGCCCCTGGCGCGATGCCATTGATGCGGATGCGCTGTTCACTGACTTCCTGGGCGAGGGTGCGCATCAGCATCTCCACACCGCCCTTGGAGGCTGCGTAATTCACATGCCCGGCCCACGGGATGAGCTGGTGCACCGAACTCATATGGATGATTTTGCCGGCCGCCCGCGAGACACCGTCGCGAATGCCTTGGCGATTGAAGATCCGCACGGCGGCGCGGGCGCACAGGAACTGGCCGGTGAGGTTGACGCCGATCACGGTGTTCCAATCGTCGAGGGTCATGTCGACCAGATTGGCGTCTTTTTGCAGGCCCGAGTTGGCCACCAGAATGTCCAGGTGACCGAAGGCCTCAAGGGTCTGGGCGAACAGGCGCTCCACGTCGGCTTCTTTGGACACGTCACCGCCGATGGCAATTGCCCGCCCGCCGCCTGCGTTGATCTGCGCAGCGAGGGCTTCGGCTGGCGCCGCCTGGGAGTTGTAGTTGAGCACCACGGCCGCGCCGGCTTCGGCCAACGCCTTGGCTGCGCCTGCGCCGATGCCGGAACTGGCGCCGGTGACCAGGGCCACTTGTTGCTGCAAGGAGATCTGCATTGCCCACCCACCGTTCTATGAGAGTCCTTTGTGCTGACTGACACGTGTCGGTAGAAGTTCAGCAGTCGCAAATGGGTTTTTCGATTGAAGCGCTTAGCTTTTGGGAATAAAAAATACAATATAAATAATTAAAAGTAATTAATAAACCGCTAAAAATCGTTTGACAGGATTTTTCTCTAGGCGTCTTATAAGCACACCTAAATGTGCTCCGCTGGTAGTTCAGAAGTCATCGCGGATATACCTATAAGAGATGCCCATGTACCCATTGGCCTTTATAGGGGAACTACCAGTTCAGGAGGCTGCGCCTGTCCGCGTGGGCGTGCCTAAGTTAGTGATCTTCGACTGCGACGGTGTACTTGTACACAGCGAAGAAATCACCCTGTCTGTATTGATCTCCCTGCTGAATGAACAAGCACGTCGTGATGCACCAGAGGCTACGGGCCTTGACTTAGTAGAATTTATTGAGCGCTTTCGTGGGCGCAAGATTGCCGACTGCTTACGTGAAGCTGAACGGGTATTGAGTATTTGCCTGGACAGTCAGTTTGAAGAAGCTTTCCGTCAGCGTGCACGGATCGATTTGACGGCGCAGTTAAAACCTACCGATGGAATAAGAGAAGTACTGGAGGGCCTGACGCTACCTTTTTGCGTAGCCTCCAGTGCGCCCCGTAATAAAATAGAACACTGTTTACGTCTCACGGGACTGTTGTCTTATTTTGAGGGGCACATATTCAGTTGTTATGAGTTAGGGCGTTGGAAACCAGACCCTTTAGTATTTTTAACGGCGTGCGCTGCTTATAACGTCGACCCCCGTGATGCATTGGTTATTGAAGACAGTGTTGCCGGCATTCGCGCGGCGGTTGCGGCGAATATAAGCGTGTTGGGTTTTGGGCCCGTGGGCCGACATTTAATTTTGGCTGATGCCGGGGCGTTGCCTTTTTCCAATATGCGTGAATTACGCACGGCGCTAGCGTGATATGACTACTCAGGGAGGAGGTGTTGTGAAGACTTCAGGTTATACAGAGCGGCTAAAGGGTAATGATCAACGTTCGGAGGTCTGGTGGGATTCGTCGCCTGCCGTCTATGTGCCTTATAAGAAACACTTGCTTGAAAAATACCCGGCAGCGTCCGGCTGCATAGAGCAGTTAATGCCAGACACATTTTCGCAACCCGGTGGGTTCAGCAATGTGACGACAAACCCTCGACTGGTCACTGCGGTGATTCTTGAAAGACGCGAGTATTGGTTGTCGCGGTTTAATCTTGCCAAACTGGCGCCCCAAGAGTTGCGCAGGAAACTGTACGACGAAGTGATCGTGCAGGGGGCTGCGGACCTGAAGCAACGCTGGGTTCAATCCGGGCAGTGTGAAGGCTGGATTAGCGCTCAAGTTGATCCGGTCGATGTGCGCTGCGCTGAACGCATGACTGCCAGGGGAGTGGCGCTGCGTCAGTTGTCTGCGAATGTGATGGTGAAGGTCCCCGCAAGCCAGGAAGGCCTTACGACTGTCGAGCACTTAGTGGCGCAAGGAAGTTCTCTCAACATCACGTTCTGCTTCACTGTTTCGCAATTCAAGGCAGGCATCCAGGCAATAGAGCGTGGAAGGGTGACTGCACGCAGCAAGGGTGTTGACACAAGCCATTGCAAGTACGTGATCACGTTCATGATCGGCCGCTTCGCCTGTCAACCCGAGCTTGCGTTACAAGCGGCGGAGCGTGGCCTGACGCTGAGTCCAGAGGATCTGCGCTGGGCCGAGTTGCTGGTTTATGAGCAGATACAGGCGCTGGTCTCGGCGTCTTCCGTTCCTGTCAAAACCCTGCTTTCCAGTATAAAAGTCGATGTCGACGAGCGTGGAAACAAGCATTGCTGGCACTTGGAGAAGACCGGCTTGTCGGCGACGTGCTACACACTGACGCCGGAGGTGGTTGAGTTTTTGATTGAGCGCGAAAGTCGCGGTAAACCTGTATTTCCTGCAGGGGAACCCTTGAAGCCCCCGGCTTCGACGCTCGCGAAGTTGTTTCGTATTCCGTATTTCTGCGAAGCCTACTGCCTGGATGGCATTGAGCCTTATGACTTTTGCAATCATGAGGCTTTTATCAACACGTGCAATGAGGCCAACAGTGCGCACCGACGCTTGGCCGATTTTTGCACTCGACTCTGCCCCCCTGTGCACGCTTTCAGTCGCTCGCTCAGTGCGATCATGGCGGCCGAATATGGGGTGCTCGTATGAACAAGATGGTCGGGTTATGGGCGCACCCCCGTTCTCGTTCAACGGTGTTGGAGCGCGTGTTTATCGAGCGCAAAGACTTTGAAGTCTTCCACGAGCCGTTTGCTCATATGGCATTTTCTGCAGACTCTGCCATTCCTTCGGATGAATGGGATCATAGTTTTCCAACCACGTATCAGGGCATAAAAGAACGACTGGTCAAGGCCAGGGAGACGGCCAGCGTATTTCACAAAGACATGTGTTATCACTGCCTCGATGACTTAAAAGTAGACGTGGACTTTCTGGCGCAACAAGACAATATCTTTCTTATTCGGGAGCCCGCCAGCAGCATTCTTTCGCATTATCGAATACACCCCAACATGCCGTTGCAAGCCATCGGGCATAAAGCCTTGTATGAGATCTTTTGTGTGGTCACCAAACTCACCGGCAAAGTGCCCTATGTGATTAATGCTGATGACCTGGCGGCAGCGCCGGAGCGCGTGATTGGCAAACTGTGTGACTATTTGGATATTGAATTTCTGCCGCAAGCCATGGTGTGGAAACGCGAGTGCCCTCCGCAATGGAAAACCTGGCGAAGTTGGCACGTCGCCGCAGAAAACAGTGAGTGCATTATTTCGTCGAGTAAGACTCAGCCCGATAAAGAGGTTCTCGATAATACGCCAGCGTTAAAAGCGATGTATGACTATCACCGGGTTTTTTACGCGCGCATGAACGAATTCTGTCAATAGGAAACAGGGCATGAAAAAATTGATTATTACCGGTGCCGCTAATGGAATTGGTAGGGCGACACTGGAGCAGGCGATTGTTGATGGTTACTTTGTGATTGCCGTCGATAAGGACGTGGATGCGCTCAACACCTTGCAACAGACTTACAGTGCGAGTGTATTAGAGACACAGGTTGCCGATCTTTCCAGTGACGCTGTGATCAAGGGCTTTATTCCAAGCCTGTATGAGCGTCATGCCACTATCTATGGGTTAATTAATAATGCAGGGCTGTATCACGGCAAAAGCATTTATGCCTATTCCGATAACGAAGTGGATGAAATGCTTAACGTTAACCTTAAAGCCTTGGTTTACCTTTCCAAAGATTTCGCCGAACGCGAAATGAAGCACGAAGCACCGCGCAGCATCGTCAATATCACCTCAGTGGCAGGGGAAGTGGGCAGTTGTGATGCCCTGTACGGCGCCACGAAGGCTGCAGTGATCGGTTTGACCAAGGCCAATGCCTGGAACTTTGCCCCTTTTGTGCGGGTAAACGCGGTGTCTCCGGCACTGATTCACGACACGGCCATCTACGACACTATTCCTGAATATCGGCGGGCTGAATACGCGCGCCAGGAAATTCTTAAAGACCCCATCCTGCCCAGTGGTGTTGCTGAGGTTATTTTGCTGTTGGTCGGTGAAGGTTTTCGTCATATGACCGGCAAGGTTATCCCGGTTGATAACGGAGCCTACCCACGGTGAGCCAGCCCATACCGAAGAAAAAGTTGCTGTTGGTGGGCGCAGGTAATTTGTGCCTGCACATTCTCAAGATTCTGGCGCCCAGGAACAGGTTCGAGTTTGTCGTGCTGGGGCGCAACGAAGAAATGACCATCCGGATGTGTAACCTGGTGACGCTGTCGTGCGCACAACTGGAGCAGTATGTTGCTATCTCGCCAGTGATCGCGGACTTGACGGATATCGGCAGCGTTACCCAAGTGCTTCGGGAACATGCGCCGGACATCATCGTGAACTGCGCCTCGTTGCAGTCATGGAGAGTGATCACCGGGTTGCCCAAACACTCGTTCGAACAACTTGACCAGGCACAGTTCGGTCCCTGGTTACCCATGCACCTGACACTGATGCATGACTTGATGCAGGCAGTGAAGGCTTCCGGTATCACGACCCTGACCGTCAATGCGGCCTTTCCTGACGCCGTCAATCCGATTCTGGCCAGGGTCGGTCTGGCCCCAGACATCGGGGTGGGTAATGTCGCCAACCTGATTCCGGCCGTGCGTTTCTCCATCGCGCGGTTGCTGAAGTGTTCTCCCGCTGACGTGGAGGTGATGCTGTATGCCCAGCATTATTTCAGCCACTACGTGCCACGGGGCGGACGGCCCCCGCGTGCCAGCTATCGCTTGTTGTATGAGGTTCGCGGCCGGCGCGAAGTCGCTCGTCTGTCCGATGAGGTGATTTTTTCTACGGTGAAATCCGAGTTTCGTCGCTTGGGCGGGGTTGATGGGCAGTTTCTAACCGCGTGTTCTGCGGTCACCGTGATCGAAGGGCTGTTCTCACCGACGCCGGTACTGGTGCACGCGCCCGGTCCGTTGGGGCTTCCGGGCGGCTATCCGGTCTGGCTTCAGGACGGACGCATCAATGTGCAGTTCTCCGACAAATGCCCCTACGACGACGCGGTGCGCCTTAACAGCATTTGCCAAAGCCACGACGGTATCGACGAAATCCATTGTGACGGCTCGGTCACCTTCAACCCCAGGTGCATGGCAATCATGCAGACGATGCTGGGGTACTCCAAGGACATCATGTCGGTTCGGCAGTCCGCGGACTGTGCTCGGGAGTTGGCGGGAAAGTACCTGTCTTTCAAGAATTCAATCGGCTAGGAGCGGTGTGCCATGAGTCAAATTCTGGGGTATGAACACGAGGAAGTAGCCAATTACTCAACTCAATATTCGTCGGACTTTGTCGAGCGCTGGGACGCGTTGATTGATTGGGAAAAAAGAAAGGCCGGCGAGAAGGGGTTCTTTGAGCAGTTGCTGAAAAGTCACGGTGTGAGTTCGGTGCTGGATGTATCCACGGGCAGTGGTTTTCATGCCGTGCAACTCACACAGGCAGGTTTCAAGGTGGTCGCTACGGACGGTAGCGGCACGATGTTGAAAAAAGCCCGGCAAAACTTCCTTGAACGTAAATTGGCTATTGAATCCCACCATATGGAATGGCTTGACCTCGACCCGGACGTGCTGGGCACGTTCGATGCCGTAGTGTGCCTGGGCAGTTCACTGTGCCATGTGTTTGAGGCGCACGACCGCATGAGCGTGCTGCGCAAGTTCAGGGCCTTGCTCAAGCCAGGCGGTGTGTTGATTGTTGATCAGCGTAATTTTTTTGCTATCCGCGCGGGCAACTTCAAATCCAGCGGCAATTATTATTACTGCGGGGCCAGTGCGTCGGTCAGCCTGGGAAGGGTCGATGCACAGGTGTGCGAGTTCATTTACGACTTTGAAGATAAACAACGCTACAGCCTGAAAGTGTATCCGTTATTACCCAAAGAACTGGCCGACGAGATTCAGGCTAGCGGCTTCTCTGCCCATGAAGATTACGGTGATTTTCAGCGTGACTTCGACAGGATGAATTGTGATTTTGTCATCCACACCGCCCGCGCCGTGTGAGGGCGTCATGATGAGCACACTCGTACAGAATAATTCTCGCGCGCTGGACAGCGTGGTGCTGGCAGTCGTACTGACAGGGTTTGTGGCCAGTACCTATGGGTTCGGCGTTTACTTGTTCGCCAACCTGGTCGTTGATATGCGCCGAGATATCGGCTTTGACTACACCACTGTGGGCTTGATCACCGGCGGCGCACAGATCGGCTTTCTGCTGTTTTCTTCGGTCACCAGTTACATCAGCCGTTTTTTCGAAGGTTGGAAAATCAGCCTGGTATCCACCGTGGTGACGTCTCTGGCCCTGCTGGGCTTGAGCGTCAGCGACAGCATTTGGTTGTCGGGTGGGTTGTTGATTTTGCTGGGAGGGTGCTCCGCTTCGGTTTACATCCCGCTGGCAGAAATCGTCACCAAGGGTTTCAGTCCAGGTAATCGCTCCCGGGTCATGGGGCTGATCTCCAGTGGCACCAGCTATGGCGTGTTCATCAACGGGTTACTGGTGTCGTTTCTCACCTTGCAGGGTGGATGGCGCTCGATCTGGTTGACCGCCGGCCTTGTGTCATTGGGCCTCTGTTTCGTGGCCTGGTTTCTGTTGCGTAACATGGGGGCGGAGCAGGCGGCTGGTTTTTCAGGTGAGCGCTCGCGGTCGCTCGATGGCCACACGCCATGGCTGAGCCGTTCGCTGTACCTGATCTGGGGCATCGCCTTTCTCAATGGGATGGCACTGCTGCCGTTTCAGACTTACCTGGCACCTTACCTGCGCGATGAGTTAGGCGTTTCGGTACAGGACGCAGGGTTTATCTGGACGACGATCGGCGCTGTAGGGATGGCGTCGGGCTTTTTGGTGGGATGGGTAGCAGACAAAGTGGGTGCCAGGGCGGCCTTGGCCCTGTGCTTTCTGAGCGCGGCTCTGGCAGCCATGCTGATGTTCAGTTTTAACGCTATCGCGTTGTTCTATTTGGCGGCTTTTTTGTTTGCGCTGGCGTTCTACCCTATCTTCGGGCTGGTCCCCAGCTATATCGGACAAATCGTTCCGGTCAACCGGCTGACGCAGGCATTTGGCATTGCCAATGTGCTGATTGGCCTGGGTGGCGTGTGCGGTAACTTTCTGGGCGGGCTGTCCAAAGACCTGACAGGGTCGTTCGCGACAGTCTATTGGGTGGTTTCGCTGCTTCTGTTATTGCAATGCGTGATGGTGTTCATGTTGGGCAAACAGCCTGTTTCGCTGACGGAGGGAGAACGGTCATGAGCTATTTTGCACAGGGCCCACAACAGAATTTGCATGAGTTTGCGTTCAGCCACGCGCGTGCCGAACAGTCACTTATGACGCAAATACCTAGGGTCATTTGGATGACTGGCCTTTCTGCCTCCGGGAAATCGACCATTGCCGATGCGCTGGATATTGCCTTAAGGGCCCAAGGCCGGTTTACCTGCATCATTGACGGCGATTCGGTACGCAGTGGGCTTTGTCGTGACTTGGGGTTTACCGACAGTGATCGGGATGAAAACATTCGGCGGGTCGCTGAGGTGGCGGGTTTGATGGTGGAGGCGGGACTTATCGTCATTGTTGCGCTGATCTCGCCGTCATCGGCCAGTCGGCATTACGCGCGCTCGATTATTGGCAACGACCATTTTGTAGAAGTCCACGTGGATGCCCCACTGGCAACTGTCGAACAGCGGGACCCTAAAGGTTTGTATAAAAAGGCGCGATCCGGGCTGCTCAAGAACTTTACGGGTATTGATTCGAACTACGACACTCCGCTGTTTCCTGAAGTGCATCTGCAGACCCACGTGTTTTCGGTTGAACAATCGGTCGGGATCATTCTTGATTGGATGGCGCGTGCGCAGGCCCCTGCTTAGCCATTGGTCTTCCAGCTACGGGGTGGCGACTTCGACTCCAAGAAACGAGGTATTCTCTGCCAAGGCAGAGCGTGCAGGTTTTTCGGGAGTTGGAATGACACATTTCACGGGCACTGCAAAATCAATCCGGCTGATCGGCGGCGCCCGGGTATTGGATTTTATCAATACCACTAATGGGCGCAGGCCGTATTCCACACTTAAGGTGACGGAAGAGCGGCTCACCAGTTTTAAGTTCTTCATTGAGTGGGCATTACACGCCTCTTTGCTCTCTGAGCAAGAGTACGATGCATATTCGCCTATAGTGTTTGACTCGCCTATATCCTTCCAGCCAGACCTGGACGCTGTTATTGCATTCAGAGAGCGTCTGTACGGCGTCTTCCACAACCTGTCATTACGCCAGAACGTCACCGATGAGGCATTACAGCAGATCAATCTGCACTACCAACAAGGCGCGGTGTGGCGAGTATTGCGCTCCATTGACGGGATGCCCGCATGGGGTTGGCGCACCTGCAGCTCTGCGCAAGAGTTGACGTCGATGCTGATAGCGCGCCTGGCCACAGACGCGACGCAACTGCTGGTATCGAGCCAGCTTCACGCGTTGAGGAGCTGCAGTTGTACCGATTGCGATTGGATATTTCTCGACCTCTCCAAAAGTAAACAACGCAAATGGTGCCAGATGAGTGTGTGTGGCAGTCGAGAGAAGCTGAGCCGACTCAAACAGGTGGCCGGTCATCTTTAGTTGCAACGCAGTAAGGCGAGCGATGGGAAGCAATTGCTCCGCTTAATAGGAAGCATTACTATTCACGCCCCGCCTCCCAGTGCTCACGCGATGATTCCTCAGCCGCCCCGCAGAACAGGCTTTTTCGAGCATTACGAAGAGTTGATCGGTACCTGGACACGCCGCCTGAGAAACCGTCAGCAGGCTGAAGACCTGGCTCACGACACCTTCGTGCGCGTGCTTGAGTCGCGTTCGAGCGACGTTGAGCAACCGCGCGCCTATCTGCATCAAACGGCGCGCAACATTGCGGTGGACGCTTACCGTCGCGAAGACCGGCGTGAGGCGCTGGCATTGGACGCCTTTGATCAGCGTTCGCCCCACAACGGTGACCCGGAGCATGTCATGCACGCGATCCAATTGGCGGACTCCATCGAGCGGGCCTTGGCCGAACTGCCACTCAACTGTCGCAAGATATTTATCTGGCAGAAAATCGAGGGCCTCACCCAGCAAGAAATCGCCGTACGCCTGGGCCTGTCTAAAAACATGGTGGAAAAGTATATGATCCGCACCTTGCGGCATCTGCGCGACCGTCTGGACGCGATGGCCCCATGAACTCTGCCCGTTTTGAAACAGGATCTTCCACGATGGATAGCCGTGCTCGCGACGAAGCCGCGCAATGGTTTGTACGCCTGCAAAACGCCGAGTTGAACCCCGAAGTACAACAGAGTTTTGATGCGTGGTGTGCCGAGCAGCCTGAGCATCAATACGAATTTGAAGTGCTGCAAGGCCTGTGGAACGCCGCCGACCTTGTGCCCACGGCGCGTTTGCAAGCGCTGTGCGAGGCCTCGGTCGAACGCCCCAAACGTCGCGCTATTGTGCGTTACGCCGTGGCTGCCAGTGTGGTGGCCATCGCCTTGGGGCTTGGCCTGTTCAGCGGGCTTGATCATCCCAAACCCTACAGTGCCGAGTTCAGCACGCGCTTGGGCGAGCATCGCCAAGTGGCATTGCCCGACGGTTCGGTGATGGACCTGAATAGCCGCAGCGTGGTGGCGGTGCACTATGAAAAGGGGCGGCGCGGCGTAGAAATCAAACAGGGCGAAGCCATGTTCAGCGTCGAGCACGACACCCGCCGCCCATTTGTGGTGGCCGCCGGAGCAGGGCAGGTGACGGTCACCGGCACGCGTTTTGATGTTCGCCGTGATGACGACCAGACCCGCGTGGTGGTCGAGGCCGGCACGGTCAAGGTGCAGGGGCGTGCGTCGGATCAGATCGTGATGCTCACGGCAGGGCTGGGCACGCATGTCGATTCTACCGGGCAAGTCGTTACGGCGTATGCCGTGAATGCTGATGAGCTGACAGCCTGGCGCACGGGCAAGTTGGTGTTCAACAACGCCACCCTCGGCGAAGTCGCGCGGGAAGTATCGCGCTATCGCGAGCAGCCGTTGCGGGTCAACACGGCGGCGGTGAGCAACCTGCGGCTGACCAGCGTGTTCAAATCCAGCGACACCGACGCCTTGCTCAAAGCGCTGCCACATATCCTGCCAGTGGCCGTACGAGCCTTGCCGGACGGCAGTCAGGAAATTATTTCACGCTGATATTCAGGTTTTTTTCGAGTTCTTCGTCTTCTTCTGCAACTGCAACTGGTTTGCATTAACAGCCGCACACTCTTGCGATCACAGGACTAGGTTCGACGTGAAAAAACTTGTCGTGAACAACAATAAAGTCTCCCGTTGGGCGCCCCTGGCGCTGGCGCTTGCGGTCAGTTCCGCCCTGCCTGCGGCCTCTGCGGCCGACGGCATCCATATTCGCTCGCAGCCGCTGGGCGCTGCGCTGAGTCAACTGGGCCAGCAGACTTCCCTGCAAGTGTTCTTCAGCCCTGACATGGTCGCGGGCAAGCATGCGCCTGCAGTGGACGGCAACCTGTCTCCCGAGCAGGCTCTGCGCCAATTGCTCCAGGGCAGCGGCCTGGATTACCAGATCGATGCCGGTTCCGTGACCCTTCGTCCACTGCGCAGCGGCACGGGGGAAGCCGGCTCGCCGGTGGAGTTGGGCGTCACTGACATCAAAGTGGTCGGCGACTGGCTGGGCGATGCCAATGCCGAAGTGGTGCAGAACCATCCGGGCGCACGTACTGTGATCCGCCGTGAAGCCATGGTGGAGCAGGGGGCGATGAATGTCAGTGACGTGCTGCGCCGCGTCCCTGGCGTGCAGGTGCAAGAGGCTAACGGCACGGGTGGCAGCGATATTTCCCTCAACGTCGGCGTGCGTGGCCTGACCTCGCGCCTGTCGCCGCGCTCCACCGTATTGATCGACGGTGTGCCGGCGGCGTTCGCTCCGTATGGTCAGCCGCAACTGTCGATGGCGCCGATTTCTGCCGGTAACCTGGACAGTATCGACGTGGTGCGCGGCGCAGGTTCTGTCCGTTATGGGCCGCAGAACGTCGGCGGCGTGATCAACTTCGTGACCCGCGCGATTCCTGAGCAAGCCTCGGGCGAAGTCGGCACTACCCTGGAAACCTCTGCCCACGGCGGCTGGAAACACGTCGACAATGCTTTTGTCGGCGGTACTGCCGATAACGGCATGGGCGTGGCGTTGCTGTATACCGGGGTAAATGGCAACGGCTACCGCAACAGCAACAACTCCAACGACATCGACGACGTGATCCTCAAGACCCACTGGGCGCCGACCGATCAAGACGATTTCTCGCTGAACCTTCACTATTACAATGCCAACGCCGATATGCCCGGCGGCCTGACCCAGAAGCAATTTGACGCCAACCCGTATCAGTCGATGCGCGATTGGGACAATTTCAGCGGCCGTCGCAAGGATGTGTCCTTCAAGTACCTCCGCCAGATCGACGACCGTACCCAGGCCGAAGTGCTGACCTATTACATCGACAGCTTCCGTGGCAGCAACATTGCCAACCGCGACCTCAAGACCATCAGTTCCTACCCGCGCAGCTACTACACCTTCGGCATCGAGCCGCGGATCTCCCATGTGTTCGACGTGGGCCCGAGCACCCAGGAAGTCAGCGTCGGTTATCGCTACCTCAAAGAAGGCATGCATGAACAGGCCAGCAGCCTCAATCTGGTCAACAACGTGCCGACGCCGGGCGGGCAAAATGACGGGCATGTTTACCAGGATCGCACTGGTGGCACCGTCGCCAACGCGTTCTACATCGACAACAAAATCGATATCGGCAAGTGGACCGTCACGCCGGGCATTCGCTTTGAACACATTGAAACCAACTGGCATGACCGCCCGGTGGTTGCCTTGAACGGTGTGCGCACCGTGGAAAAGAATCGCAAAATCAATAGTAACGAGCCGTTGCCGGCGTTGAGCGTGATGTACCACATTTCCGATGCCTGGAAAGTCTTCGCCAACTACGAAACCTCATTCGGCAGCCTGCAGTACGCGCAGATCGGGCAGGGCGGTCGCGTCAACCAGGCGGCCGACGGCCTGAACCCGGAAAAAGCCAAGACCTACGAGATCGGCACACGCTACAACGACAGTGTCTGGGGCGGCGAAGTGACGCTGTTCTACATCGACTTCTCGGATGAGCTGCAATATGTGAGCAACGACGTGGGTTGGACCAACCTCGGCGCCACCAGGCACCAGGGTATCGAAACCTCGGCCCACTACGACCTGTCGAACCTGGACCCACGCCTCGATGGCCTGACTGCCAACGCGGGCTTCACCTACACCAAGGCGACTGCCGAGGGTGATGTGCCGTTCAAGGGCCGCGACCTGCCGCTCTACTCCCGTGAAGTGCTGACGGCGGGCCTGCGCTACGACATCAATCACTGGACCCATAACCTGGACGTCTATGCCCAATCCGGTCAGCGTGCGCCGGGTACTGGCACCACCTACATCACCCAGGGCACCGCCGATGGGCAGTACGGCGATATCCCCGGCTATGTCTCGGTCAACGTGCGCAGCGGGTATGACTTCGGCGCGCAACTGTCGAACCTGAAACTGGGTGTGGGCGTGAAGAACGTCTTTGACCAACAGCACTACACGCGATCCAGTGACAACAACGCCGGGTTGTACCTCGGTCAGCCGCGTACGTTCTTCGTGCAGGCGAGCGTCGGCTTCTGACCGACCGTTTGTAAGAAAAATCGCAGCTCAAGGGCTGCGATTTTTTTTGACTTGTTTTTCAAGGTGCTCACCAAGCTGCCCGGACCCGGGCAGGAACTGTTTCCGCGCGTTTGCCACACAGGTTGTAACCAGCGACGTTGATCGTACTGGTCGTTTTCAGACGCTGAACCAGGGGCCAGACATGACTTCACCTTCGTTTCAATCCGGCCAGACCGATGGCCGGTGCACCTTTGATGGCTGGCATGAAGTTGCTTGCTCGACATCGTCAAGTAAGGAAGACACCTGCGCAGCCTTGTCGACGGTATACGCCACCGAAACGCTGCGAATGAAAGCATTTGTGGGTCAAAAAAAATTCCAGGCGCCCGTCGCAGATGATTTTGCCCGCGGGCTGCATGCGTCAGGGCCTGCCGACAACGCTAACGCTCACTGCTTGAGGCGCCCCATTTTTCGCTGGGCTGCGCTGATCAATGGCCTCTGCTCCCGGTGGCGTGGGCAAACACCTGGGTGATCCAGTGTTACATGCTGTTATTGGGATGCTCCTGCCGGCCGGAACTATCGCGTGGCGCTAACCACATATCGGTTGCTTGCTGCCCAGAGGGCGAATCGATGATTCGGGCCACTCTGGTACTGACTTTCAGGCAAGCATGGATCTGCAAAAGGCGAGAGATGAAGCATGAAGATTGAGGGTGCAATACTGCGCGCGCAGCCAATCGGCCTGGGCGGGCCAGAGGTAGGTCGGGTTTCATCGTCCCGCGTTTTTCATTCGCCCGGCGATGAGTCATTCGCAACGCGGGAGTTGCCGTCGCAGCGACCCATGTTGTGGCGTGGAGGCTTGTCTTCGCTGCGCCAGCAGGCGCTGCAAAATGCACCCACGGCTCGCGCCAACACCACACCGCCAGGTCCGAGTTCCACAGATAGCCAATTGGCGGGCGAGCTGGAGAAACACTTTGGCGAGCTGCACGGTTTTTTAAAAGAAGGCCGCTTGACGCAGGCGTCGTTGCGCCAGATCGCAGCTCAAACCTTGAGTGGAGAGTAAGGTGCGCGACCGTATGATCCTGCTGGTCAGGGAAATTCTCAACCGCCCGCTGCTGAACGACGCGATCATCGACGGCGCGGGATACATCACCCGCGACAGCCTGAGCGCAGCCGCCGCAGCGTTGCTGGGTAACAGCTCCCCTGGCGCCTTCAGCCAGGACCCTTTTCATGATCAGGGCAACGCCGAGGTCGTAATGGCTTTGCAAGGCTATTTCAAACAGTTGCGGGACATACCCAAAGACCGCACGGTATTTTTTGAAGCGCTTGAATACGTGGAAATAACCCAGCTCAAAATCGTGATGAGTGATCCTGACGACCTCGATTCGCAGGGCCGGCCCCTGTTGGAGCCCGCTACTGGGCTACCGAGGAAAAAGTACAGTGAACACTGCGTCTACACCGCCAAAAATATCATTGAGCGCCCAGGCCTGCTGCGTTCGCTGGAGCGTGCCAACAACATGCGTTTGCTGGGGCGTCCCAGGCATGAGGGTTGGCTTTGTAACAAAAGCCTGGAACGCTGGCTGGAACAATACGAAGCGCACAAAGCCAGATAGCCCATGGCCTTGTGCGGTGAGCTTGTTACACCTTGAGAATTTTACCGCTGATGGCCACCCCGGCCAGCAGCAGCGCAATCAGCACAAAGGCCGTGCTCAGGCTACTGCCGTGGGCGATAAACCCGATAACTGCAGGCCCGGCGAGAATACCGGCATACCCCAGCGTGGTGATGGCCGGCACGGCGATATGTTCCGGCATGACCGTTTGTTTACCGACGGCGGTGTACAGCACCGGTACGATATTCGAGCAGCCGGCGCCCACCAAGGCATACCCCAACAGCGCCGTTTCCCAGGCCGGCAATAATGTCGCGAGCAACATGCCGGCAGTCGCCAGCGCGCCGCCAATGACGATCACGCGGGTGGCGCCCAGGCGGCGGACAATCGAATCACCGGTCAGGCGCCCTGCGGTCATGGTCAAGGCAAACGCCGCGTACCCCAAGCCTGCGTAAGCTTCATCCAGACCGCGTTCTGCATTGAGAAACACCGCGCTCCAATCCAGCACGGCGCCTTCGGCCAGGAACACGATGAAACACAGGCAGCCGATAAACAACACCACACCGTGCGGCACGGCAAACGCCGGGCCTGAGCTTTCGCTGCCGTAGGGCAGTAGATGAGGCCCGGCCTTGAACAATGCAAGCGCCATGATGACGATCACCACCAGGGTCGCCTGCAACGGCGACAAGCCCAGCCCCAGCAGCCCGGCAACCCCTGCTGCGCCGACGATGCCGCCAAGGCTGAACAACCCGTGGAAGCCCGACATCATGGTTTTGCCGCTGGCACGCTCAACGATGACCGCCTGCAGGTTGACCGTCGAATCCACAGTGCCCAGGCCCCCACCGAACAGGAACAGCCCGGCGATCAGCAAGGGGATTGAACTGACCGTGGCGAGCATCGGCAGTGCCAGGCAGATCATGATTGTGCCGGCGGTCAGCACCCGGCGGCAGCCGAAGCGTGAAGCCAGGGCGCCAGCCATCGGCATGGCGATGATCGATCCGACGCCCAGGCACAACAGCAACAGGCCCAGCGTGCCTTCATTGAGGTTTGCCCGTGCCTTGGCGTAGGGCACCAGCGGCGCCCAAGCCGCGATACCGAAGCCGGCGATGAAAAAGGCAATGCGGGTCGACATTTGTTCCAGCCGTCCGGGAACCTCGGGCGCTGGGGTGGGGATGGCAGTCATGAAAAATCCTTGGTTTTGCGTTCAACGAACGATGTCCGGCGCGACATCCTTGCACATCATGCCCTGTCGAGCGAGCCGGGTTCCCTTGAAGAGAGGGGCTGACACGCAGGTGCAGGTTTATTGTTACAGCAGCGGAACGTCATGGACGGTGGCGACCACACAGAGGCTATCGGATTGTTGGGCGGTGGTCTGGAAGGTGCGTAATCTGCGTGAAAACGGATGAACCCCAGGTTTTTGCGTTGGATTACCACCTTCCAGTCCACTTCCCACTGCGCCGGTTTTCTGTAATACGCTGCTACCAAGTGTGTAGGCAATCGGAGAAATTTTCCGGTGAATTTTCTTGGGAAGGTGTCTCGATGACTCTGTTCTATGACGCGCGGGGCAATATTTACGGTGTGGCCAGCCCCGACTACCTACGCAGCAGGGGCATTGCCGTGCCTGAATGTGCCGACCGCGCTGCCAGCACTCGAAAAGAGTGGGCAGCATTGGCTATCGCGTCGGAGTGTGAATGGGGCACGTTACCGCGTGCGGCCACTCCCAAGGCACACCGCTGCGATGGTTTGCTGGTCGGGCCGTTCCAGTCTGCGCCGCCGTTTGACGTATTGATCGTCAATACTGATGGCACGCTCGCCGAACGCAGTGGTAACGGGTTGACGATTTTTTCCCAGGCGCTGACGGATCAAGGTTTGATGACGCAAGGGTGTGAGTTGCAGGTGCATCACGACAAGCAGGATTCAGTCTCTGTGCTGGTGACCTATTCACAACCGGCGATCTTTGAACAGGTTGCAGGCTTCTGGCTGGCCTTGGGCCGGCCGAGTTTCGGGCCAGCAGCGGTGGCCGCTACCGGTACTGGCGCAGCAACATTGGGGCAATGTGAGTTCAGCCATGTGGCTGCACTGGCGGCGATTGACCCGCAATGGGCCGTCAGCCAGTTCGTTCGTGTGGGCAATCCTCATTGTGTGACGCTCGTCGAGCACGCACAGGCCTTGCCGGACAATCAGTCGATGCACCAGCCCGCACTGTTTGAGTCGTTACGGGCCATTGCCTTTGCACCGCCAGGTGGGCGCGGCCAACCTTGTTTGGCGGGGATCAATCTGCAATGGGCCGCACATGCTTCGGGCAATCGGGTCATCGCGCGGGTGTTTGAGCGAGGAGAAGGACCCACCGCGTCCTCGGGTACCAGCGCGAGCGCAGTTGCCTGCGCGGCATGGCGCGCGGGTTGGGTTGACGCCGGCGAGGTGGCTGTGGTCATGCCAGGTGGCACAGTGCCGGTGCGTTTACAGTGCCAGGCCGAAACGCTGCTGAGCGTCAGTCTGTTCGGGACTGCATGCGTGCAAGCCTGAAGGCGCAGAAGTGGCTGATATCTTGAATGCGTGTCAGCCGTTTCTTTATCGGTTAGTTGTGTGGTTAAAGTTGGCGTAAGAAGTTTCTTGTTGTTGAGTGCTACTAAATTCTGCGAATTTATTATTTTGTAAAAGACACGTCCTACCACGTTGTGCGAAACGTCTTTTTTATTTTTAAAGGGTCAAATTCCGCCTGAAATCGCTAAGATTTATTGGGTTCAGGCGCTTTTTCCCGGCAGTTCAATCAATGCCCGATGGGGGGAGGCCTTTCAGTCAAATAATTGATGATGGGTAACTTAGGGATGGTTGAAACATCTGCCGCGCCACGTTTCAAGTTGATACTTCCAGAAATAAACAATGACTTTCAGGTACTCGCTTTCAAAGGCCGAGAAGGCCTTGATCAGCCTTACTTCATTACCGTGCACTTGGTCAGCGAAAATCCCTCTCTGGATCTGGAGGCGCTGCTTCACCAGCCGGCTTATCTGGACTTTGGCGAATCCGCTGCGGGGCTGCATGGGCGCATCTACGCTATCGGCCGTGAGGGGCCCGGCGTTCGGCTCACTCGCTATCGTCTCACCCTGGCACCACGCCTGGCGTGTCTTGCCCATCGACACAACCAGCGGATCTTCCAGCAACGCAGTGTGCCGCAGATTATTGCGGCGGTCCTTGAGCACCACGGCATTCTGGCGGACGCCTATGCCTTCGAACTGGGCCCTGTGGCTTACCCATCCCGTCCGTTCTGCGTTCAGTACGCGGAAACCGACCTGCACTTTATCCAGCGGTTGTGCGAGGAGGAGGGTATTCACTACCACTTTCGCCATGGCCCGAATAATCACGTGCTGGTGTTCGGTGATGACCAGACGGTGTTTCGGCGTCTGGCTGCACAGCGATTTTGCGCGACGCACGAGCTGGCAGCCAAAACGAGAGCTATCCGGCAGTTCGACGTGCGCCTGGAGACCCGTACCCAGCTGACGGTGCGCCGTGATCATGACTTCGAGCATCCGTCGCTGCGCCTGGAAGACAAGGCCGGGCCTGCATTGACGCAGCGCCTTGAGGATTACCATTACCCTGGTGGTTTCAGCGACCATGCGCGAGGTCGGCAATTGGCGCAAAGGGGCTTGGAGCGGCATCTGCGTGACCGCCATCGTGCCGTGGGCAAAAGTGATCAACCGGCGCTGGGCAGCGGCCATTTTCTTGAGCTGTGTGACCACCCTGATCCCACCTGCAACGATTTGTGGTTGCTCACGTCGGTGCATCACGAAGGCTATCAACCGCAGGTGCTGGAGGAAGCAGCGCCCGTAGCGGGCACATTCCACGGCTACCGAAACCGGTTTACCGCAACACCCTGGCGCGCCGTGCATCGGCCCCCCATCAGACACCCGAAACCTACCCTCAACGGCAGCCAAACCGCCATCGTGACGGGGCCAGCAGACGAGGAGGTGCACTGCGACGCCTACGGTCGAGTAAAGGTACGTTTTCATTGGGACCGCCTGGACCCCACCGATGACAACAGCAGTTGTTGGGTACGGGTAGCATCCGGTTGGGCGGGCGATGGCTTCGGCGCCATGCTGATTCCGCGGGTGGGCATGGAGGTGCTGGTGACCTTTCTGGAAGGCGACCCGGACCAGCCGTTGATCAACGGCTGCCTGCCCAATGCGCTGCACAGGCCGGCTTACCCTTTGCCACAACACAAGACACGCAGCGTGTTGCGCAGCCGCAGTGTTCCGGGGGGCACGGGGGCCAACGAACTGCACCTTGAGGATCGCCACGGCGAGGAACTCATCTTCCTGCGCGCCCAACGGGACCTGGAACAGCAGGTCGGCCATGACAGTCGTCTTGAGGTGGCGGGAGAGCGGCGTGAAATCATCCGCGGGTTAAGCACGGTTCATTTGGAAAGTGGCGAGCAGCGACACATCACCGGAGACCGCACTGCCATGCTTGGCACGAACGATCGGCAGGATGTGCAGGGAGACAGCCAGACGCATATCGGTCAGTCCATGGTTATCCAGGCCGGGCAGCAGATCGTCCTCAAGGCCGGCGCCAGCCTGATCATCGATGCGGGCGCACAATTGAGCCTCAAGGCTGGAGGCGAGCACCTGATTATCCAGGCGGGCGGCATTTTCAGCAGCCGGCCTGTCACCGTTGGCGGCTTGCCGCCCCTCACTCGGTCCGCGAACCCATTATCGGCCATGGATGCGCCGAACCTCTCGACGGCCCAAGGCACCCTTCTGGACGAGGCCCGGCAGTTGGGCGCGGACTTCTGCCCGGTGTGCGAGGCGTGTCGTGAAGGTCAGTGCACACTCATGCGGAGGGCTGCCTGATGCCAAGTGAGCCAGGCCAGTGGATGGCCGAACAGCATCAGGCGGGGCGCCGACTGTGCTTGATCCTTGATGGTCACCACGGCGCACGTCAACAGCTGTTGGCGGTGCGTAACCTGTCGCAGTATTGCAGCCTGTACGCTGAGACCGCCTTGGTCGAGTTGGCAGCGGCAGGCCCGTTGATTCTGTTGGTGGAGCAGGCGGACGAGCCTGCGCTGGTTGATCTGCTGCAACACCCCGAGACGAACTGGGGCTGGCTGGGCAGCCTGCCCGGTGATGATCTGGCTGGCGTGGTTCGGCATTGGCGCGAACGTCTGCTGGTAGGGCGCCAGGGAAGCCAGGCCGTGTATCGCTTTCACGATAACCGTACCTTGGCACGTGCTTTGACCCATTTACAGGGCGAGCACTGGCCAGTGTTTCTCGGCCCACTGATGAGTGTGTGCTATTGGCACCAAGGCTGTTGGTGTCGGGGTGAAAACCCAATGCCGGGGGAGTATCCCGTGCCTGTGGCTGTGCCCTGGCTGAACACGCCCAACCCTCAGGCCGAAGTGATTCTGCACGCCAATATCCTGCGTTATCTGCTGACTGAACACAGCGAAAAACTCGCCGGCTTGGTCGAGTTTCAGAACCCCAGAATCTGGCTGGCGCAGGTTCTGGAGCAGGCCCGTGCCTGGCAATGGCGAGGCTCCCAGCAGCTCGAGTTTCTGGTGGTGCGTCGGTTGGAGGAGGCGACGCAAGGCAGCACGATTCGGTGGCAGCCGATAGAGGGCGAGGCGCCGTCGGAACATTTTGAGCGGGTGTTACGGGAGTGGCAAAAGCATGAATAGTTGGACGCGCAGCGTTTTGATAACGCTCGGTGCAGGATGGCTCTCGGGTTGTGCGCTGGCACCGCCGGCTAAGCGTTTTACCCTGGAGGTGGATTTACCCGCACAGTTTCGATTCATCGGTGCCGCTAACTACCGTCCCGCCAGATATGAACTCTGCACCTTGCCGCAGCGTCGAGGCAAAAGGCCGGAACGCAAGATCTTTATTGCCGATTACAAACCCGTGGCCGAACGAGTGAGCTATGAGTTCCCGCTGACTGAAACCATTGAGGGGTGCCCTACGGTGTTGCGTAGCGTGGAGTTCACTCTTTATGCGAAGTGGGGTGAACTCGACACTGATGTCGGTGGCAGTTTCGCGGCAATTTCTTTCGCAGATCCTATCGAGTCTGAACGCGTAGCAGCGATGCCCGAGTCGGGTGTGCAGGAGTTTTTTGGACAATGCATGTGGTTTTTTCGGACGGCCGGCCCCGAGCATGCGATCAGAAAATTGTTGGAATGTAACGCGTTGGACACGAAGGGGAAAAGGCAAGAAACGCGCCCGGGTGGCGTGGCGCAGAGAGAGCTGCTCCCAGGGAAAAAAGTAAGGCTGACGTTGAGCGTTACAGACGAGGAGGCCCCCGCTTTTCAGGACACCTGGCTAGCTGTACCGGGGGGGTGGAAACGGTGCCGGGGTAAAAGCTTTGAAGATCTGTCCGGATACTGTGGCAGTAACACCACGGACTTTAAACCTATAACGATGCCGGATGGACGTGTTTGCGATGTTTACCCAACGTGCAATTAACAAGGAGATGATTCATGAGCCAGGCAGCATGGAAGCAACCTTTTTTCAGCAGCAAGATGCCTGCTTGCCCGTTGAAAGGGCATTGGGCAAGCGTTTGCCTGGTGGATGAAACGGGCAGCGGGAAGGCTTACGGTGGGCTGGTCTACACAATCCAGGACACTACAGGGCGCCGGTACAACGGAAGGTTGAATGGAGAGGGATACGCCAAGGTGGAAGGGTTTTATTGCGGCCCTGTCATTCTTTCTTTGGATGCGCAGTATTCAGGCGACGAAGAGCCATATTCCAAATTGATAAAGCGCAAGACTTACCCGTTACCTATCACCGAACTTCAAGCCCGCGCCGAACACACCCGATTTTCAGCGGCTGATGGCCAACGTATCGAGGGTAACCCTGCACAACGCCAGGCAGACCGGTTTTATCAGGTTGAGGTGCGCGACCTGGTTCGACATATTGCCCACCTGCCGCCGTTTGCCTCCGCAACCTATCACCCTCCAAGGCATGCATTGAAAATGATGGCTGAGCTGGGGTTTGGTCCGCCGCAGCCCGCATTGTCAGGCGTCGTGCTGTTCCCCAACCTGCACACGGTGTTGGAGGTACGGCCTTTGCGGGCCCTGCGCCCGATGTTGTCGACCGATGATCAGTTTTGTGCGTTGAACCTGTATCAATTGGCGTTGATGTCCACATTGAGTTACTGCGATTTTGGCCAGCAACCTCCAAAACCTCCGGTGGAACACGTCAGTTTTCCCCTGGATCCCAGCGCAGGCAATCTGTTCGCGGAAAAACTCTCGGGGTTTCAAGAAGCCTGGAAGGTCGATCGTGATCAGGCTCAGCGCTTCTACCCGCTGTATGAAGAGGTTCCATACTCCCAGCGGTTTGAGATTTTGCCCTTCGATCCTGAGTTGTATCCACAGAATCGTCCGCAGCTTGGTGAGAAACAGGAGCATCCCGCCAGCCTGCACTTTTTTGATGATGAAGCGTTTGGTACGGATACCCAGGCCTTTATCAGTCATCACAACGAAGTAATTCTGATCGCTGTTCGAGGCACCGCCAGTGGTGCCGATGCACTACGCGACGCGAATGCCCACCAAGTGCCATTTACCGAAGGTGTTGGCAAAGCCCATGAGGGCTTTTATCAGGCATATCGAGCGATGCGCGATTTTGTTCTGTACTACCTTGATCAATTCCACAGCGGCCAGCGCATTGTGATTTGTGGCCACAGCCTTGGCGGCGCCATCGCGTTGCTCTTGGCAGAGGGGTTACGCCGAGTTACACGCGTGAAGTACAACATCCTCCTCTACACCTACGGCGCTCCCCGCGCCGCAGACTCCGAGTTTACCGACGGCGCCTCAGCCCTTATCCATCACCGCATCGTCAACCACAACGACCCGGTTCCCAGTGTCCCTGCCACGTGGATGAACACCACCGCCAAACTCTGGGTGCCGGGCGCCGTCACGCTTTTTGCCGCGCCCGGTGCGGGTGGCCTGCTGTTCGCCGCTGGCCTTGTGCGCGTCGGCGGCAATCCTTACCAGCATCACGGCGAACAACAGCACTTCATGCCCATCAAGCTGCCGGACGGCACGCACTCCTCAGTGTTATGGACGCCCGGTTGTGAGTCCATCCTTGAGGCGGGATGCAACCGTATGCTGCAACTGCATGGCGATATGCCCGAGCGTGCCAACCTGTTGAAACAACTGTTCCAGGCCAGCCAGCATTTCATGACCGCCAGCTACATTCCAGCCGCGTGGGCCACTCTGCGCCGCTGGCAGCAAACCGTGGAGTGCCAGGGGCCTTTGATCACCGCCAGAGAGTTCGAGTTGATAGACCTGGCGCTCGACACCATGACCCAACAACTGCGCGACAAGAACCGCGAGCTCGAGCGTCGTCGCCCACCGAACCAACGCGATTATGGGCATGCGCATAACCAGGCACTGAACGCTGAAGTCGACCGCTTGCGCAGCAGTCGGCGCCGATTGGAGTCGTTACGCTGGCGCCGTCTGGACGTGCGTGACGTGTATGGCAGCCACGCTCATTCCACCGGCTTGCAGCCCAGCGTGAAACGCTGGTTGCGCCACCGCGAAAACCGCAAGTTGGCGCAAATCGCCAGTATTCCTGCGCCACTTCAGGACGGCGCCGGCCGGGTGCAGCCACTGGATATTGATTCAATCGTCTGACCCCGGGGCTTACAAAAACTCCACCTGTGCCGGTCTGCGTTGCATCAGCACCTTGCCATTGCGGATCGAATACAACGGCAGGCCTTGGCTGCGGATCACCTCGTAGTCACTGTCTGCCGAAAGCACCAGCAGGTTGGCCGGGCGACCGGCTTCCAGGCCGTAACGGTCACCCAGGGCCATGGCCTTGGCGCTGTTGTCGGTGACCAGGTCCAGGGCGCTTTGCAGGTTGCGGTAGCCCAGCATATGGCAGATGTGCAGACCGGCTTCCAGCACGCGCAGGATGTTGCCGTTGCCCAGCGGGTACCATGGGTCGACGATGGAGTCCTGGCCGAAGCAGACGTTCATGCCGGCCTCGAGCAGTTCATTGACGCGGGTGACGCCTCGGCGTTTCGGGAAACTGTCGAAGCGGCCCTGCAGGTGAATGCTTTCGGTAGGGCATGAAACGAAGCTGATGCCCGAGTGGCCCAGCAGGCGAAACAGTTTGGCGCAGTAGGCGTTGTCGTAGGAACCCATCGCCGTGGTGTGGCTGGCGGTGACGCGCTCGCCCATGCCGCGGCTGCGGGCTTCTTCGGCGAGTACTTCGAGAAAGCGCGAGTGTGGGTCATCGGTTTCGTCGCAGTGCACGTCCACCAGGCAGCCGGTGCGTTCGGCCAGGTCCATCAGGAACTTCACCGAGCTAACCCCTTGGTCGCGGGTGTATTCAAAGTGCGGGATGCCTCCGACCACATCAGCGCCCAGCCGAATGGCTTCCTGCATCAGTTCGCGGCCGTTGCGGTAAGACTCGATGCCTTCCTGCGGGAAAGCGACGATTTGCAGGTCGATCAGGTGCGTGCTTTCTTCACGCACCTCCAACATGGCTTTGAGCGCGGTGAGGTCAGGGTCGGTGACATCAACGTGGGTGCGCACATGCTGGATGCCATGGGCGGCCAGGGCCTGGATGGTTTTCTTGGCGCGGGCCTTGGTGTCTTCCTGGGTGATGGTGGCTTTGCGTTCGCCCCAGCACTCAATGCCCTCGAACAGGGTACCGCTCATGTTCCAGCGTGGCTCGCCAGCGGTCAGCGTCGCATCCAGGTGGATATGGGGTTCCACGAACGGAGGTATGACCAGGTTGCCAGCGGCGTCAAGATCGTCAGCTGTTAATGTCGGCGCCACGGTTTGTGCAGTAATGCGGGCGATCCGGCCGTGTTCCAGGTGCAGATCATGCAGGCCTTCACGGTTGCGCAGGCGGGCATTGATGATATGCATGGGCAAGTTCCTCTTGGCTTTGGATAATCAGGCAGTCAGCCGCCAGGTCATCAGGGTTATCAGCCACAAGGTTACCATCCTCATGGCAACAGTCGGGTTCATGCCTGTACGTCAGCCAAAGGTGCGCGCACGCGCAGGGCCGCGGTGAGTGCGATGTAGGCCAGGGACGCGGCCACAATCCCCACCAACGGCGCCACCCACGGTGAGTGAAACGCCAGCACGGTGCCCACGGCATACGCCGCCAGCCCTGGCCAATTGAACGCCGGCAGGCGTACATCGGCCAGACGCGGGTACTGGCCGCGATAGCGGTAGAAGAAGTCCGCCATGATGACCCCGCCAATCGGCGGGATCACGGTGCCCAACAGAATCAGATAAGGCACCAGCAAGTCGTACATGCCAAGCAGTGCCAGCAGGGTGCCGATCACCGCGCCGGCCAGGGTTACGGTTTTGCGCCGCCGGGTACGCAGCAGATTGCAGCCGGCCACGGCGAAGTTGTAGATGGTGTTGTCCTGCGTGCTCCAGATGTTGAGCAGCAACATGACCATCGCCGCCATGGCGAAACCTTGCAGCAACAGTACTTCGACCACATCGGGTTGCTGATAGACGATGGCGCCATAGGCACCGATCAACACCATCAAGCCATTGCCGATAAAAAAGCCGATCAGGCTGGCCAGCACCGCGACCTTGGCCGAACGAGAAAAACGCGTCCAGTTGGTCGCCTGGGTGGCGCCGCTGACAAAAGTGCCGAATACCAGCGTGATGGCGGTGGACAAGTCCAGCTCCGCCGTCGGCACCACTGCCAGCAAGCCTTCCAGGCCGCCGACTTTGACGGTGGCGACCCACATCGACAGCAACAGCAGGATGCCCATGGCCGGCACCGCGATATAGGACAGAATCTCCAGCCCGCGATAGCCGATATACGCGGTGGCGCAGAACAGCAGGCCAAACAGCACCATCAGTGCCAGCACCGTGCCTTGGTTCAATTCGAAATATTTGCCCAGCACCACGGCTGCGGTGGCGGTGCCCCAGGCGTACCAGCCGATCTGGGTGAAGCCGAGGATCAAGTCGCTGAGTTTGCTGCCCACCTCGCCAAAGCAGAAGCGCCCCATCAGGACCGAATTCAAGCCGCTCTTGAAGGCGATGTAGCCCAGGCCTGCGGCGTAAATACCCAGCAACAGGTTACCCAGGGCCACGACGCCGAGCATGTCGGTAAAACTGAACGCCACGCCCAGCTTGCCGCCGGCGAACATGGTCGCGGTGAAGAAGGTGAAGCCCAGCAACACCATGGCGGTGGACGCAAGGCCCTTGCGCGCATGCATCGGCACTTCGCTGAGGGGGTAATCGTTACCCGGTTCTTGCTGCGTCATGGCCTTGCTCCCTGGATGACTGACGCAGCGCTGTTGCACTGCGCGTGCCAAACCGGCAGCGCGGCGTATTTGTCGCCAGGCAGCTGTGTCGAGCGCGCCCAAGCAGGCACGAAAGCAGTGCAGCGGTGAGACAAAATGGATCAGTCGAACAGCGTCTGGGTGGTCTCGCCACGATGAAACGCAAACGCCGCTTCAAGGTCGCTTTCGATGGTGCGCCCACGGGACAGGGGCGGCAGGTCGTCGAGGGTAAAAAAGCCCACTTCAGTGGTTTCAAAACCCGCCATCGGCGCCCGTTGGTCGACCCGCTCGCACAGGAAATACAGCTTGTAGAAGTCCCGCACATCCGGGCGATACAAGCCCTTGGCCTTGTGCGTGACGCTGTACAGCGCGCGTGCCGTGACGCTCAGCCCGGCTTCCTCACGGATCTCCTTGACGATGTTTTCCGCCGCCGACAGGCCGATATCTGCGTACCCACCGGGCAGGGCCCAGCAGCCGTCGGTCAATTCGCGCACCAGCAGTATCCGGTCGCCCTCGATCACCGCGCCGCGTACGTCAATCATCGGGGTTGAATAACGCTTGGCAAAATCCGGCACCAGCCCGGTGATGCGCGCAAGCGGCACATCCGCCAGTTGCGCGAGCATGCTGTGGGCAATCTCGGCAATTTCCTCAAGGCGCTCACGCTCAAAGTCGTCAGTGCAAAAATGCAGCCCCGTGGACGCCAGTGCCTGCAAGCGTTTGGCCTGGGCCAGCCAGAGGTTTTCCATGGGGTGCTCCTATAGATGTTTGATCATAAATACGCGGCGCAGGCCGTGTTCCTCGGCGCGATGGGTTTGCACATAGCCACGGCGACTGTACAGCGCGAGGTTCTCGGTCATCACCTCATTGGTGTACAGGCGGATGGCACTGTAGCCGGCATCAAGTGCCTGCTGTTCGGCAAAATCCATCAGTTGTCGGCCGAAACCAAGGCCCTGGGCTTGTGGGGTGACGGCGAGGTTCTCCAACAGCAACGCCGTGTCGGTGTGCCTCAGGATAACAAAGCCTTGAACCTGCCCGGCGTGGTCCAGCACATGCACGCCCCCGTCTTCGACCAACTGCGGGTAGTCCTCCAGCATTGGCCCGGGCTTGCGGCCGATGCGCTCAATGTAGGGCGCATAGGCAGCCTGGACGATGGCCTCGATAGCGGCACTATCATTGGTAGTGGCGGGGCGTATCAATTCAGCGTGCTCCTGTCATAAAGGCTCAGTCCACTGGCGCTTCGAAGATCGCTTCGATGGGCCGTTCGAACACCTTGGCGATCTTGAACGCCAGCGGCAAGCTCGGGTCGTAGCGGCCGGTCTCGATGGCGTTGATGGTCTGGCGCGACACGCCCAGGCGCTGCGCCAGATCGGCCTGGGACCAACCCAGTTCTGCGCGTAACTGGCGCAACTGATTATTCATTGATAGCGCCTTGTGCCAATGATTGTGGCCACACACCAGACGCCGCTCATGATCGGCCAGACCATGAAGGCCGACAGGCGCGGCAGGCCCGCGGTTTCCAGGAAACCGTCGCTGAAGTTTAAGCAAAGGATGCTTTACGTTGGGTGTGCAGGTTTTTCATGTCAAGCACGCTTTACAACTGCAGTGGCCAGGCATAAAAAAACCACCCGCAGGTGGTTTTAAACACTCAAGCGCTTACTCGCCGCGATAGATGCAACCGCTGGTGCAGGTCTCGTGGATGCGAATCGCGCTGAGTTCCGGCAACAGGGGCTTGAGTTCGGTCCAGATCCACTTGGCCAGCACTTCGCTGGTCGGATTCTCCAGGCCTGGGATGTCATTGAGGTAGTTATGGTCGAGGCGCTCGTAGAGCGGCTTGAAAATCGCCTTGATTTCCGAGAAATCGCGGATCCAGCCGGTATGGGGATCCAGGTCGCCGCTCAGGTGGATCGCCACCTTGAACGAATGCCCGTGCAGGCGCCCGCATTTGTGGCCTTCCGGTACATGGGGCAGGCGGTGGGCGGACTCGAAGGTAAACTCTTTGAAGATTTCCACAGTATTTTCAGCTCGGTCAGGTATCTGGCAGGCGGCGAGTTTAACAGTTTGATCCTCTGCCGCGCATACCGCTGGGTTACAGCGCTTGCAGCCGCTCGCCCAGCCCACCATTGTCCGCCAGTTGCAGGAACTCATCCCCCAGCCGTTGGCTTTCGCTCATCGCGGTTTGCCAGTATTTGTTGCGGCTAGAGTCATCGCCCATAAAGCGCTTGAAGTCGCTGCGGTCCGGCAATTTCCCATGGGGCAGACGGGCCAGGTAGTCTTTGGAGGGCGCCAGTAGCAGCACATCCTGCAAGCCTTGTGGATTACTGCGTCGCCACGGCAGGCCCTTGTCGAACCAGCCGGGGATCACCCGGTCGGTGAAATGCGGGTACAGCACAATGTCGTCGCCGTGATAGGGCAGGTCGAGGTGATAGTCCAGCAGGCCACCGTCGCGGTAAGTGCCCGTGCCTGCGCCGGGCAGGTCGCGCACGCCTTGCATCACCATGGGGATGGAACCGGAGGCCAGCAGCGCCTGGCGCAGGTTGCCCAGCTGCAGGTCGAGGAAGCGCGAGGGAAAGTCCGTCAGCGCATGCACCGGTGGCGCCTGGCGCGGGTCGTGGATGATCAACCGCTCAAAATGCCGCGACAGCCGCGCACGGCCACGCAGGTTGTCGGCAATCACCGACGACAGGCCCAGCCCCAGTCGCCCACGGTGGTCATCGGCGAGCAGGCCGTGGCTCTTGACCACCATGATATTCAGGCGGTAGTCGGGGTTGTCCAGCACCCGCGCATCGCGGCCGGCCAACAGGTCGTCGAGCATGCGCTGGCAGCTGTGGCTGACTTCGGCCATGGTCACGCCCTTGGCAAAGCGTTGTTCGTTGTACAAGCGGCCGAGGTCCAGCAAGCCTTGCACCGGGTCGGGCAGGCACGCACTGGCAAACCGCCAGGAGCCGATGGACGCGCCGATCAGTGCACGCTCACGCGGCGCGCGTGGCAGCCAATCGCCGAACAGCGCCAGGTCCAGGCCTTGAATGCCCAACGCCTTGGGGCCACCGGCCGCACCGGGTAGGATACCGACATCCGCCGGCGCAAGGCCTTGCTCGCGAATGCGTGTGAAAGCGCGTTTGCCGGCCTTGAGGGTCAGCGCGGGAAACTTGATGTGGATGGCAGTCATACAGGTCTCGGTTGCAGCGAACAGGCAATATAAGAGAATTCCTGCAGCGATGGGTAAGGTTGCCGATTGAAAATTGCCATGGTGGCAATTCAGTTTCAGTTAAGTTGTCACGGGTACCGTGGTGGCCCATGTCCCGCATCGGGCCGCCCTCAAGGAACATCAGGATACGTAATGAAGGTAAATCTACGCGCGGGCAGTCAGGTGGCGCTGGTATTGCTACTGAGCAGCGCCAGCCTGTCGGCCCATGACCTTGGTCAGGATGAAGCCCTGCGATTGCGTCAGGAGGGCGTCATCGCGCCGCTGGAACAGTTGCTGGGGCCGGCGCTGGAGCGCTACCCGGGTGCCAAGCTGCTGGACGCCGAGCTTGAGGAGCACAAGGATCGCTCGGTGCGCTATATCTACGAAATCGAACTGTTGACCGCCGAAGGCGTGGTGCGTGAAATCGAGCTCGACGCCAGTACCGGTAAGCTGCTCAAAGATAAGGAAGACGACTGATGCGCCTGCTCCTGGTAGAAGACAACGTACCGCTGGCTGATGAACTGTTGGCCGGTCTGCAGCGCCAGGGCTACGCGGTCGACTGGCTGGCCGATGGGCGCGACGCCGCGTATCAAGGCCGCAGCGAACCCTATGACCTGATCATCCTCGACCTCGGCTTGCCGGGCCTGCCGGGCCTGGAGGTGCTCGCGCAATGGCGCGCCGCGGCCTTGGCCACGCCCGTGCTGGTGCTGACCGCGCGCGATTCCTGGGCCGAACGTATCGAAGGGCTCAAGGCCGGCGCCGACGATTACCTGAGCAAACCCTTTCACCCCGAAGAACTCTACCTGCGCATCCAGGCATTGTTGCGCCGTTCCCACGGCCAGGCCAACCAGCCGACGCTGCAAGCCGCCGGCCTGCACCTGGATGAAGGGCGCCAGTGTGTGCTGCGCGATGGCGACGAGATCCAGCTGACCGCCGCCGAATTCCGCCTGCTGCGCTACTTCATGCTGCACCCGGAGCAGATTCTGTCGAAAAGCCATCTGGCCGAACATTTGTATGACGGCGAAACCGAGCGCGACTCCAATGTGCTGGAAGTGCACGTCAACCACCTGCGCCGCAAATTGGGGCGCAGTGTGATTGAAACCCGGCGTGGCCAGGGTTACCGGTTTGGCGCCGCCCCGGCATGAGGTCGATTCAACGGCGTTTGAGCCTGGGTCTGATCAGCGTCATGGTGGTGGTGGGCGTGGTGCTGGCGCAAACCAGTTTGTGGTTGTTCGAGGCCGGTTTGCAGCGCTACCTGGAAGCCGGGCTGCGCAACGACAGCGAGAACCTGCTGGCAGCACTGGTGCGTGGGCCGGAGGGTGTTCATTTGGATGAGCAGCGTCTGTCACCGGCCTATCAGCGACCGTTTTCCGGGCATTATTTCCGCATCGATTTTGCCGACGTTCAATGGCGCTCCCGCTCGTTGTGGGACCAGGAACTGCCGCGCCTGACCGAGCCGGGGCTCAAGGGCAACCTGCAACTGGGGCCGGAACGCCAGCAACTGCTGGTGTTGCGTTCGGACTACAAGCGTTTCGGCCAGTCAATTTCCATCAGCGTGGCCCAGGACTACACGCCCGTGCGCGAAAGTTTTCGCCTGATGCGCCAGATCGGCCTGATCATCGGCTTGGCGGCGCTGTTACTGGTGCTGATCCTGCAACGGGTCACCGTGCGCCGCGCCTTGCGCCCGCTGGAGACGGCACGCAACCAGATTGCCCAACTGCAACAGGGCCGGCGCTCGCAACTTGATACCCAAGTGCCGCTGGAACTGGAGCCGTTGGTGGCGCAGATCAACCATCTGCTGGCCCATACCGAAGACAGCCTCAAGCGCTCACGCAATGCTTTGGGCAACCTCGGCCATGCGCTGAAAACCCCATTGGCGGTGCTACTGAGTGCAGCCTCCAGTGAAGCGCTCAAGGACCACCCCGAAATCGGCAAGCTGCTGCGCGAGCAGCTTGACCAGGTGCAACAACGTCTCAACCGCGAACTTAACCGCGCCCGCCTGGCCGGTGAAACCCTGCCCGGCGCGCTGTTTGACTGTGAAAAAGAACTGCCCGGCCTGCTGGCCACCTTGAGCATGATCCACGGTGAACACCTGGACTTGAGCTACCACGTCGACCCCGGCCTGCAATTGCCCTGGGACCGCGAAGATCTGCTGGAACTGCTCGGCAACCTGCTGGATAACGCCTGCAAATGGGCGGATGCCGACGTGCGCTTGACGGTCAGCGAAACCCCGCGCAGCTTTCTGCTGGCAGTCGAAGACGACGGCCCCGGCATCCCGCCGGCTCAGCGTGAGCAAGTGCTCAGCCGGGGCGCGCGTCTGGATGAGCAGATTGACGGCCATGGCCTGGGGCTGGGGATCGTGCGGGATATTGTCGAGGTGTGGGGTGGTACGTTGCGGTTGCAGGACAGCGAGCTGGGCGGGCTCAAGGTGCTGATCGAATTACCCAAACGTTGAGATCGTTCCCACGCTCTGCGTGGTAACGCCGCCTTGGACGCTCGGCGTCCCGCTGTCGACGGGCGACGCGGAGCGTCACAGGAGGCGCGCCCACGCGTGGGAACGATCATTACACCCGAAACTGATCCATCAACCCCTGCTGCTGATTCGCCAGGCTGTTCAACGCCTGGCTCACCCGCGCCGATTCATTCGCCTGCTCCGACAGCGATTCAGTCACATCCCGTATCGTCGCCACATTGCTGTTGATCTCTTCGGCCACGGCGCTTTGCTGTTCGGCGGCGCTGGCGATTTGCAGGTTCATGTCGCTGATCACCGTGACCGCCTCACCAATCTGACGCAGGGCGGTGACCGCCTGGCCGACCTGTTCGACACTGCCTTGGGCCTGCCGATAGCTATTGCCCATGGAGCCAACCACGTCGGTGGTGCCGCTTTGCAGGTGCTCAATCACCAGGCGGGTTTCTTCTACCGACTCCTGGGTGCGCTGCGCCAGGTTGCGTACTTCGTCGGCGACCACCGCAAAACCACGCCCAGCCTCACCGGCGCGGGCGGCTTCGATGGCGGCGTTGAGTGCCAGCAGGTTGGTTTGCTCGGCGATGCCGCGAATCACTTCCAGCACCGAACCGATCTTCTCGCTATTGGCCGCCAAGCCTTCGACCTGGGCCATGGCGGTGCTCATATCCGCCGCCAGGTTGCCGATATTGGTGGTGGTGCGGTCGATCACACTCAAGCCGTCGCGTGTGGCCTGGTCGGCATCGCGTGCGGCGTGTGCCGCCTGGGCAGCACTGCGGGCGACGTCCTGGGCGGTGGCGCTCATTTCGTGGGAGGCGGTGGCCACTTGGTCGACCTGACGGTATTGCTGCTCCATGCCGGCGCTTGTTTGCGTGGCGATTTCGGCGGACTGGTCGGCAGTGCCACGGGCGTCCTGCACGGAGCGTTTCACTTGGGCAATGATCGGTTGCAGCTTGTCGAGAAAGCGGTTGAACCAGCCGGCCAGTTGGCCCAGTTCATCCTGTTTGTCGTAGGCCAGGCGGCGGGTGAGGTCGCCTTCGCCGCTGGCGATGTCTTCGAGCATGCGTGCCACGCCGAGGATCGGCCGGGTCACGCTGCGGGCCATCAGCCACACAAGCACTAAGCCAACCACGGCCGCCAGCAGGCCCAGGCTCAATTCCAGCAGCGTGCCACGGGCGTTGTCCGCGTCCAACTGCGCCTTGAGTGTTTCGGCGGGGCCGACCAGGACTTTTTCCGGCACATCCAGCAACACGCCCCACGGCTTGCCGCCGGGAATCGGCGCGAAGGGCGCCAGCACCTTGAGTTGGTGATCGGTACGCAGGCTGCTGGTCTGAGGGTTACTGGCCAGTACGCTGATCAGTTGCGCGCCGCTGGCGCTGTCGACCTGATCCAGACGCTGGCTGAGTTTGCCGGCGTCCGGGCTGTAGCCGGCGAGCAAACCGGTGGGGCTGAGGATGCTGACCTGGGTCTGGCCGTCATACAGCTTCTGGCTGGCCTGTTGGCTCACGGCCTGCAGGCTGTTGAGGTTGATGTCCACCGACAGCGAGGCAATAACTTTGCCGTTGACCATCAACGGGAAGACGATGCTGGTCATCAGCACGTTTTGCCCGTCGATCACATAAAAGTACGGTTCGATCACGCAGGGTTTCAGCGTAGTGCGTGGGCAGGTGAACCAGGCGTTAGCCTTTTCGCCGCTGGGGCCGACGCTGATGTCGGCCATGTCGCTTTCGGGTAGTGACATGGAGGTGAGTTTGCCGGGTGTGGGCTGCGACCAGTAGAGGGCGAAGCGGCCTTTGTCGTTGCTGCCCAGTTCTGCCTGATTGGCGAACAACTCGTCCTTGCCGTCCAGCGCATTGGCCTCAAACACCAACGACAGGCCGAGCAGATCGGGGTTGGCTTGCAGGGCGGCCTTGACTTGGCGGGTCAGGTCTTCGCGGGGATCGAAGGCGTCGAGGAAACGTTTTTCCGCCTGCTCACGCAAAAACAACACTTGGCGCGAAAAACCATGGCCGTACTGATAGGCGTCCATGAATTGCTGGCGAATGCCCAGCGCCTGCACTTCACCTTGGGCCTCGATGCGCGCCTGGGCGGACGCGTCGAGCATCTGCATGCTGGACGCTTTGACCTGCTGTGAACTCTGCTCCATGCGAAAAAGCGACAGACCCACCAGCAGGGTCACGATCCCCAGCAGGCACAGGCCCGCGAGCAGGGTGATTTTCCATTGAATGGAGAGCTGTCTAAGCGACATCGAGGAGCATCCTTAACCTGAAAACACAGAGAGCCTTTGTATCGGCTGCCTTTCACGCTTCTTTATTCTGTGGCGAGGGAGCTTGCTCCCGCTGGCGCTCCAGTGCGCAGCGCTCCTGTTTTTTTGGGGCTGCTGCGCAGCCCAGCGGGAGCAAGCTCCCTCGCCACAGTTTTTGACATGACGGCCCGCCTGCGGCAAAGTGCGCGCCCTCTAATAAGACCTCTTAAAGCCTGCACACGGACGCCACTAGATGGCCGCCCGGTCGCGGGCCTGTCTGTTTTTTATGTTTTTTGCTTGAGGTAACCATGATTAACGCAGTCATCGCCGCGGTCGGCACCATGCTGGTGCTCAGTTTGTCCCGTGTGCATGTGGTCATCGCCATCATCGTCGGCGCCCTGGTCGGTGGCTTGACCGGCGGGTTGGGCATCGAGGCCACGCTCAAGGCGTTTAACGGCGGCTTGGGCGGCGGCGCGACCGTGGCGTTGTCCTACGCCTTGCTCGGCGCTTTCGCGGTGGCGATTGCCAAGTCCGGCCTGGCGCATGCATTGGCGGACAAGGCGCTGCTGTTGGTCGATCGCCAGGAAGCCACCGGCGGAAGTCATGTCAAATGGCTGCTGATTGGTCTGTTGTGGGTGGTGGCGATTGCTTCGCAGAATATTCTGCCGATCCATATTGCGTTTATCCCGCTGCTGGTGCCGCCACTGCTTTACGTGCTGACCAAGCTGCAACTGGACCGCCGGCTGATCGCCTGCGTGATGACCTTCGGCCTGATCACGCCCTACATGTTCCTGCCGGTGGGCTTCGGCAATATCTTCCTTAATCAGATCCTGTTGGCCAACGTGGCCAAGAGCGGCGTGGACATCAGCCAAGTCAACGTCACCCATGCCATGGGCTTGCCCGCGTTGGGCATGGTGGTGGGCCTGCTGGTGGCGGTGTTTATCAGCTACCGCAAAAAGCGTGTGTATGACCTGGAAAAAATCGAGCGCGTCGAGCAAGTAGCCGTGCAGTACAACCCGCTGACCCTGCTGGTGGCCGGGCTGGCAATTGCCTCGGCGTTTATCATTCAGCTGTGGCTGGATTCGATGATCATCGGCGCCCTGGCTGGGTTTCTGATCTTTTCGGTGTCGGGCATTGTGCGCTGGCGCGAAACCGACGACCTGTTCACCGAAGGCATGAAGATGATGGCGATGATCGGCTTCATCATGATCGCCTCATCGGGGTTTGCCGAAGTGCTCAAGGCCACCGGTGACGTGCGCTCACTGGTGGAGGCCTCGGCGGCATTCATTGGTCACAGCCGTGGTGTGGGCGCGCTGCTGATGTTGCTGGTGGGGCTGTTGGTGACCATGGGCATTGGTTCGTCATTTTCTACGGTGCCGATTCTGGCGGCGATTTTTGTGCCGTTGTGTGTGCAGCTGGGCTTCAGTCCGTTGGCGATTGTGTGCATCGTGGGTACGGCGGGGGCGCTGGGCGATGCCGGTTCGCCAGCGTCGGACTCCACGCTCGGCCCGACTTCCGGCCTGAATATTGACGGCCAGCATCACCATATCTGGGACACCGTGGTGCCGACCTTCCTGCACTACAACATTCCGTTGCTGGCGTTTGGCTGGTTTGCCGCGATGACCCTCTAGTATCTGGAACAGGTTCAATTGTGGCGAGCAGGCTTGCCCTGCGTTGGAGCGCGAAGCGGTCCTGAATCCAGACACCTCGATCTACCTGGCGTGTTACGGCGCCTGAAAAGGGGGCTGCTACGCAGCCCAACGCAGGGCAAGCCTGTTCGCCACAACAGTCCAGTCGCCACTCAGCCAAGGTGTCCTACAGATATTTCGCCACTGGCCGTTAACCTCTCAAGTCGCCACGAATAAGAGAGAAAAGCCATGCGTCTGAGTTTGAAGGCCAAAGTCCTGTCCCTGGCCGTCGTGCCTGTGTTGTTGTTTGCCGTGGTCATCAGCCTGACCACGGTGTGGATCCTGCAGGGCCAGGCGCGCAATGAGGTGGATGAAACCCGCCAGCGCCTGCTCAATGACGCCAAGGCCACGCTGCAAAGTTATGTGGAAGTGGCGATGACCACCATCAAGCCGCTCTACGACGCGGCCGCCCCCGGCGACACGGCGGTGCGGGCGCAGGTAGTCAAACTGTTGTCCAACACCACCTACGGCAAGGACGGCTACTTCTTCGGCTACGACTCCGAGACCATCCGCCTGTTCAAGGGCAACAGCCCGGACGGCGTAGGCAAGAGCTTCAAGGACAACCGTGACCCCAACGGTGTCTACGTCAACCGCGACCTGGTCAAGGTCGGCAAGGACGGCACCCACTACCTGCAATACAGCTCGACCCAGCCCGGCCAGACCGAACTGGTGCCCAAGCTTGGCTACACCGAATACTTGCCCAAGTGGGACATGGTGATTGGTACGTCGGTGAACCTCGATGGCATCGAAGCCCAGGTGGCGGTGGTCGAGGCCAAGGTCGAAAAACGCATGGAAGGTGTGCTGCTGAGCATCCTTGGCGTGGCGGTGGTGGTGCTGCTGGTGATTGCTGCAGTGGGCATGTTGGTGGCCAATACCATCTTGCGCCCACTGAGCCTGATGAAAGCCAACCTCGACGATATCGCCGCGGGCGAGGGCGACTTGACCCGCCGCCTGGCCATCACCAGTCAGGATGAGTTGGGGGACTTGGCCGGCGCGTTCAACCGCTTTGTCGACAAGATCCACGGCCTGGTGCGCCAGATCACCGAGATGACCGCGCAACTCACCGGGCTGGTCAGCCAGGTGTCCGATCAGGCCCAGCGCTCGGAAACCGCCATGGAACGCCAGCGCCACGAGACCGATCAGGTGGCCACCGCGATCAACCAAATGTCCTCGGCGGCCCACGAAGTGGCGCGCAGTGCCCAAGGCGCTGCGGTGGCCGCGCAACAGACCGATGCCGAAGGCCAGGCCGCCAAGCGGGTAGTGGATGGCAGCATCGCGCAGATCCATGCGCTGGTGAACGACATCCGCAGCAGCGGCGTGTCCCTCGACAGCTTGCAGCAGGACGTGTCGTCGATCGTCAGCGTGCTCGGCGTGATCCGATCGATTGCCGAGCAGACCAACCTGCTGGCGCTCAACGCCGCCATCGAAGCCGCACGGGCAGGCGAGGCTGGTCGCGGGTTTGCCGTGGTCGCCGACGAGGTGCGTGCGCTGGCCAGTCGCACGCAAACCAGCACCCAGGAAATCCAGGGCATGATCGACCGCCTGCAAAAAGGCACCGTCGCCGCCGTGGATGCCATGCGCCGCTCCAGCGATGCCGGTGATGGCACTTCGGCCCAGGCCAACCAAGCCGGCGCGTCGCTGGATACCATGGCGCAGTTGATCGGCACCATTAACTCGATGAACGCGCAAATCGCCAGCGCCGCCGAAGAGCAGACCGCCGTGGCCGAAGAGATCAACCGCAGCGTGCATCAGATTGCCGTGGCGGTGGACAGCGTGGCGGATGAAACCCAATTGGGCGCGCAAACCTCGCGCAGCCTGGCGGACCTGGGCCAGCGCCTGGGGCAGTTGGTGGGGCAGTTCAGGATCTGATCAACCCTGGCCTCAGCGTATGTTTGCCTGGCGCTGATACAAATAGGCCTGTCACCGCCCCTGCGTTAGACGTCACGCATCAGCAGGCCGAAGCGCAGGTCCATGTCGCTCGGCAGTGGCACATACACCGTGTGCCCATCCCCCGGCGCCACGTCTATGGCCTCGCTCTTGGCGTTGTGCAGGTTGGTCAGGTCAAAGTGAAAGTTGCCGGCCGGTGTCATCAATTCCAGATGATTACCCACGGCAAAGCGGTTTTTCACCTTGACCTCGGCCAGTTCGCCCCGGCGCTCGCCGGTCAATTCGCCGACAAACTGCTGGCGCTCCGACACCGAGCTGCCGTTCTGGTAGTTCTGGTATTCGTCGTGCACATGGCGACGCAGGAAACCTTCGGTGTAGCCGCGTTGGGCCAGGGACTCAAGATCAGTCATCAGGTTGCGGTCAAACGCACGGCCAGCCACCGCATCGTCAATGGCCTGGCGATACACCTGGGTGGTGCGCGCGCAATAGAAGTGGGACTTGGTGCGCCCTTCGATCTTCAGCGAATGCACGCCCATGTGCGCCAGGCGCTCCACGTGCTGCACGGCGCGCAGGTCCTTGGCGTTCATGATGTAGGTGCCGTGTTCGTCTTCGAAGGCGGGCATCTGCTCATCCGGGCGGTTGGCTTCCTGCAGCAGGAACACCTGATCGGTCGGCGCGCCGATACCCAAGGTCGGTTCACACTGCTGGACGATATCGCCCGTGGCGTTCTCCACCGCCGGCGTGGCCTGGTATTTCCAGCGGCACGCGTTGGTGCAGGTGCCTTGGTTGGCATCGCGCTTGTTCATATAGCCGGACAACAAACAGCGCCCGGAATAGGCCATGCACAGGGCGCCGTGCACAAACACTTCCAGCTCCATGGCCGGCACCTGTTGGCGGATTTCGCCGATTTCTTCCAGTGACAATTCCCGCGACAGAATCACCCGGCAGATACCTTGCTGCTGCCAAAACTCGACGCTGGCCCAATTCACCGTATTGGCCTGTACCGACAAGTGAATCGGCACGCACGGGAAGTGACGGCGTACCAGCATGATCAAGCCTGGGTCGGACATGATCAACGCGTCCGGCCCCATGGCGATCACCGGGGCCAAATCCTTGAGGAAGGTCTTGAGCTTGGCGTTGTGCGGGGCAATGTTGACCACCACGTAGAAACGCTTGCCCAGTGCATGCGCCTCCTGGATGCCGAGTGCGAGGTTGGCGTGGTCGAACTCGTTATTGCGCACCCGCAGGCTGTAGCGCGGCTGGCCGGCGTAGACCGCATCGGCGCCGTAGGCGAAGGCATAGCGCATGTTTTTCAGGGTGCCGGCGGGGGCGAGTAGTTCGGGGGCAATCACGGGGGGCATGGGCTCGGGTCGCAAAAGGTCGCGAGCGTAAAGGAGCTGGCACACGCATTTATTGATCCAGGTCGGGCTTTTGCGGGTTTTGTATCGCTGTGTATCGGCGGGTGCCGTTCGACACAGGCGTGATACCTCAGAGGGTTTCAATAGGCACTCTGCGACTCGACAAGGTAATCACCATGCGACCTATCACATTCCTGTTTACCAGCCTGCTGCTGGCTTTCGCTCTGACCGCAAGCTGGATGGCCAGTGGCGAGAGCAAGCAACCTGCGGGTGCCACGCCGTCGCTGGCGGGAGCGGTCGAATGGCTCAACTCACCGCCTCTGAGCCTTGAAGCGCTCAAAGGCAAAGTGGTGCTGGTGGATTTCTGGACCTATGACTGCATCAACTGCCGGCGTGCGCTGCCCTACGTCAATACCTGGGCCAAACGCTATGAAAAAGACGGTTTGGTGGTGATTGGCGTACACACGCCCGAATACGCGTTTGAGCACATCCCGGCCAACGTCAAGGAACAGGTGCGCAAGCTGGGCATCGGTTATCCGGTGGCTATCGACAATAACTACGCGATCTGGCGCAGCTTCGATAACCAATATTGGCCGGCCCACTACCTGATCGATGCCAAGGGGCACGTGCGTTACAGCCACTTCGGTGAGGGACGCTACGAGGCTCAGGAACAGGTGATTGAAGTACTGTTGAATGAGGCCAGGGCGATTCAATGAGGCGGTCTACGCTTGAAGGGCACTCCCAGGTTCTGCCGCGGACTAAGCAACAGGGCCGCTGAAGGCCCTCTGCTTTTCTGACATGGACCGGACATGAACCAAACCAACCTTCAATTCAAAACCCTGCTGTTATTGCTGGCCCTGGTGACCATCGCCTTTATCTGGATATTGCTGCCGTTCTATGGCGCGGTGTTCTGGGCGGTCATCCTTGGCATCATCTTCGCCCCGATGCAGCGGCGCCTGCAGCAACGCTTCAGCTGGAACCGCAACCTGACGTCCCTGGCCACCCTTACGGTATGCCTGGTGATCGCAATTTTGCCGGTGATCATCACCAGCGTGCTGCTGGTGCAAGAGGGCGCCACCCTCTATAAAAATATCGAAAGCGGCAAATTGGACGTGGCGGGGTATATCGAACAGTTCAAGAACATCCTGCCACCGTACTTCCAGCACCTGCTCGACCGCTTCGGCATGGGTAACCTGGAGGGGCTGCGGGAAAAGATCGTCAAGAGCGCCATGCAAGGCAGCCAGTTCTTTGCCACCCAGGCGTTCAGCTTCGGCCAGGGCACCTTTGATTTCCTGGTGAGCTTTTTCATCATGCTGTACCTGCTGTTTTTCCTGCTGCGTGACGGCCCGGAACTGGTGCGCAAAGTACGTACGGCGGTGCCGTTGGCCGAGCCGCAAAAGCGTCGGCTGCAACTCAAGTTCAATCGGGTGGTACGTGCGACCGTCAAGGGCAACGTATTGGTCGCCGTGACCCAGGGTGCGCTGGGCGGTTTGATCTTCTGGTTTCTGGACATTCCCAGCGCGTTGCTCTGGGCGGTGTTGATGGCGTTTCTGTCGTTGCTGCCAGCCGTCGGCGCTGGGATCGTGTGGGGGCCGGTGGCCGCCTACTTCCTGTTGAGCGGTTCGATCTGGCAGGGCGTGGTACTGGGCTTGTTCGGCGTGTTCGTGATCGGGCTGGTGGACAATGTATTGCGCCCGATCCTGGTGGGCAAAGACACCAAGATGCCGGATTACCTGATCCTGATCTCGACCTTGGGCGGCCTGTCGGTGTTTGGCTTGAATGGCTTTGTGATCGGGCCGCTGGTGGCGGCGCTGTTTATGTCCAGTTGGGCGTTGTTTGTCGAAAGCAAGCCGCGGGTCAAACTGCCATTGCCCTAGTTCTCAGGCGTGAGTTTTCAGGCCAGAGGCTTCAGGCATGGAGCCTGAAGTTCGACACCTGCTGTTGCTGTTGTTGCGCAGCGGACAGCGAGGTGAGCGGGCCGCTGATGGTTTCGCCATCGCGTACCACATACCAGCAGGCCAGCAACCCGAGCTCCCGGAGTGGGGCGGGGACGGCACTGCCGACAACGGACATGATTTGAACAGTAGGCATAGGCACCTCCAAAGGTATGGGGGTCACCTTACGGGCTGATGGCGCGTAGGAAAAATCACCCTTCTCGATAGTCAACATTAACGCCAGGCGTCAATCCACTACTTGATCGAGCATGTTCACCACTTCCTGCTCGCTGAGCAGGCCTTTGCGCACCAGGTTTTCTGCCAGCAGCGCGAGAAATTTTGCGCTGCGGTGGCCCTCTAGGTGCTTGAGTTCGGTAAGTGCGCTGTAAACCTTGCTGGACGTGCACAGGCCAGCGGTGCGGTGCGGGTTTTGCGTGGGCATGGTCAGTCGTCCTTAATTGTTATTGGGTGGACCGCTCGATAGTGAGACCGTTGAGTGACGTAAACATGACAGCGCAGGCCCAGGTCAAGCAAGTGGACATTTGACCGTCATGATGTGGGATTGCGGCTCGGGCATTGTCCTCATAGCGACCTTGGCATGATAAAACCGGGCTTTTCAGGCAAAACTCAGGCAAAACGCAGGTAAAAAAAGACCCCGCGTGTGGGCGAGGCCTGTTCATTTCTAACCTGACTGCGTGTTACCAGCCGCGGCCATAATAACCGTGGGGAGGGCCATAGTAGCCACGTGGTGGGCCGTAATAGACCGGCGCCGGGCGGTAGTAAACCCGCTGTTGCACATACACCGGCGGTGGCGGTGCGTAGTAGACCGGCGGCGGCGCGGCATACACCGGTTGCGGCTGGACATACACCGGTTGCTGCACGTAAACCGGCTGGGATTGGCTGGCAACTACGGAGCCAACAACGGCTGCGCCGATCAAACCACCCAATATGGCCGGGCCACCCCAACCACCACCGTGGGCGGAGGCTTGGCCTGCCATAGCGAGTGCGCCGATAAGCAAGGCGATTTTGGGGATTTTACGAATCATGGTCATTCCTCGGTTAGCCCCTGCGCTTGTGGTCTGCAATCAATAGACTCAAGGATTGTCGCGGGGATACTTTTAAGACAACGTATTTCTGAAAAACAGCACCGCCGCTAGGTAAAGGTTGTGTAAGGTCTGTACCGATTTGCTTACTCAAAGGAGTTTTCCATGCAGATGCACCCCAACAAGGACACCCAACTGTGCATGTCATTGTCGGCGCGTCCCGGGAATTTTGGCTTGCGATTTCACAACCATCTGTACGAACAGCTGGGGCTGAACTTCTACTATAAAGCCTTCAGCAGCCAGGATTTGCCCGGCGCGATCGGCGGCATTCGGGCGCTGGGCATCCGTGGTTGCGGGGTGTCCATGCCGTTCAAGGAAGCTGCCATTGCCCTGGTCGATGAGTTGGATGCCTCGGTCAAGGCCATTACTTCGCTCAACACCATCGTTAATACCGACGGCCATCTCAAGGCCTACAACACCGACTACATTGCCGTGGAACAATTGCTGAAAAAGCACGCGGTGCCCAAGGATTCGACCTTCGCGCTGCGTGGCAGCGGCGGCATGGGCAAGGCGGTGGCCAGTGCCCTGCGTGACGGCGGTTATGCCAACGGCGTGATTGTGGCACGCAACGAAGCGGCGGGCCGGGCGTTGGCGCAGAGCCTGGGGTATGAGTGGCAAGCAGAGCTGGGCGAGTTGCGCCCACAGATGCTGGTCAACGTGACGCCGATCGGCATGACCGGCGGTGCAGAAGCGGACCAGTTGGCCTTTGCGGCCGATGCTGTGGACGCTGCTGACACGGTGTTCGATGTGGTGGCGATCCCCGCCGAAACGCCGTTGATCGAGCGCGGGCGTGCCCAGGGCAAACGGGTGATTACCGGGTTGGAAGTGATCGCAATCCAGGCGTTGGAGCAGTTTGTGCTGTACACCGGTGTGCGGCCGACGGATGAACAGTTCCAGGCGGCAGTGGCTTTCGCTCGAAATTAAAGCACTGCGCAGATCCAAATGTGGGAGCGGGCTTGCCCGCGATGAGGGCGTGTCAGCCGCCTTATACATCACTGACCCACCGCAATCGCGGGCAAGCCCGCTCCCACATTTTTAATCGGGTTAAGCCTGTTCCAACTGGGCCAGGCGCTCTTCCAACGCTGCGATCCTGGCTTCAAGCTCCTCAATACGCTCCACCGAAACCCCACCCGGCGAGCGCTCCACCGGGCTCCCGCGTGCCGCGATGATCGCCTCAATATCCGCCGGATCCCCCAACGCATGGGTATAACGATCTTCCCGTTGCCCTGCCTGGCGCGGCACCAATACTGCCAGCCCGCGCGCAATCAGGCGTTCAAGCTGGTGCACGACCTGTTCGGCATCTTCAAAGTCATGCATGCGCCCGCTGCGGGTCAGCAGTTCGTTGACGGTCTGCGGTCCGCGCAGAAACAGCAGCCCGATCAGGATTACCTGGGCCGGCACCAGCTCCAGTGCCTTGTCCACCCGATGCTCCCAGCGGTCGGCGCGGCTGCCCATCACCAGGCGGGTAAAGCCTTGGCCCTCGAGCACCCGCAGGCTCTGGCCGACCTGGCCCTGGCTCAAGTTGGTCACCGGTTCCCGGCTGGTCTTCTGGTTGCAGGCCAGCACCAGCGCATTGAGTGTGAGCGGGTAGGTTTCCGGGTTGGTCGCCTGTTTTTCGATCAGGCAGCCCAGGATGCGGATTTCCGTGCTGTTCAGGCGCGGCTCAGGGGTGTCGGTGTCGTGCTCGGCGGTCATCGCGCTTTCCCTATGCAGTGAAGCTCACTAGCCTAATCCTGAAAAAATAAAAGACAAGCCGCAGGCATGGCTATAATCGCCGCTGGTTCCAAACCCTGCCATCACCGTGAGACTGTCATGACTATTTCCCTGTACGCCGCCTCCATCCCGGTCTTCAAGCAAATGCTCAACGCGCTGAGCGAAGTGCTGAACAAAGCCGAAGCCCACGCCACCGCCAAGAACATCGAACCCAATGCCTTGCTGCAAGCGCGTCTGTTCCCGGACATGTTCCCGCTGGTGCGCCAGGTGCAGATCGCCGTCGACTTCGCCAAGGGCGTTTCCGCGCGCCTGGCCGAGATCGAAGTGCCGAAGTACGAAGACAGCGAAGTGACCTTCGCCGATCTGCAAGCACTGATCGCCAAGGTGCTGGCATTTGTCGACACCATCAAGCCTGAGCAAATCGACGGCAAGGAAGGCATCGAGATCATCACCCGCCCAGGCACGCCGAAAGAGAAGCGCTTCAGCGGTCAGTCTTACCTGCTGACTTATGGCCTGCCGCAGTTCTTCTTCCACGTCACCACCGCTTACGCTTTGCTGCGTCACAACGGTGTGGAAGTGGGCAAACGCGATTACATGGGCGCTTTCTAAGCATCCAGATACAAAAAAGCCCGGGATCGTTGCTGTCGAACGCCCCGGGCTTTTTTACGCCTGGATAGTTAAGCCGTTTGCTCTTCCTTGCCCAGGCAGGCGGCTGCCGTGAACAGCACATCGGTGGACGAGTTGAGCGCGGTTTCCGCCGAGTCCTGCAGCACACCGATGATGAAACCTACGGCCACCACCTGCATGGCGATCTCGCTGGGAATGCCGAACAGGCTGCACGCCAGGGGAATCAGCAGCAACGAGCCACCGGCCACACCCGACGCGCCGCAGGCACATACCGCCGCGACCACGCTGAGGAGCACGGCGGTTGGCAGGTCCACGGCAATACCGAGCGTGTGCACGGCGGCCAGGGTCAACACGGTGATGGTAATCGCCGCGCCGGCCATATTGATGGTGGCGCCCAGCGGGATCGACACCGAGTAAGTGTCTTCATGCAGGCCCAGGCGTTTGCTCAGCGCCAGGTTCACCGGAATATTCGCCGCCGAACTGCGGGTGAAGAACGCGGTGATGCCGCTTTCGCGCAAGCACATCAGCACCAGCGGATAAGGGTTGCGGCGCAGTTTCCAGAACACGATGGCGGGGTTGATCACCAGCGCGACAAACAGCATGCAGCCGATCAGCACCACCAGCAGGTGGGCATAGCCGAGCAGGGCGCCGAAACCGGAGGTGGCCAGGGTCGAGGCCACCAGGCCGAAGATACCCAGCGGCGCAAAGCGGATGACGACGCGCACGATCAGGGTGACGCCATTGGACAGGTCATCGAGCACCGTGCGGGTGGTAACACCTGCATGGCGAATCGCGATGCCCATGCCGATGGCCCAGGCCAGGATGCCGATAAAGTTGGCATTCATCAGCGCGCTCACCGGGTTATCCACCACGCTCAGCAGCAGGCTTTGCAGCACTTCGCCGATACCGCCGGGGGCGCTGACGGTGGCGTCATGGGTAGCCAGCACCAAAGGCGACGGGAACAGCATGCTGGCAACCACTGCGACGACGGCAGCGGCAAAGGTGCCGAGCAGGTACAGGAACAGGATTGGCTTGATATGGGTTTCCTGGCCATGTTTATGGTTGGCGATAGACGCCATGACCAAGACAAACACCAGAATCGGCGCAACGGCCTTCAGCGCGGTGACAAACACCTTGCCGATAAAACCAGTGGCTCGCGCAGCCTCGGGCAACAGCAAGGCCAGTAAGATACCGGCCACCAGGCCGATGACAATTTGGGTGACCAGGCTGACGCGCATCAGTCGTTGCAGCAGGGAAGGGGCAGCAGTCATAAACAGTTGTCTCTAGTTTTTTTAGTAGGACGCAGCATTGCAGGCACATAGCGACGTAGGAAGCAGGCCCAAAGTCTAACATGCTGTAGGAAGCGTCCCGTTTCGGTGCGGCATTCCGTCACCCGCAACTGTAGGGTTTGGCCAGGCCAAGGCCTATTCTGTTAAGATTGCGGCCTCTCATCTTTCCTCTCCGTCAGCGAGCCCTTCGGGCTGTCGTTGATGTCGTCGTTTCTGGAGTTTTCATGTTGTTCCCTATCCTGCTGCTGTCGGCCGCCGGTTTTACCGTGCTGACCACAGAATTCATCATTGTCGGGCTGCTGCCGTCGATCGCCCGCGACCTGAACGTCAGCGTGTCCCAGGCCGGGCTGCTGGTGACGTTGTTCGCGTTTACCGTGGCGGCATTCGGGCCGTTCCTGACCGCATACTTCGCGCGGTTCCAGCGCAAGCGCCTGTTTATCTGCATCCTGATCATGTTTGCGCTGGCTAATACCGTGGCGGCATTGGCGCCGAACATCTGGGTCATGGCCTTGGCGCGCTTGATTCCGGCGTTGGGGTTGCCAGTGTTTTGGGCCTTGGCGAGTGAAACAGCGGTGGATATCGTCGGGCCGGAGTTTGCCGGCCGGGCCATTGAAAAGATCGGTTTCGGGATTGTCTGCGCCACGGTGTTCGGCATTCCGGTTGGCACCTTGATCTCCGATATGTTCGGCTGGCGCACAGCGTTTGCGATTCTCGCCGTGGTGGCGTTGGCCAAGGCCTTGCTGCTGTTTATCTACCTGCCGGTGACCACACCGAAGAACGATCAGGTGAGCCTGCGCTCGCAGTTCAAGCTCCTGCGCAACCCGTTGATGCAGGGCCATATCCTGCTGTCGATCCTGGTCTTCAGCGGCATGTTTACCGCTTACACCTACCTGGCAGACATCCTTGAGCGCCTGGCCGGCTTCGACGGCACGCTGGTGGGCTGGTGCTTGATGGGTTTTGGCGCGGTGGGCCTGATCGGCAACGCCCTCGGCGGGCGTGCGGTGGATCGTCACCCGCTGATTGCGTCCATGGTGTTTTGCGGGTTCATGATCGCCGGCATGGTCGCGGTGGTCCCGGCGATTCACTCCACCCTCGGCCTGGCAGCGGCGATGGCGGTGTGGGGCGTGACCCAGGCGGCGATGTTTCTGGTCAGCCATGTGCGCCTGATGAAAGCCGCGCCCCACGCCCCGGCGTTTGCGGCGTCGCTGAATATCGCCGGCGCCAACTTGGGTATTGGCCTGGGGGCAATGGTGGGTGGGCATGTGATCGACACCCTGGGCCTTGCCAACCTGGGCTTTGCGGCGTCCGGGTTTATCCTGGTGTCGATTTTGCTGGCGCTGTGGTTGATGACCGCCGAGCAGCCGATGGCGTCCAGCGCCTGAGTCAGCCTGGCTGGGACGGGATCAGGCTTATGTGGGAGCCGGGCTTGCCCGCGATGCAGGCACCTCGGTGTATCAGTAAGACCGAGGTGATGCTATCGCAGGCAAGCCAGCTCCCACACCTTGCCGTCAGGGCAGGGCGGTAAACAGCTCGCGCCGCGCCCCTTCGGTAATCGCCACGATGCCGGGGTGCTTGATCTTGCGTTCCACCGAGATCGCGTAGAACGACTCGGTGACCGCATCGGTCTGGCCGATCAGCGCCACGCCATATTGGCGCACCACCTCATCGGCGATCACGCTGGGGGCGATAAATATCCCGCTGCCCGACTGCCCAAACGCCTGCATCAACGCGCTGTCGTCGAACTCACCGATGATCTTCGGCTGGATCTGCTGCTCGGCAAACCAGCGCTGCAAGCGGCTGCGCACCACCGTCTCTGCGCCCGGAATCAATAACGGCGCGCCCTGCAGGCAGTGTGGGAAATCGCCGCCGTATTGGTCCGCCAATGCCTGGGTGGCGAAAAAGCTGATGCCGCATTCCCCGAGTTTCTGACTGTAGCCTTTGATGTCCAGATGCGTGGGCATAGGGCTGTCGGAGATCACCAGGTCCAGGCGCTGGATCGCCAGGTCGGCCAATAACCGTTCGAGTTTGTCTTCGCGGCAGGTGATGCGCATCGGCTCGCTCAACTCCATGGTCGGCGCGATCAGCCGATAAACGATGGATTTTGGCACCACATCCGCGACCCCGACCCGAAACAGGATCTGCTGTTCGTCGGGTGCTGCGCGCAACATGGCTTCCAGCTCGTTACCGGTCTGGAACATCTGCTCGGCATAGGGCAAGGCCCGTCGCCCGGCTTCGGTGAGTTCCAATTGGCGACCGACACGCTGAAACAGGGCGATACCAAAGGTCTGCTCCAGCAGGCTGATCTGGCCGCTGATGGTCTGCGGCGTGAGGTTCAGTTGCTCACAGGCGCGCACAATACTGCCGGTCTTGGCCACCACCCAGAAGTAATGCAATTGTCGATAATTGAGCATGGCGGTCTACACTTCGTAAAAACCGAAGTATACGTGAGAAAAAAACGAATTTTACTGAACTGTTCAGCTGCATAGAATGCCTCGCTATCGAGGGGCCACTATTTGGACCCAATGGTTCTAACGAGGAATACATGATGAAACTCAATTCCCTGGGCGCGGCGTCCGTACTTGCGCTTTCATTGGTGATGATCAGCGGCTGTGATCAAGTCGAAAAGAGCGCGCAGCAGGTGCTGGGCAAAGCCACCGAATCGGCCAAACAAGCCATCGATGACACCCACAAGGCCGCCGAGCAGGCATTGAGTGAAGCGACCCAAGGTTTGATCAAACCTGAAAAAGACGCTGAGCAGGCCGAAAAAGAATCTGAAACCCAGCGTAAAGAAGCTTAATTTCCCAGCACAACGTCAGGACTGACCTATGGACTACCTTTTACTACTGGCCGCCAGCCCGACCGCCTGGGTGGCACTGGCCACCTTGATCGTCATGGAAATCGTGCTGGGCATCGACAACCTGATCTTCATCTCGATCCTCACCAACAAGCTGCCCGAAAAACACCGGGCCAAAGCGCGGCGTATAGGCATCAGCATGGCGTTGATCCTGCGTCTGGGCCTGTTGAGTACCATCGCGTTTATCGTGCAACTGACCGCGCCGGTGTTCGAAATTTTCGGCCAGGCGTTTTCCTGGAAGGACATGATCCTGATCGCCGGTGGCCTGTTCCTGGTGTGGAAGGCCACCACCGAGATCCACCACAGCATGGACCCGGAGCCCGAGGAGAAAGCCAGCGTCAGCAACACCGTGGCCATCGGCTTTGCCGCCGCGATTGGGCAGATCCTGTTGCTCGACCTGGTGTTCTCCATCGACAGCATCATTACCGCCGTGGGCATGACTGAGCACTTGCCGATCATGATCATCGCCGTGGTGGTCTCGGTGATCGTGATGCTGGTGGCGGCCGAGCCGTTGGCCAAGTTCATCAACGACAACCCGACCGTGGTGATGCTGGCCCTGGGCTTCTTGATCATGATCGGCATGACGCTGATCGCCGAAGGTTTCGGCGCCCATGTGCCAAAAGGCTATGTGTATGCGGCCATGGCGTTCTCGGCGGTGATCGAATGCCTGAACATTGCCCGGCGTAACCGTCACAAACGCTTGCTCGCAGCCCGCCCGTAAGCGCTGAAGCAAAAAGCCGGCTGTGCTCACAAGAGCCCAGCCGGCTTTTTGCTGTCTGTTAGAATCGGCCCACTTGATACCTTGAGGTCCACCATGAACGAGCCGATTCGCCTCACCCAGTACAGCCACGGCGCGGGTTGCGGCTGCAAGATTTCGCCCCAGGTGCTGGAAGTGATCCTCGCCGGCAGCGGCGCACAGAACCTCGACCCCAACCTGTGGGTGGGCAACGCCTCGCGTGACGATGCGGCGGTGTACGCCATCGACGACGAACGCGGCGTGGTCTCCACCACCGACTTTTTCATGCCGATTGTCGATGATCCGTTCGACTTCGGCCGTATTGCCGCCACCAACGCGATCAGCGATATCTACGCCATGGGCGGCGACCCGCTGATGGCCATTGCGATTCTGGGCTGGCCAGTAAATGTGCTGGCGCCGGAAGTAGCCCGCGAAGTGATCCGTGGCGGCCGCTCGGTGTGCGACGCCGCCGGTATTCCGCTGGCCGGCGGGCACTCTATCGACGCGCCGGAGCCGATCTTCGGCCTGGCCGTGACCGGCATCGTGCAAAAGCGCCATATGAAGCGCAACGACACCGCCACCGCGGGTTGCAAGCTGTACCTGACCAAACCGCTGGGCATCGGCATCCTTACCACCGCCGAGAAGAAGGGCAAATTGCGCGAGGCGGACATCGGCCTGGCCCGTGACTGGATGTGCACGCTCAACAAGCCTGGCAGCCGTTTTGGCAAGTTGGCCGGCGTAACGGCCATGACCGATGTCACCGGTTTCGGCCTGTTGGGTCATCTGGTGGAAATGGCCGACGGCAGTGGTCTCACCGCCCGCATCGAATATGCCAAAGTCCCACGCCTGGCCGGAATCGAGGACTACTTGGACCAAGGCTGCATGCCCGGTGGCACCTTGCGTAATTTCGACAGCTATTCAAGCAAGCTGGGGCGTCTGCAGGAACTGCACAAGCGCGTGCTGTGCGACCCACAGACCAGCGGCGGCCTGCTGATCGCCGTTACCCCGGAGGGCGACGCCGAGTTTCACTCTGTGGCCGCAGAACTGGGCCTGAGCCTTGAGCCAATCGGCGCACTGGTTGAGCGACAGACCCACGCGGTAGAGGTGTTTTGATGGCAACTGACATCACCAACTACCGCGACATCTTCCTCAACGACCGGCCGATGATGGATACCCGCGCGCCGATCGAGTTCACCAAGGGCGCGTTTCCCGGCGTGGTCAACCTGCCGCTGATGACCGACGACGAACGCCAGCGGGTCGGCACCTGCTACAAACAGCAGGGCCAGCAAGCGGCCATCGTGCTGGGGCATGAGTTGGTGTCCGGGGCAATCAAGGCCGAGCGCATCGAGCATTGGGCGCAATTCGCCCAGGCCAACCCCGACGGTTACCTGTACTGCTTTCGCGGTGGGCTGCGGTCGCAGATCGTGCAGCAATGGTTGAAGACCGAAGCGGGTATCGAGTATCCCCGCGTCGGTGGTGGTTACAAGGCCATGCGCACCTTTCTGCTGGAAACCCTGGAGCAAGCGACGGCCGAGTGTGATTTCGTCTTGCTCGGCGGCATGACCGGGACCGGCAAGACCGAGGTGTTGAGCCAGTTGCGCAATGCCTTGGACCTTGAAGGGCACGCCAACCATCGCGGCTCCAGCTTCGGCAAGCGCGCGACGGCGCAACCGTCCAACATCGACTTTGAGAACCGCCTGGCGGTGGACCTGCTGAAGAAACGCACGGGCGGTATCGAACAGTTTGTGGTCGAGGACGAAAGCCGCATGATCGGCAGCTGTGCACTGCCGTTGCCGTTGCATAAGGGCATGCAGACCTTCCCGATGGTGTGGCTGCAAGACAGTGTTGAAGGCCGCGTCGAACGGATTCTGCGCGATTACGTGGTTGATCTTTGCGCCGAATTTATCGCGGTGTTTGGCGAAAGCGGGCAGGCGTTGTTTGCCGAGCGCTTGACCCAGAGCCTGGCCAACATCCACAAGCGCCTGGGTGGCGAACGCTTCCAGCGCTTGCAGGCCATTTTGCAAGATGCCCTGGCAGAGCAGGCGCGCAGCGGTGCTGTGGATTTACACCGGGTGTGGATCGAAGGCCTGTTGCGCGAGTATTACGACCCGATGTATGCGTTCCAGCGTGAAAGCAAAGGCGCGCGAATCGAGTTTGCCGGGGAGCAGGGCGCGGTGGTGGCGTACTTGCGCGAGCGGGGTGCCAGGCGGGGGTGATGCGGTGGGTTTGAGGACCTCATCGCAGGCAAGCCAGCTCCCACATTTGACTGCATTCACAGATCAACATGTGGGAGCTGGCTTGCCTGCGATTAGGCCCTAAGCCCCACAACAAAGCCTAAAGAATCACCGCCCCGATCAACCCACACACCACCCCCACCAGCATGGTCAGCCCGGCCACCGTCACCAGCACCCGCGCGTCGAAGTCCTTGCGCAGCATCAACAGCGACGGCAGGCTCACGCTGGGCAAGGTCATCAGCAACGCCACGGCCGGGCCGGTGCCCATGCCCAATGTCATCATGGTTTGTACGATAGGAATCTCGGCTGCCGTAGGAATGACGAACAGCGTGCCGGCGATGGCCAGCGGTATCAGCCACACCAGGCTATTGGCCATGGCCCCGTCGACATGGGGAAACAGCCACACCCGCGCGGCGCCCAGAATCAGCACGGCGAGGATATAGATCGGGATCGTGCTCCAGAACAGCTGCCACAGAGTCCGCAGCCACCGGCTCAAAAATGGCTGCGACTCGGTCTGACTCGCGTCAGCCACTGCGTCCAGTGCCGCTTCCGGCACATGGTCGGGACGGGAAATGCGTTGTGCGACCAGCGACACGCCCACCACCAGCACAATCCCCGCCACCAGGCGTAACGCGGTAAAGCCCCAACCCAGCACAAAGCCCATGAACACTAAGGTTGCCGGGTTCAGCACCGGGTTGGCGATCCAGAAGGCCAGCGCCGCGCCCACCGACACCTGCTGACGGCGCATGCCCGCTGCCACCGGGGCCGCGCAGCAACTGCACATCATCCCCGGCAAGGCGAACAGCCCGCCACGCAGGGTCGAACCCAGCCCGGCGCGGCCAAACAGGCGCAATAGCCAGTCGCGGGGGATCAACACTTGCAGCAGTGACCCCAGAATCACCGCCAATACGGCAGCTTTCCAGATCGCCAGGAAATACACCTGAGCATAGGCCTGTGCCGCGGCCAAGGGTGAGCTTTGCTGATCGTTGAGAATCGAGGCGCCGATGCTGTGGTTATCCGCAGCGACAAAGGCCTTGAGGTAGTAGGGCGACCACTTCACGTAATAGAGGCCGATGCAGGCCACCAATATGAACAGCGCTGGTTTCCACCAGAACGACCAGCCCCGGTTGGGCTGGGTGGAGATGAGGTTGGGCATGGTGCAGGTCCGCAGATGATTCAATAGCGGGCCATCATACGCGCCTACCACCGATCGTTCCCACGCTCCTGCGTGGGAATGCAGGCTGAGACGCTCTGCGTCGCGACGCTGGCCCCAGCACCTGAACCTCGCGCAGGGTGAAAGTTGAGCGTTACGGAGTGAATTCCTACGCGGGAGCGTGGGCTCTATCTGCAGGGCTTCAGATATCCGCGCTCACTTGGGTTGCATCCGGGCATGTCTGCTGGCCGTTATCCAGGCCTTGCTTGTAGTTGCGGCTCAGCAGCGAAGCCTTGCCGTTGTGCCAGGTCAGTGTCAGTACATAGAGCGTGTCGTAATCGCCGCCCGACCAATCGTCCGTGATGGTGTGTTTTTCACCCGAGGCTTCACTGGCCACCCGGTTGATCAGCTCCGGCAAATAACCGTGTGACCAGGCGGTGTAGATGATGGAGTTGTGGTACTTGTCTTCCACCAGCTCATCGGCGAGGTCGTGGGTGTCATTGGCGGAGAACTTGATGTTCACCGGCAGGCCGAGCTTGATGGCGCTGGGGCTGATGGTCATCAGGGGTCGAATGTAGCTGTAGGAGTTGTCGTGCTCGCCTTCCTCGACATTGCGCGTCGGGTTGGGCGCAAATACGTAGTTGGCCTTGCCGAATTTTTCCGGCAGCACGGTGGCCAGGTTCATCGCGCGGTTCAAACCCTGGCAATTGAGCTGGCCGAGGCCGCCGACGGGTTTTTCGCCGTGGCGCAGGAACACCAGGGTTTGCACACCGTCCACCGGCGCGGCGCGGCTGATTCGCGACTCCAGGGTCAGGCCGATGGCGCCGCCCACCAGCAACAGCGGCAACATGATGTAGGCATAACGTTTAAGACGTTGCGCAAGGCACAGAGGCTTGATTGTCATTGTAGGTTCGAGTCTTCAGTGCGGCGATTAAGGCGGGCAAGCCTGGCCCCAGCGACGCATCCGGCGTGCTGCGGTTTAACCTGTGATTGTTACGGCGTATCTCCTTTCACCGTCATGGCGCAGTTAAGAGTGTGAATCGGCTCTTTGGTTCGCCTGTGCGCACCATAGCGCGGCTATGTTGCGCAATGATGACCCATGCAGGACGGCGTGCAGGTGGCTATTATGGGGACTTTGAGCCTGGGGACTTCCCGATGAACGCACTTGCCGCTTTCCCGATCAACAGCAAATGGCCCGCCCAGCACCCGGAGCGCTTGCAGCTGTATTCGCTGCCCACGCCCAATGGGGTCAAAGTGTCGATCATGCTGGAGGAACTGGGCCTGCCTTATGAAGCACATAAGGTCAGTTTCGAGACCCAGGACCAGTTGTCGCCAGAGTTCATGTCCCTGAACCCCAACAATAAAATCCCGGCGATCATCGACCCCAATGGCCCGAGCGGTCAGCCGCTGGCGTTGTTCGAGTCCGGGGCGATCCTGATTTACCTGGCGGAAAAAACCAGCCAGTTGCTCTCCGAAGACCCGGCCACCCGTTACGAAACCCTGCAGTGGCTGATGTTCCAGATGGCCGGTATCGGCCCGATGTTTGGTCAGGTCGGGTTCTTCAACAAGTTTGCCGGCAAAGCATACGAAGACAAACGCCCACGTGATCGCTACGCCGCCGAATCTCGGCGTTTGCTCGGCGTGCTGGAAAAACACTTGCTGGGCCGCACCTGGATCATGGGTGATGAATACAGCATCGCCGACATTGCCACCTTCCCATGGATCCGCAACTTGATCGGTTTCTACGAGTCCGGCGACTTGGTTGGCATCGCTGATTTCCCTAATGTGTTGCGTGCACTGGACGGTTTTGTCGCCCGCCCGGCGGTGATTCGTGGCCTGAGTATTCCGAGCTAAGACATGCCGACTTTCGATTTCAAGCAACTGGATGTGTTCAGCCGGGTTTCGCTCAAGGGCAACCCCTTGGCGGTCGTGCTCGGCGCCGATAGCCTCACGGACCAGCAAATGGCCGACTTCGCCAACTGGACCAACCTCAGCGAGACCACGTTTTTGCTGACGCCGCGTGACCCTCGGGCGGATTATCGGGTAAGAATTTTTACCACGCTTAAAGAGCTGCCGTTCGCCGGGCACCCGACCCTGGGCAGTTGCCATGCGTGGCTGCAGGCAGGCGGCGTGCCCAAGGGTGAGGAGATTATCCAGGAGTGCGAAATCGGCCTGGTGCGTGTCCGTCGCCAAGGTGATGAACTGGCGTTTATTGCACCGCCGTTGTTGCGCACAGGGCCGGTGGAAGCGCCCCTGCTGGAGCGCGTGCGCCTGGGGTTGGGCCTGGCACCTGAGGCCATTGTGCGCAGCCAGTGGGTGGATAACGGCGCGGACTGGCTGGCGGTGATGCTGGCCGACCGCGAGCAGGTGTTGGCCTTGCAGCCCGATTACGCGCAATTGCACGGCCTGGCCATTGGCGTCATCGCGCCCTGTGACCCGGCGCGTGACGAGGTGGACACCCACTTTGAAGTGCGCGCTTTTATCGCCGGTGACGGCGCCCAGGAAGACCCGGCCACCGGCAGTTTGAATGCCGGTGTTGCCCAATGGTTGCTGGCCGAAGGCCTCGCGCCCGAGCGGTATGTGGTCAGCCAGGGCACCGCGATTGGGCGTGCCGGGCGAATTCACGTGGAGCGCCAAGGTGATGAAATCTGGGTGGGCGGCGCAGTGGCGGCGTGCATCGAAGGGCGAGTCCAGCTCTAGATCAATATATTGTTACGGCCCACGCAATACACTATTGGCCCCTGGGCGTTTGTGCTGCGGGGGCCAAGGGGCATAAGCTTTTGCCCCAACTATTCTGCCGCTATCCAGGAAAGCCATGACCAGCCAGTTCCCCCAAGCCCGTCCTCGCCGCCTGCGCCGCTCCCCGGAGCTGCGTGGCCTGTTCCAGGAAACCGAATTCACCCTCAACGACCTGGTACTGCCGATTTTTGTCGAAGAAGAAATCGACGACTTTGTGCCGATTACCAGCATGCCGGGCGTGGTGCGTATTCCTGAGAAAAAACTGGCCGGTGAAATCGAGCGTTATGCCCGTGCCGGGATCAAGTCGGTGATGACCTTCGGTGTGTCCCACCACCTGGACGCCAACGGCAGCGACACCTGGAAAGAGCGCGGACTGGTCTCGCGCATGTCCTCGATCATCAAGGACGCCGTGCCGGACATGATCGTGATGTCTGACACCTGCTTCTGCGAATACACCGACCACGGCCACTGCGGCGTGATGCACGGTGCCCACGTCGACAACGACGCGACCCTGGTCAACCTCGGCAAACAAGCCGTGGCCGCCGCCCGCGCCGGTGCCGATGTCATCGCACCGTCGGCCGCCATGGACGGCCAGGTCCAGGCCATTCGCCGTGCCTTGGACGACGCGGGCTTCACCCATATCCCGATCATGGCCTACTCCACCAAATTTGCCTCGGCCCTCTACGGCCCATTCCGCGAAGCCGGCGGCAGCGCCCTCAAGGGCGACCGCAAAAGCTACCAGATGAACCCAATGAACCGCCGCGAAGCCGTACGCGAGTCCCTGCTCGACGAACAGGAAGGCGCCGATGCGCTGATGGTCAAACCGGCTGGCGCCTACCTCGACATCATCCGCGACATTCGCGAAACCTCACGCTTGCCGGTGGCGGCGTATCAAGTGAGTGGCGAATACGCGATGATCAAGTTTGGCGCCCAGGCAGGCGCAATTGATGAGGCCCGAGTGGTGCGCGAGACGTTGGGGTCGATCAAGCGGGCTGGCGCGGATTTGATTTTTACGTATTTTGCGATGGATTTGGCGTTGGCTGGGATTTGAATTTGGGTTGTGGGCCTGTGGCGAGTGAGGTTGCTCGTCACAGGAGCTTGAAGCTATGCATACAGTGATTCAGACCATCGTGTGCGATACGCAATTTGCTCGTTAATGTCGTTTGTGAGTTCATTTTCTTCATAATCGAATATACGAACGAGCTTCGCGTCCGGATCACCTAGTTTTGTTTCGTAAGCAACCAATCCACTAGACATTTGTGAGCACATTGCCGAAGGATATACATTGATTTTAGCGCCTTTACAGAGGAATTTTATGTCGCTAAAGTCTTTTCTCATTAGGCCGAAACACATATAGATGTCAATGTCGGTGTAAGTTTCTTTTACGCCGTTCGCGAACGTTATCGAGAGCGTTGCTGTTTTTCCATCACACTCGATGGTCGCATTTTCGCGAATCGAATTTCTGATCGTGGTGATCTCTAATTTTTTCACTTTCTAACTTCTATTGGGATTAATCAGGTCAACCTCGGCAAACAAGCCGTAGCCGCCTGCGTCGGCGCCCATGCACGGCCAAGTCCAGGCGACCGGCTGCGTACTCGACGACGCTGGCTTCACCCAAATCCAAATCATAGCGTTGGCCGGGATCTGATTTGGTTTGTAGGCCTGTGGCGAGTGAGTATCTCGCCACAGGGTTGGTATTGACTGATTTCGTCAGTCGTTACTTTCTTTTGGATCAAGGGCTTCAGTTCGATCTGCACCTATAGACGTTATCCATTCTTTGTAAAAATTATATTGCTCGTTTGGATCGCTCGTGAGGTTATGTTCTTCAAAGTCAAATATGTTGACCAAATCTTCTCGTGTAGCGCGTTTTCCAAGAGTTAATTCATAAGCAACCATTCCTCCACTCATCTGCGAGGCCATGCTAGAAGGCCTGACATTGATTTTTGCGCCTTTGCAAAGAAACTTTATATGAGGGAATTCTATTCTAACTTTTGCCAAGCATTTGTACATGTCTTCTGCTGTGTATACTTTCGCAAAATTATCTGCTTCGGAAAACTTTAACTTTATATGGGCTGAGTCATACTTGAAAGTGACGTATTTTTCTACACCATTTACTATGGCTTTGATTTTTTTTGTTTTCATTTTATTTTCCTGTTTGGGTTTGGAATCGAATATCCCACATAGCTGCCATCTCGTTTCATAGGCGTCGCACCCAAAATGTCTTCTGTATTTATCTTGCTTTGTATAGCTATTTCGGCTTCATTGTCAAAAGGAGCTAATTTTCCTAATTCTTTGTTAACGTCACGACCGGTAATCTTTTTTAGCGCGTAGAGAAAGCCTTTTCGAGTTCCGTATTCGGTCGCAAAATCAATTCCGATAAGTTTCGAGGGAGAAGTACTTATGAAGTTGCTCGGTGGGTTGTTGCTGTCGAGCGCGTGCAAGTATAAGTCATTGCTGTCGCCCTTGCTTTTAAAACCATATTGAAAAATACGGTCTGGAGTTTTGTCATCGCCACGGAATAAGTATTCGCTGTTGCTGGCTGGCTGTTTGGGCTCTCCCTTGTTTACTTTCGCTTTGGCGATGTCTACCGCTTCAGATTTTGATTTACAGCCATGCTCACCAGGGCACGAGTTCAAACCTAGCGGATCCACCCACCCGGTAGGGTTCGGCACGTATTGGTACGTATTAATCCCACCCGCCAGCTTCACCGGGTCCGGCGTCAGGTAACGACCAATATCCGGATTGTAGTAGCGATGGCGGTTGTAGTGCAGCCCGCTTTCCGCATCAAAATATTGGCCCTGAAAACGCAACGGGTTGTCGATTTTTCTTACGTCTAGGCGGGCGATTTCACCGTAGGCGCGGTAGTGCGCGGACCAGACGATTTCGCCTTCGGGATTTGTGAGTTCCTGCGGCGTGCCCAGGTGGTCGAGTTGGTAGTGGAAGGGTTTTGTTTCTTGTGGGCCAAAGCCTTCCAGCAGTACCAGCGGCCTAAAACTGTCTGGCTCGTAGAGGTAGCTGCGATGCCGATCCGCGTGGTGTTCTGCAACCAGCTTGTCGCCTTGCCAGAAAAACTCCGTGGTTATGTCGTTAACGGTTTTGCTGATCCGCCGCCCAAACGGGTCGTAGCGGTAGCTGGCGGTTTGCCCGTTGGGTTGGGTAATGCCAATCAACCGATGCTGGCAGTCGTAGCGGTATTCAGTAACCAGCTGATGACCCTTGCCACGTCGCTGGCGGATCAAATTGCCGAAGGCGTCATAGTCGTAGTGATGATCGCCTTGGATCATCAACCTGTTCCCCGCCACGATGTCCGGGCCGGGGCGGTCTTGCATGAGCAGGTTGCCGGCCGGGTCGTGGCCGAAGCGTTCCTGTACGTCTTGCGAGTGGTCGGCGCGGGTCAGGCGGGCGAGGGGGTCGTAGTGGTAGTGGTGTTCGCCTTTGCGGGTGTCGAGCAGGCGGGTGAGGTTGCCGCTTTTGTCGTAGTCGTATTGGCGTTGGTAAAGGGTGTGTTGCTGTTGGCTGACCGCGTGGGCGTGCAGGCGGTTTTGGTCGTCGTAGTGGTAGTGACTGAGGAGCTGGCCCTGCTGGCGTTGGTGTTCGCGGCCGGTTTTGAACAGGTGGGAGGTGAGGGTTTCGCCATTCAGCTCGACGGTGGAAAGGTGGCCGCCTTTGTCGTGGTTGAAGGTAAGGCGGTTGTTGTCTGGCAGGCGCAGTTTGTGCAGTTGGCCGCAGGCGTCATAGCCGTAGCGCAAGGTGCCCCAGCCTTGGTGTTCGGCGGTGAGGCGGTTTTGTGGGTCGTACTCGTAGGCCAGCGCCCAGTGGCCGTCGTCGACGCTGAGGAGGTTGCCTTGGCGGTCGTAGGTATAGTCGACAACATTGCCGTCTGGCAGGGTTTTTCTTACGAGGCGCCCGGCGTGGTCTCGCTTGTAACGGGTAACGAGCTGACTGCCGTCGTCGCCGTG
>NZ_LJSB01000244.1:0-396 GCF_002742565.1 Pseudomonas sp. 2995-3 | reverse complement strand
CTCTATAAGCTCTCCGTTCCCCTCAGCCCAAATTTCCAATGTTTTTTTTAGTCCATTTAATGTAGTAGGCTCATCATCCACTATTAAAGTAGTTTTCCAGTATTTCATTGGTCTCCTCCATTAAAAGGTATTTCAAACGACACGGTTGTTCCCACTCCAAGTTCGCTAACAATGGTCATGTCCTGCAAGATTAAATCATTATAGTAGAATTTAAGTCTTCGATGACAGTTTACAATCGCCATTCCAGTTCCCTTCGTGTCCAATGATTCCTTCTTATCGAATGAATGCAATATGTTGTTTACGTCTTCTTGTGACATTCCTACGCCATCATCTTTAACTTCTACACGTAGTGCACCATCCATTTTTGAGGAAGGCTTTATGATGATTTCTACACAC
>NZ_LJSB01000243.1:0-299 GCF_002742565.1 Pseudomonas sp. 2995-3 | reverse complement strand
AGTCGTAACAGATGATTTCGAATTTTTCAAAGCCAGAACGACAGAAGATCAGAAAGAAGACTTTCACATTGGTATTATGTATAAGACCGAAGAAGTTATCGCCACTAGCGTGTTTGAATATACAAACGTGACATCTGGAAACAATAGAGATCATTCCTCAACAGAATTCAAGCTTTACTTCGAAAAAATAGAAGAGGAGTGGAAAATCTCCACATCTGAAAAGGTTGTCCAAGCACATGAAGAGCTGATGATCCCGTTCTTAAACGAAAGATATGGAGAAGAATTTGTAGCTAATGGAT
>NZ_LJSB01000242.1:0-456 GCF_002742565.1 Pseudomonas sp. 2995-3 | reverse complement strand
GTATATGAGGGTTCCATTTTAAATCCCTTCCAAATGTGTGAATGACAGTTATAACGCCTACTTTCAAATCACGTTTCTTACTTTTTCGATGATAATAAAACTGAAATACTTCTGATACTTGTTTGCTCAACTCATTTAATTTTTTTCGATCTAAGAAAAATACTGATCTAAGCTCTTTAGGAATCGTAAATACCATATGACGATGAGGAACATCAAAAATCATTTCTTCTTGTTTATCCGACCAATCATCGGTATATTTTTTACCACATCTATGACAAAAGCGACTTTTGCATGTAAAACCTACAAAGACTGGTATAGGTTCTCCTTCACATCCCAAACATTCATATTTCGCAAAACCAATGTCAGTAGCCCCACACTTAATTGCTTTTTCAACTGCCTCCTGAACATCACCTTGATACTCTTTAGGAAAGCGGTCATGATGAAGTCTCCAAAAAC
>NZ_LJSB01000241.1:0-827 GCF_002742565.1 Pseudomonas sp. 2995-3 | reverse complement strand
GACAAACTCGACGTCGCCGAAGGCCTCGCCGAGCTGGAAGGCTCCGCCGCCCGCGTCGCCGTTGACGAAAAGCGCATGATCAACTGCCGCGCCGACCTCAACCAACTCGTACCCTTCAAGTACGACTGGGCCTGGCAAAAGTACCTCGACGGCTGCGCCAACCACTGGATGCCGCAAGAGGTCAACATGACCGCCGACATCGCCCTGTGGAAAAACCCCGAAGGCCTCACCGACGACGAACGCCGCATCGTCATGCGCAACCTCGGCTTCTTCTCCACTGCTGATTCGTTGGTCGCGAACAACCTGGTACTGGCCGTGTACCGCCTGATCACCAACCCGGAGTGCCGCCAGTACATCCTGCGCCAGGCCTTCGAAGAAGCGATCCACACCCACGCCTACCAGTACTGCATCGAATCCCTGGCCATGGATGAAGGCGAGATCTTCAACATGTACCACGAGATCCCATCGGTAGCTAAAAAAGCCGCCTGGGGCCTGAAATACACCCGTTCGATCTCCGATCCGAAGTTCGAAACCGGCACCGTCGAAACCGACAAAGAACTGCTGCGCAACCTGGTCGCCTACTACTGCGTCCTGGAAGGCATCTTCTTCTACTGCGGTTTCACCCAGATCCTGTCCATGGGCCGTCGCAACAAAATGACCGGCGTGGCCGAGCAGTTCCAGTACATCCTGCGCGACGAGTCGATGCACCTGAACTTCGGTATCGATGTGATCAACCAGATCAAAATCGAAAACCCGCATTTGTGGGATGCCGAGATGAAGGAAGAAGCGACCCAGATGATTTTGCAGGGGACGCAGCTGGAGATTGA
>NZ_LJSB01000240.1:0-428 GCF_002742565.1 Pseudomonas sp. 2995-3 | reverse complement strand
GTTCTTATCTAATAAGACTAAGGAGGAGAAGTAACATGACGAAAACAGAAATGAACATCGAGTTGAAGTCACAATTTCCAGCCAGTAGCAAAGTGTATGTGGAAGGATCACGTCCAGACATTAAGGTGCCAATGAGGGAGATCGCCCTCGAACCGACTCAAGGGACATTTGGAGAGGAAGAAAATGATCCAGTAAGGGTATATGATACGAGTGGACCTTACACTGATCCTGATTATGTCGTCGATGTAAGGAAGGGATTACCTCCACTGCGTAAGAACTGGATCTTGGAACGAGATGACGTGGAAGCCTATGAGGGAAGAGAAATAAAGCCTGAGGACAACGGCTTCCACCAAGGGGACCCTCGGGCCAATTTAGAAAAGTATCCCCATGTTAACCCAAAGCCTTTAAGGGCTAAAAAGGGTCAAAAT
>NZ_LJSB01000238.1:0-3341 GCF_002742565.1 Pseudomonas sp. 2995-3 | reverse complement strand
AGCTCGTTCTTTAAAAATTTGGGTATGTGATAGAAAGATAGACTGAACGTTACTTTCACTGGTAACGGATCAGGCTAAGGTAAAATTTGTGAGTTCTCTTAGTTGAGAAATTCGAATTTTCGGCGAATGTTGTCTTCACAGTATAACCAGATTGCTTGGGGTTATATGGTCAAGTGAAGAAGCGCATACGGTGGATGCCTTGGCAGTCAGAGGCGATGAAAGACGTGGTAGCCTGCGAAAAGCTTCGGGGAGTCGGCAAACAGACTTTGATCCGGAGATGTCTGAATGGGGGAACCCAGCCATCATAAGATGGTTATCTTACGCTGAATACATAGGCGTAAGAGGCGAACCAGGGGAACTGAAACATCTAAGTACCCTGAGGAAAAGAAATCAACCGAGATTCCCTTAGTAGTGGCGAGCGAACGGGGACTAGCCCTTAAGTGGCTTTGAGATTAGCGGAACGCTCTGGAAAGTGCGGCCATAGTGGGTGATAGCCCTGTACGCGAAAATCTCTTAGTCATGAAATCGAGTAGGACGGAGCACGAGAAACTTTGTCTGAATATGGGGGGACCATCCTCCAAGGCTAAATACTACTGACTGACCGATAGTGAACTAGTACCGTGAGGGAAAGGCGAAAAGAACCCCGGAGAGGGGAGTGAAATAGATCCTGAAACCGTATGCGTACAAGCAGTGGGAGCAGACTTTGTTCTGTGACTGCGTACCTTTTGTATAATGGGTCAGCGACTTATTTTCAGTGGCGAGCTTAACCGAATAGGGGAGGCGTAGCGAAAGCGAGTCTTAATAGGGCGTCTAGTCGCTGGGAATAGACCCGAAACCGGGCGATCTATCCATGGGCAGGTTGAAGGTTGGGTAACACTAACTGGAGGACCGAACCGACTACCGTTGAAAAGTTAGCGGATGACCTGTGGATCGGAGTGAAAGGCTAATCAAGCTCGGAGATAGCTGGTTCTCCTCGAAAGCTATTTAGGTAGCGCCTCATGTATCACTGTAGGGGGTAGAGCACTGTTTCGGCTAGGGGGTCATCCCGACTTACCAAACCGATGCAAACTCCGAATACCTACAAGTGCCGAGCATGGGAGACACACGGCGGGTGCTAACGTCCGTCGTGAAAAGGGAAACAACCCAGACCGTCAGCTAAGGTCCCAAAGTTATGGTTAAGTGGGAAACGATGTGGGAAGGCTTAGACAGCTAGGAGGTTGGCTTAGAAGCAGCCACCCTTTAAAGAAAGCGTAATAGCTCACTAGTCGAGTCGGCCTGCGCGGAAGATGTAACGGGGCTCAAACCATACACCGAAGCTACGGGTATCACGTAAGTGATGCGGTAGAGGAGCGTTCTGTAAGCCTGTGAAGGTGAGTTGAGAAGCTTGCTGGAGGTATCAGAAGTGCGAATGCTGACATGAGTAACGACAATGGGTGTGAAAAACACCCACGCCGAAAGACCAAGGTTTCCTGCGCAACGTTAATCGACGCAGGGTTAGTCGGTCCCTAAGGCGAGGCTGAAAAGCGTAGTCGATGGAAAACAGGTTAATATTCCTGTACTTCTGGTTATTGCGATGGAGGGACGGAGAAGGCTAGGCCAGCTTGGCGTTGGTTGTCCAAGTTTAAGGTGGTAGGCTGGAATCTTAGGTAAATCCGGGATTCTAAGGCCGAGAGCTGATGACGAGCTAACTTTTAGTTAGCGAAGTGGTTGATGCCATGCTTCCAAGAAAAGCTTCTAAGCTTCAGGTAACCAGGAACCGTACCCCAAACCGACACAGGTGGTTGGGTAGAGAATACCAAGGCGCTTGAGAGAACTCGGGTGAAGGAACTAGGCAAAATGGCACCGTAACTTCGGGAGAAGGTGCGCCGGTGAGGGTGAAGGACTTGCTCCGTAAGCTCATGCCGGTCGAAGATACCAGGCCGCTGCGACTGTTTATTAAAAACACAGCACTCTGCAAACACGAAAGTGGACGTATAGGGTGTGACGCCTGCCCGGTGCCGGAAGGTTAATTGATGGGGTTAGCTAACGCGAAGCTCTTGATCGAAGCCCCGGTAAACGGCGGCCGTAACTATAACGGTCCTAAGGTAGCGAAATTCCTTGTCGGGTAAGTTCCGACCTGCACGAATGGCGTAACGATGGCGGCGCTGTCTCCACCCGAGACTCAGTGAAATTGAAATCGCTGTGAAGATGCAGTGTATCCGCGGCTAGACGGAAAGACCCCGTGAACCTTTACTATAGCTTTGCACTGGACTTTGAATTTGCTTGTGTAGGATAGGTGGGAGGCTTTGAAGCGTGGACGCCAGTCTGCGTGGAGCCAACCTTGAAATACCACCCTGGCAACTTTGAGGTTCTAACTCAGGTCCGTTATCCGGATCGAGGACAGTGTATGGTGGGTAGTTTGACTGGGGCGGTCTCCTCCTAAAGAGTAACGGAGGAGTACGAAGGTGCGCTCAGACCGGTCGGAAATCGGTCGTAGAGTATAAAGGCAAAAGCGCGCTTGACTGCGAGACAGACACGTCGAGCAGGTACGAAAGTAGGTCTTAGTGATCCGGTGGTTCTGTATGGAAGGGCCATCGCTCAACGGATAAAAGGTACTCCGGGGATAACAGGCTGATACCGCCCAAGAGTTCATATCGACGGCGGTGTTTGGCACCTCGATGTCGGCTCATCACATCCTGGGGCTGAAGCCGGTCCCAAGGGTATGGCTGTTCGCCATTTAAAGTGGTACGCGAGCTGGGTTTAGAACGTCGTGAGACAGTTCGGTCCCTATCTGCCGTGGACGTTTGAGATTTGAGAGGGGCTGCTCCTAGTACGAGAGGACCGGAGTGGACGAACCTCTGGTGTTCCGGTTGTCACGCCAGTGGCATTGCCGGGTAGCTATGTTCGGAATAGATAACCGCTGAAAGCATCTAAGCGGGAAACTAGCCTCAAGATGAGATCTCACTGGAACCTTGAGTTCCCTGAAGGGCCGTCGAAGACTACGACGTTGATAGGTTGGGTGTGTAAGCGCTGTGAGGCGTTGAGCTAACCAATACTAATTGCCCGTGAGGCTTGACCATATAACACCCAAGCAATTTGAGTACTCGAAAGAGCATCAGATTGCGGTGTGTGAAGACGAGATGAACCGAAAGTTCGACGCTCACAAAACACCGAAAGCTGTCACATACCCAATTTGCTGAAGCGAAGCCATCTGGCTACGACTCAGTACCCGAATTTCTTGACGACCATAGAGCATTGGAACCACCTGATCCCATCCCGAACTCAGTAGTGAAACGATGCATCGCCGATGGTAGTGTGGGGTTTCCCCATGTGAGAGTAGGTCATCGTCAAGATTAAATTCC
>NZ_LJSB01000237.1:0-468 GCF_002742565.1 Pseudomonas sp. 2995-3 | reverse complement strand
AAAGAATTACAAATACAAGATATATAGCAAGAAATCCAATCTTAATGAATCAGGATAGTGAGCCTTGGGAAATGAGAGCGCAGATACACCAATTTCTTGATGTCCACCAAATCTACCAGGGTGTTGTTTATGCTGATGTAGACGGTAACGTGGTCGTCGATGGAGATAATAAAACAGTTAGAAATAATATTAGTGACAGGGAATGGTTTCAGCAAGCTTTATCAGGGAATTTATACTTCTCTGATATATACATGTCACCGTTACTTCACTACCCAGTAATTGTAATGGCCTCCCCGGTCTTCAATCAAAATCAAGAGGTTATTGGGGTTATTTCACCTTATTTTGCTATTGACGCCTTAAATGACACAATTGATAAATACACACAACAGCTACGAGACATATTAGGATCGGAAGGTTTTGCATTTCTTATTAATAGTAAAGGCGATATAATTTCGCATCCCAATAATG
>NZ_LJSB01000236.1:0-327 GCF_002742565.1 Pseudomonas sp. 2995-3 | reverse complement strand
GTAAAAATCCTGAGTTCGCAAGTAAAATAGTAGAATTAATTGAGGCATATGATATAGAAGATGTTACGTATGTTCAAGCTTTCAATTATGATGTTCTACAAGAGGTTCGTAAAGTTAACCCCGATATTAGAATCGGACAAATCTTATATTTAGCCGCAGGAAATTTATCTGCTATTGATGTGGACTTTTACACAATCCGTCAAACTATGCTTTCGGACAGATTTATTGAAAAGGCGAAAGAACAAAACCGCGAAGTATGGGTTTGGACAGTTAACCTTGAACGGAACATTAGAGAGGTTTTAAAATATGATATTGATGGTATTATAA
>NZ_LJSB01000235.1:0-320 GCF_002742565.1 Pseudomonas sp. 2995-3 | reverse complement strand
AAGTAATCTTCAACCGGTAATATGTTGATTGGTCTTACAAAAGATCCCTCTGGAATAAAACGCATTGTACCGAGGTACGGACGGTTGTTTATACGAATCCGATGATCCTCATTATATAGACGAGGCACAAAAGTCAGTTCACTTCCCGTTTGTACGCGTGTCGCCCCGTCAAGTAGTACAAGGGAACCTGATTCATTTCGCAAGCGATATGACTTCCCACTCTCTATTTGAATACTATTATTTAGTACGTAATTACCAGTAAAACTAACCGTTACTTCATTCACATTTCCTAAGTAATTTACCAGTCGAACTGTTACATT
>NZ_LJSB01000234.1:0-315 GCF_002742565.1 Pseudomonas sp. 2995-3 | reverse complement strand
ATTTTGAAGAACACACGGAAATTTCTTCAGAGCTTGTTCGTAGGATAAAAAATGGATTTCAGACCATTGAATATGAAATGGATGACTTGCTCGTGAAGTTAAATGGGGGCTGGAGTGTGAATGATCAGCTTCCGTTTATACCTGAAGACTATGTTTTTCCGAAAGATATGCAGATACACTTGGACGCAAATATTCCACTTCTCGATCGACAGATTAAGCGATTGAAACAGCGCGAGTTGTCATTCACTTCACAAGGTGGTCGTGATAGTGAATCAAGTGAGGACAATGGTTTTTCTGATAACAGTGGGGATATGG
>NZ_LJSB01000233.1:0-260 GCF_002742565.1 Pseudomonas sp. 2995-3 | reverse complement strand
TTCTTCTACCGTATCAATATGGTCAAATTCCTTTTCTCTGTTGGTCCACTTCAATGTTAACGTCTGAGGATCACAAGGATCAGGCTCAAAGGAATCAGATAGAGCTCCCAGACCTTGCGTACCAGCCATAGAATAATGAAGATAGAACAGACCATTATTTGAAAAATTGGGATGAAACGCTAGGCCAACCAAACCACGTTCATCATAGCCACCTTTAGAACCTAGCTGAATTACTCGATGGCGAATATCTAAAAAATTCC
>NZ_LJSB01000232.1:0-308 GCF_002742565.1 Pseudomonas sp. 2995-3 | reverse complement strand
TTGTGCTCCCCTTGACCATGGCGAACGAAGATTAATTCCATAAGCCGGCCTCCTTATGCGTTACCTTTGCGTTACCAGGTAATGTTTTTCACGCGCAAAATCATTGCCTCTTCACAAAAAATAAAAACCCCTATATTACTGGTTATTTTAACATCAACCACAGTGAAAATTACATTATATGTATGTTGGATAAGCGCAAGATTACCAGCTAAGCAAAAAGGTAGAGAATCATACCAAGTACTAAACCTCCAATAATCGCCTTATCTCCATTTGTACTTTTATTTACTTCCTTCTTCTCTAGAATGGAT
>NZ_LJSB01000231.1:0-268 GCF_002742565.1 Pseudomonas sp. 2995-3 | reverse complement strand
GTGATAAAATGACGTTTGTTCGACAAATTTTAAAAACTAATTTAAATAATAAAATAGCGTGTTAGATAGAGATAAATGGAGAGGGTGTTCATATGATCAAACGATTAGGAATACTAAGTTTAGTTTTTGTTTTTACATTTATAAGTACTATTGGAATTAATGTAGGACAGGTAAGTGCCAACTTTGAAACAAAAGCAAAAGCTGCAATTATGATAGATGCAGATTCTGGTTTAATTTTGTACGAAAAAAATATAGATCAACCTTTATT
>NZ_LJSB01000230.1:0-105561 GCF_002742565.1 Pseudomonas sp. 2995-3 | reverse complement strand
GCGATAGCATCAACTCGGTGTGCCTGATGTACCGAGGTGTCTGCATCGCAGGCAAGCCAGCTCCCACAGAAAAGCAGCTCTTCAGTGTATGCAAATCCGCTTTCGCTTTTGATCTAACCACTCAGGTCGGCTTTCAGGCCGCCGTGCTCTGCTTTTGATCTTGCTTTTGATCTGAGGCGCCCCGTTAACCACGATGGCCGAACGCAGGCTTGAATCCGTGGGTAACCCGGCAGGACGCCGGGTTAGCCGCGCTGGGCCAAGGATGGCCCATCGCGGCGGCCCACGGATTCAAGCCGGAGTGAGGGCACACCGAGCCTAAGCGAGGTGCCGAGTGGTGGGGCGAAGACCTTTTGGTTACTTTTGGCTGGGCCGGCATTCCGGGCGTTTGCCAAAAGTGACCCGCTGTAAGAGCGGAACCATAAGCCGCCGTTACCGCAGCAACGGATATACACACCGACAAACCGCTATCGCAGGCAAGCCAGCTCCCACAGTTTTAACGAGTACGGGGTTTAGAAATCCCGCTTGTAGAAGATATCCAACGAACTCGCCACGCCACTGGCCACTTCCAGGTACACCTTCTTGCTCAGCAAGTAACGCAAAGCAATGGTATTGGCCGGCTCAAACACCCCCACCCCATAGCGCAAGCTGAGCTTCTCGGTAATCTTGCCACTGGCCACCACTGCGGTCTTGTTCCCGGAGCCCTGGGTGTCAAGGTCGAAATCCTGAATCCCCAGCTTGTTGGCGATATCCGAAGTCACCCCCGCACTGCCCATCAAACCCAGGCCCAGAGCGGCCTCAGCAAGCATATTGTTATCTTCGCCCGTGTTGTTACGCGAACGCCCCAGCACCAGGTACGACAACGCATCTTCCTGAGGCATCGACGGCTCGGAGAAGATCTGCGTCGTCGGCTGCTCGGCGCTGCCACTCAAGCGAATACCGGCAGTCACAGTCCTTGAGTCTTCCACGACCACCCGTGTCGCTTCGATATCCAGGAACGGCTGATCCAAGGGACCGGCAAACAACAGCCGCGCACGCCGCACATTGAGGCGCTGCCCGTAGGCACGGTAACGCCCGTCGTTGAGCCACAACTCACCACGGGTGTCCATGTTGTCGCCAATATGCACATGGCCCTGAACCTTGGCAGTCAAGCCAAAGCCGGCAAAGTTAAGCTGGTCTTCACCCACCTCGACGTCGATGTCCATGGCCATCGCCATCGGCGGCTTGCCTTCCTCGGTCTGGCTGCCGACGATCACCGTGTCATCCGAGACCTTGACCGTCGACGGCGGCAGTTCGCGCACGGTGATATCGCCGCGCGGGATGTGCACCTTGCCGGCAATCGCCAACTTGTCGTCCTTGAGGCTGATCTTAAGGTCCGGCGCCACTTCCAGCTTGGCATAGGGCTCAACCGTGACCGGCAATTTCGAGCCTTGCAGGCTCAGGTCCACCGCCAGGGCCTGGCCCCAGCCGACGCGGCCCTTGAGGCTGCCCTGCCCGTCTTTGCCGCTGCGCCAGCCACCGTTGAGCTGCACACTTTCACCGGCGATCAGCGCCTGCACATTCAAGCCCTCGAGGCTCATCGGCAGCTCAGGCCCGGAAATTTCGCCGTCCACCAGGTTCACATTGCCGTTGACCTGCGGCGCCAACAGACCACCCGAGATACGGCCGTTACCGTTGAGCTTGCCATTGAGGGTTTCCACCATCGGCACAAACGGGCGCGCCACAGCGAGGTCCAGGCCGGCGAGGCTGAACGTGCCGGTAATCGGCTTGTCCTTGGGCAACGGGTTGATCTGCGCCTGCAACAGCAACTCGCCGAGCTTGCCACCGCGAAAATTCAGCTGCGTGTCGATGCGCTTGGGGTTGAGGGTGGTTTCCAGCTTCAAGGTGTCGTAGGGGAAATCCACCCACTGATTTTTGTCCTTCACGCGCAAGGTGCCGCCGCTGGCATCCACCGCGACCACGCCTTTAGGGCCGCTGCTGGGCAGGTCGAGTTGCACATCGGCGTTGAGCTTGCCCTGCCAGGCGAAATCCTTGGGCAAGAAGGCCGCCAGGCTGTCGATCGGGAATTGCTTGAGGTGGTAGCGCAGCTTGGGTTCAGGCATCAGACGCTGGTCTTCACCGCACAAGCTGGAACCGCCAGACACCCAGCAATGCGCGGCAAAGGTCAGCTTGCCGTCGGCCAGGCGTTCGATTTTCGCCGGGGCTTGCAGCTTCCAATCCTGGCCGCCGGCCTGCACATCACCACTGGCCAGGCGCCCACGCCAGTTACCTTTGTCAAGGTTACCATCCAGGGCCAGGGCGAGTTTGACCAGCGGCCCGGCCAGATCGAGTTGCACCTTCTGGCTCTTGATGTCGCCCTGGGCGCTGGCGGTCAGGGTGCCGACCTGGGTTTCACCGGCTTGAATGCCGCTGCCCTTGAGGTCGATCTTCGCACGCTGGGCGTTGTCGAGGGCCGCATCGAGGGTGAGGCTTTGCAGTTTATTATCCGCAAACGCCAGTTGCTGGCCTTTGAGGTCGAGCTTGCCTTGCGGCGCCTTCAGCGTACCGGCTACATCCACGCGGCCGTTGATTTGCCCGCGCAACTGCGGCCACAGTTGGGCCAGGCGCGCCAGTTTAATGTCAATCTGCCCGGCCAAGCGTTGCTGCAGACTGCCACTGCCATTGATGCGGTTGTCGCCCAGGCGGATATCCAGCTTGGCCAGGGTCCACTGCTCGCCCGCGCCTTCGGCCTTGGCCGCCAGCACGGCGGTCTGGCCGCGCAAATGGCCCTTGAGGTCGAGGTCGGCATTCAGTTTAAGCTGCTCGTTTTTGAACTCGCCTTTGCTGCGCAATGGCCCGGCCAAGGTGCCCGGCAATTCTGCGACCCAGTACGCCGGGTTGAGTGCCGACAAGTCCAGCGCAGTGTCCCAGGCGATGCCGTCGGCAAATTGCAGGTTCAGGTGCCCTTCGGCCTTGCCTTGACCGGCAGTCAGTTTGAGTTCGGGCAGGAAGACTTGCTTGAGGTCGCCGCTGAATGGCGTGACCAGATTGAATTTACCCGCTGGGCCGTCAAGGTCAGCGTTGAGATTGCCGAGGTAGTTGCCGTCTTTATAGGAAACTTCACCGTTGAACGTACGCAAGGCGACCTGCGGCTCATCAATCAATGGATAGAGGCGATGCCAGGGGAAATCCAGCCAGTCGATTTTCGCGTCGGCGCTGAACCCTTGCTGCCAGTCCAGATTGGCGCTGAGCTTGAGGCTTTGCTGGTCGCCGGCAGTCAGGTCGAGGCCGGCGATCTGTGCGCCCTTGGCGTCGACCTTGCCTTGCAACAGCAAGGCCACCGGGCCTTTTTCTGCGGGCAGCACGGCCCGGCCAAGCAACTGGTAGCCGCTGCTCAGGTCGCCCTTTGCGGTGAGGTCCAATTGATTGAGCTGCAAGGTGTCGGGCAAATCGGCGCTGGGCTTGAAGCCATCCGCCGTGATGTGCAACTGCGCGGGCAGGTTCTCCACCAAAGGTTGCAGCTCGCCGCTGAGCTTCGCGGGCAGGTAGCCGCTGCTGTCGGCATCAAGCTTGAGGGTCTTGAGCAGGTCGCCGTCAACCTTGAGCGCAATCTGCCACGGCGCGCCGCCCGGAGCATACGGCAGGCTCAGATTGCCGGTGGCGCTCAGCGGCCAGTTGCCGGTGGGTTGCAGCAAGCCGTTGAGGTCCAGCACCAGGTCATCGCGTTGCAGGTGCACCGAATCAATCTGCAGACCGGCGGCCGTCCAGTGCGCCGCCAGTTGCAGGCCCTTAAGTTCTTCACTGCCATTAAACAGCAGGCTGCCGACGCGAACGTCGCCCAACTGGATGGCAACCGGCAACTTCAGATCCGGCAACGTGATCGGGCCACTGCTCGGTTCATTGCTCGGCGGGAATTGCAGGTTGACCTGCTCCACGTCCAATTGGTTGATGCACAGGGTCATGCGCAACAGGCAGCCTGGTGACCAATCAAACTTCGGAGCATTGAGTTCTACCCGACTCGCGTCCTGCTGCCATAGCAGATGGTCGGCGCTCCATTGGCCACCCAGGTGGCCCTGGTAATTTTCCACGCTCAAACCCGGCACCTGGCTCAAGGCCCAACGGCTGCCTGCTTGAGTACCGAGCACTGTCCACAGCGCCAACAGCAGCAGCATGAGGACCGCCACAAGGGCCAGCCCTGCTATTTTCAAACCACGCATCACAGCTCAGGCCCCATGGAAAAGTGCAAACGAATGCCGCCCGGATCTTCGAGGGCATGGGCCAGGTCAAGGCGAATCGGCCCCACTGGCGACACCCAGCGCACACCGACACCCACGCCGGTTTTCAGGCTGGGCATTTCCAGGGTGTTGAAGGAGTTGCCTTGGTCGATAAAGGTCGCGATGCGCCATTTTTCGGCGATGGAATATTGGTACTCGGCGCTCAAGGCCACCATGTAACGCCCGCCGATGCGGTCACCGCGATCGTTTTCGGGTGACAGCGTCTGGTACTCGTAGCCGCGCACGCTCTGGTCACCACCGGCAAAGAAGCGCAGCGACGGCGGCACCGACTTGTAGCCGTTGGTGGCACTGCCGCCGAACTGCGCACGGCCGAGGAAACGGTGGTTATCCCATAAAGTGGTCAAGCCCTTGATGGTGGCGGTGCCGTACAGCAAGTTGGTGTCGGAGCCGAGGCCTTCCTTGGCGACCTTGGCGTCGAACATCAGGCGATAGCCATTGTGCGGGTCGATGCGGTTATCGCTGCGCAGGTAGGAATAGTTGATGCCCGGCATCACCAGGTTGCTCAAGCCCGAGTCATTGCCCAGGCGATACTCTTCACGCTGGTATTTGAGCGAGATCACCCGCGTCCAGCCGCTGGGCAGCTTGCTGTGCCATTCGGGGCCGAGGGTGAGCAATTTACTCAGGGTGTCGGTGTTGGCGATTTCTTCGTTCTGGTAACCGCCGGCGAAGCGCAACTTGTCGGTCAACGGCGGGTCGAGCGGGGTGTCATACCACAGGCCGACGTTCTGGCGTGGCGCCGACAGTTCGGCCTCCCAGCCATAGCTGTGGCCTTGCGGGTTGACCCAATGGCGGGTCCAGTTGGCTTTGCCGCGCGGGCCGACGTCGGTCGAGTAACCCAGGCCCAGGCCCATGGTGCGTGGCTTGCGGGTATCGAGCTGGACCGCCACCGGGATCACATCGTTGGTCGAGGCGGTTGGGCTGGCGTCCACGCGTACGCCTTCGAAGAAGCCGCTTGATTGCAGGTTCTGGTTGAGTTCGGCGATCAGTTCGGAGTCGTAAGGGGCGCCGCTTTTGAACGGCACCATGCGTTGCAGCAGGTCTTCATCGAACGGCGTATCGCCGGTAAACCCGACTTTGCCCAAGGTGTAGCGCGGGCCGCTGTCGTAGATGAGTTCGATATCGGCGACACCGGCTTGCGGGTCCACCAGCAGCTTCTGGCTGCTGAAACGCCCATTGAAAAAACCGTAGCGCGAAGCCTGATTCTGAATCAGCCGCTTGGCGTCTTCGTAGTTGCCGTGGTTGAGCACGGCGCCCGATTTGAGGTCGTCGCTGGCAGGCACGCGAAAGGCTTTGAGGCTCGCGGCCGGGCCGTCGACCCGAATGGTCACGTTGCGCAGATGCACCGGCTCGCCGGGGTCGATGGTGAGGGTCAGGCGCGGGTTCTTGCCGCCCTTCACGTCACTGGAAATCTGCGGCTGATAGAAGCCCAGAGCCTGGGCCGCCTTGCGGGCCTGATCCTCGGCGCCACGGCTGAACCGCAGCAAGGCTTCTTCATCACGATCGCCAACCCCGCCGATATAGCCTTCGATGTTGGCTTTCAACGCGTCGTTTGATGGCTTGATGCGCACGTCCAATTCGCTTTGCGCAAATACGCCGCAGCTTGTGAACAGCAGAACCAAGCCGCTGGTAAATCTTCCTGGAAGCTTCATAGGCGCGGATGCTACACAGCTGGGGAGACTCTTTGAACCCGGAATTGTCTGAATAATTCTGTCTCAAGCCGTTGCAGCATGTAACGCCTGGGGATTGGGATGAAAAAACACATGCTCCAGGACAGGTCCTACCGCCACTTCACCGATTTCCTCATAGCCCTGGCGCTTGTAAAAATCCAGATAACGCGAGTTGCCGGTATCGAGCACCACACCCGATGAATGCGGGTCCTCGGCGCACCAGTTGTGCACCGCCTGCAACAGTTGCTCGCCGTAGTGTTTGCCCTGAAATTGCGGGTGAATACCCAGCAGCGGCAACACATGCACCGACTCGTTCGGCAGGCACGCCAACACTGCGTAATGGTAATCCAGATAACGCCGAGTGCCGCGCACGCCGGTGCTCAGCCACATGCGCAACTGCCAGGCCCAGCTCTCGGTGATGCCCAGGCGCCGTTGCGGTGGCGCAATCAAAGCGATGCCGATCAGCCGGTCGTTGACGAACAGGCCGATGGCAGGAAGCTTCTGGAAAAAATGCTGCTTGACCAGCTCACGCACGGTGGCGCGCACCCGCTGTTCGTACCCCGACCGCTCAGCCTCGAAGATGTAAGCGAAGGTCGGTTCATGCCGATAGGCCTGATACAACAAGGAACGGGCCTCGCGGGAATAGTCGCTGTTGAGCAGGCGAATTTCAGCAATGGCAATGGAAGTGTCAGGCATACAGTCAATCTCCCTGGGCGCCACTCAAAAGATGGCGTTCTTATGGGTACGAACCTGTGCAGCACCAGTCGTTCCCAGACATTAGCAGTGCATGCGCCCTACCGCCACGCTGGCCCCCGTCCGACTTGTCGGCTAGCATCGGCCTTTTGCCAGACTGGACTGCCGACCATGAAAATCGTCTCCTTCAATATCAACGGGCTGCGCGCCCGCCCCCATCAGCTGGCGGCGCTGATTGAAAAGCATCAACCCGACGTGATCGGCCTGCAGGAAACCAAGGTGCACGATGACCAGTTCCCGCTGGCCGAAGTGCAGGCCCTTGGCTATCACGTGTACTACCACGGGCAAAAAGGCCATTACGGCGTGGCCCTGCTGTCGCGCAAGCCGGCGTTGAGCCTGCACAAAGGGTTTGCCAGCGACGAAGAAGACGCCCAGCGTCGCTTTATCTGGGGCACTTTCGCCGACGAGCATGGCCAGTCGATCACCGTGATGAACGGCTACTTCCCCCAGGGCGAAAGCCGCGACCACCCGACCAAGTTCCCGGCCAAACAACGCTTCTACGAAGATTTGCAGCAACTGCTGGAAAGCCAGTTCAGCAATGACCAGCCGCTGGTAGTGATGGGCGACATCAATATTTCGCCGGAAGATATCGACATTGGCATCGGCGCCGACAATGCCAAGCGCTGGCTCAAAACCGGCAAGTGCAGCTTCCTGCCGGAAGAGCGCGAGTGGATGGCCCGCCTTAAAAACTGGGGCCTGGTCGACAGCTTCCGCCACTTGAACCCGGACGTGGCCGACCGCTTCAGCTGGTTCGACTACCGCAGCCGTGGGTTTGAAGATGAGCCCAAGCGTGGGCTGCGCATTGACGTGATCCTGGCGTCCAACGGCCTGGTGTCGCGGGTCAAGGATGCTGGGGTGGATTACGACTTGCGTGGGCTGGAAAAACCGTCGGACCATGCGCCGATCTGGCTTGAGTTGAGCTGATTTCAAGGTTTGCGTACTTCAATGTGGGAGCTGGCTTGCCTGCGATTGCAGTGGGCCAGTCATCAAATGGTTGGCTGACACACCGTTATCGCAGGCAAGCCAGCTCCCACATTTTGACTTGCTGTGCGTCAGTCATATTTTTGAAACCCCACTGACTTAATCTGGCGGCACTCCCTTTGGCTTAAGAAGGTGCCGGCATGATGCTGCGCGTTCTGTTCCTGTTGATACTGCCGCTCTACGCTGCCGCCGCTGCCCTACCCGTTCCCGACCAAGGCCCCGCCCTGCGTATCCAGGGTTCCAATACCATTGGTGCGGCGCTGGGACCTGCGTTGGTCAAGGGCATGCTGGAGCACCAGGGCTTGCAGGCGGTGCACAGCGAGCCCGGCGATGGCGCCAATGAACAACGGGTGATCGGCAAGACGCGTCAGGGCAAAACCGTCACGGTGGAGGTCGCAGCCCACGGTTCAAGTACCGGGTTCAGCGCACTGAAAAAATCCAACGCTGACCTTGCGGCTGCTTCGCGCCCGATCAAGGACAGCGAACTGGTGGACCTTGAACCCCTGGGCGACCTGAAAAGCCCAGAGGCCGAGCACGTGATTGCCATCGACGGCCTGGCCATTATCCTCAACCCGCAAAACCCGTTGAATACCTTGAACACCGAGCAGCTGGCGCAGATTTTCAATGGTGAAGTCAGCCACTGGGAGGATGTGGGCGGCGTCGACGGCGCCATTCATCTGTATGCCCGGGATGATCAGTCCGGCACCTATGACACCTTTAAAGAGCTGGTGCTGAACCGGCGCGGCAAACCGCTGGCCGTGGCCGCCAAGCGCTTCGAATCCAGCGAGGCGTTGTCCGATGCGGTGAGCCATGACCCGCAAGGCATTGGTTTTATCGGCCTGCCGTATGTGCGCCAGGCCAAGGCGCTGGCGATTGTCGACGGTGACTCACAGCCGATGTTACCGGTGACCAGCCTGATCGCCACCGAGGATTACCCGCTGTCACGCCGCTTGTATTTTTACCTGCCGCCGTCGAACCGCAACCCGTGGGCCAAAGCCCTGGTGGACTTTACCCAAAGTGGCAAAGGCCAGGCGATTGTGGCCGCCAATGGCTTTATCGCCCAGCAGGTGCAGGCGATTGCGGTGGAACCTCGGGCGTCGATGCCCGAGGACTATCAAAGCATCGTCCGTGACGCCCAGCGCTTGAGTGTGAATTTTCGTTTCGAAGAAGGCAGCGCCAGCCTGGACAACAAGGCGCGCCAGGACTTGCAGCGGGTGGTGGCGTATATAAAAAGCCACGGCAAGCTCGACAAGCAGGTGACGCTGGTGGGTTTTGGCGATGCCAAGAATGACCCGCAGCGGGCGGCGCTGTTGTCAAAGTTGCGGGCAATGGCGGTACGGCGGGAATTGGTCAAGAGCGGCGTGGTGCTGCGGGATATTCGCGGTTTTGGCGCGCAGATGCCGGTGGCGGCGAACACGGCGGATGAGGGGCGGATCAAGAATCGGCGGGTGGAGGTTTGGGTGTACTGACCCCTCGGGTTTTGTCTTGTAAACACTGGCCTCATCGCGGCATAGGTATCTACACAACCGGTTAACACGAAGCCTGTTGTAAGTGGGCTGTTGTGGCGAGCAGGCTTGCCCTGCGTTGGGCTGCGAAGCAGCCCCAAACCCAGTCGCTGAGTTCTTTCAGGAAAATTGCAGTGCCTTTACTGGGCCGCTTCGCAGCCAACGCAGGGCAAGCCTGCTCGCCACAGGAGAAATTGGCTGCCTTCAAAAGTTGTGTAGATACCTATGCTCATCGCGGACAAGCCCGGCTCCCACCTTTGGAATGCATTCCAGTGTGGGAGCTGGCTTGCCTGCGATGCAGGCGCCTCGGTGTTACTGCCCGCTGCGCATCAGCTCTTTAGGCACATACTTGCCAATCTCAAACTTGCCAATCGCCGCACGGTGCACTTCATCCGGGCCGTCGGCCAGGCGCAGGGTGCGTTGCATGGCGTACATGTAGGCCAGCGGGAAGTCGTTGGAAACACCGGCGCCACCATGGATCTGAATCGCCCGGTCAATCACCTTCAAGGCCACGTTCGGCGCCACGACCTTGATCTGCGCGATTTCGCTTTTCGCCACTTTGTTACCGACGGTGTCCATCATGTACGCCGCTTTCAGGGTCAGCAGGCGCGCCATGTCGATTTCCATCCGCGAGTCGGCGATCTTGTCGATATTACCGCCCAGGCGCGCCAATGGCTTGCCGAACGCGGTGCGGCTGACGGAGCGTTTGCACATCAGTTCCAGCGCACGCTCGGCCATGCCGACGGAGCGCATGCAGTGGTGTATGCGGCCTGGGCCAAGGCGGCCCTGGGCGATTTCGAAGCCACGGCCTTCACCCAGCAGTACGTTTTCATACGGCACACGCACGTTGTCGAACAGTACTTCAGCGTGGCCGTGGGGTGCGTCGTCGTAGCCGAACACCGGCAGTGGTCGTACGATTTTTACCCCTGGCGTGTCTACCGGCACCAGGATCATCGAGTGCTGCTGGTGGCGCGGCGCGTCCGGGTTGCTCAGGCCCATGAAGATCAGGATCTTGCAGCGTGGGTCGCAGGCGCCGGAGGTCCACCACTTCTTGCCATTAATCACCCACTCATCGCCTTGACGCTCGGCGCGGGCGGCCATGTTGGTGGCGTCGGATGAGGCCACGTCCGGTTCGGTCATGGCGAACGCCGAGCGAATCTCGCCGCGCAGCAGCGGTTCGAGCCAGCGTTGCTTCTGTTCTTCATTGGCGTAACGCACCAGCACTTCCATGTTGCCAGTGTCGGGGGCGGAACAGTTGAACGGCTCCGGGCCTAACAGCGAGCGGCCCATGATTTCGGCCAATGGCGCATATTCGAGGTTGGTCAGGCCGGCGCCCAGCTCGGATTCGGGCAGGAACAGGTTCCATAGGCCTTCGGCTTTGGCACGGGCTTTGAGCTCTTCCATGATCGCGGTGGGCTGCCAGCGGTCACCTTCGCTGACCTGGCGTTCGAACACCGGCTCGGCCGGGTAAACGTAAGCGTCCATGAACGCAGTGACGCGTTCACGCAGTTCCTGAACCTTGGGCGAATAGGCGAAATCCATGAGCAGCTCCCTTCTCTGAGAGGTTGTTTAGGTCATGCAATCGATGCTAGAACAGCGCTGATAATTTACCTAGCCTATTCTCGGCGTGTATTAACATTCATCACCGATATATGATCGGCGTATGAGCACCTGATAAATCGCCACCTGAAAATAAGAGCGCAACGACATGAATCTGAGCAAGGTCGACCTCAACCTGTTTATCGTCTTCGACGCGATCTACACCGAAGCCAACCTGACCCGCGCCGGGCAGATCGTTGGTATCACCCAGCCAGCTGTTTCCAACGCCTTGGCACGCTTGCGCGAAACCTTCAACGACCCGCTGTTCGTGCGCACCGCCCAGGGCATGGTGCCCACGCCCATGGCGCAGAACATCATCGGCCCGGTGCGCAATGCGTTGTCGTTGCTGCGGGTGTCGGTGCAGGAAAGCCGAATTTTCAACCCGCAACAGGCGGCCAAGACTTATCGCATCAGCATGACCGACCTCACCGAGGCGGTGATTCTGCCGCTGCTGTTCCAGCGCCTGCGCCGCCTGGCGCCGACCGTGGTGATCGAGAGTTTCTTGTCCAAACGCCGCGAAACCACCAAGGAACTGGCCGCCGGGCGCCTGGACTTTGCCGTGGACGCACCGCTCAACACCGACCCGCAAGTGCGCCACGTCAAACTGATGGAAGATCGCTATGTATGCGCCATGCGCAAGGGCCATCCGATGGCGGGCAAGGACAAGTTCACGCTGGATGACTACCTGTCGCTGACTCACATTCATATCTCCAGCCGCCGCAACGGCCTGGGCCACGTTGACCTGGCGCTGGGCAAGATGGGCATCCAGCGCAAGATCGCCCTGCGTTCCCAGCATTACCTGATGGCTTCGCAAGTGTTGCAGCAGACCGACATGGTGATGACCGTGCCCGAACGCTTTGCCCGCCGCCATGAGCTGCATTGGTTCAACCTGCCGGTCAACGATGTGCCGCCGGTGGAAACCCACCTGTACTGGCACGAAAGCACCGACCAGGACCCGGCCAACCGCTGGATGCGTGAGCAGATGATCGAGTTGTGCCAGCAAGTCACCGCGCACGAAAAGAAACTGGATGGCAAGCAAGCCTAAGCTCTGGTGAGCAGGCTTGCCACAGCAAGCTCCCTCGCCACAGGGTGTGAGTCAATCCAGGCTATTTGCTTGACGTAAACGTCAACCTGCCTTTAGCTTAGCGCCAAGACCTTCTTGAGCGCCACCATGAGCACGACCTACAGCATCTCTGACCTCGCCCGCGAGCTCGACATCACCACCCGCGCCATTCGCTTCTACGAAGAACAAGGCCTGCTGGCCCCGGAGCGCCGGGGCCAGGAGCGCATCTACTCGGCGCGCGACAAGGTCAGCCTCAAGTTGATCCTGCGCGGCAAGCGCATCGGTTTTTCCCTGGCCGAATGCCGTGAGCTGATCGAACTCTACGACCCCACCAGCGGCAACCACATCCAGCTCAACAGCATGCTCGCGAAAATCGCCGAGCGCCGTGAGCAGCTCGAGCAACAGATGCTTGATATCGAACAGATGAAGCTGGAACTGGACACCGCCGAAGAGCGCTGCACCCAGGCGCTGGCGCAGACCATGAACCCGGTTGGTCCATAAACACAAGGTAGCTGCCCATGTCTCTCCCCTCTTATGTGCGCCTGGTGGAAGTCGGCCCGCGCGACGGTTTGCAGAACGAAGCCCAGCCGATCAGCGTGGCCGACAAGGTTCAACTGGTGGACGCACTCAGCTCAGCCGGCTTGAGTTATATCGAAGTCGGCAGTTTTGTCTCGCCCAAATGGGTGCCGCAGATGGCTGGCTCCGCCGAGGTGTTTGCGCAGATCCAGCGCACGCCAGGCGTCACCTACGGCGCGCTGGCGCCAAACCTGCGCGGCTTTGAAGATGCGCTGGCGGCTGGCGTAAAGGAAGTCGCGGTATTTGCGGCGGCGTCCGAGGCGTTTTCGCAGCGCAATATCAACTGCTCCATCAGCGACAGCCTGGAGCGCTTTGCGCCGATCATGGCGGCCGCCAAGCAACACGGCATTAGCGTGCGCGGCTATGTGTCGTGTGTGTTGGGTTGCCCTTACGAAGGCCAGATTGCGCCGGAACAAGTCGCCGCAGTAGCACGTGAGTTGTATGCCATGGGCTGTTATGAAGTGTCGCTGGGCGACACCATCGGCACCGGTACCGCAGGCGCCACACGACGGTTGTTCGAAGTGGTCGGCGCGCAGGTGCCACGGGACAAGCTGGCCGGGCATTTCCATGACACCTATGGCCAGGCAATCGCGAATATCTACGCCAGCCTGCTCGAAGGCATCACGGTGTTCGACAGCTCTATTGCGGGCCTGGGCGGCTGCCCTTACGCCAAGGGCGCCAGCGGTAACGTTGCCACCGAAGATGTGGTGTACCTGCTCAATGGTCTGGGTATCGACACCGGTATCGATCTGGAGGCATTGATTCGTGCAGGCCTGCAGATCAGTAACGTGCTGGGTCGGCCGACGGGTTCGCGAGTCGCCAAGGCACGTAACGCCGGTTGAGTAGCTTAGCCGTGACAATGTGTTACCGCACGCATACTCATCGAGTAACACGGGAACATATTTTGTCGAATTTGCCGTAGGCAAAACCCTACACAAAAATTAAACCATTGATTTTAAATGACTTTTAAAAGTTGGCACGGCTCCTGCTATCTCTATGGCATAACAAGAATAAAAAGCGCCAAACCTAATAAAAATAAGACGAAACGACTCTGACATAACAAAAACAACACGGCAGAGACGCAGCTAACAGATTTTTTTGAAGAAGATGTGCTTCGCAGGGTACGGCGTGCCGACACCCGCAACCGGTTAGAGAAAAATAAAACTACCTCAGGTAGCTGCCACTGGTTGGATCGTTAACGAAGAAGCAGATCAGCGTTCAAAAAAATACGTTTGCTCTTGATCCCGGATGGGGGTCGCAAAAAAACAGCGGTAAAGGGTAACGGTTGCCAAAAACAACAACAGACCGCCCCTCAATAATAAAAAAGAGCACGCAACGACAAATTAAAGGGGACCTTCGGGTCCCCTTTGTGCTTTCTGTGGAAGCTGGCTTGCCAGCTCCCACATGAGCCTGTGCTGTCAGTTGGATTGGGTTCGCAGCTCCTCGATCGAAATTTCGCGCATGCGAAACTTCTGGATCTTGCCCGTCACCGTCATCGGAAACTCATCCACGAACTTGAAGTGCTTGGGCGTCTTGAAGTGCGCAATGCGGCCCTTGCACCAGGTTTGCAGCTCCAGTTCGTTGGCCACATGGCCGGGATGGAATTTGACCCAGGCAACGATCTCTTCGCCGTAACGCTCATCCGGAATGCCAATGATCTGCACATCGGCCACCGCCGGGTGAGTGAAGAAAAACTCCTCCAGCTCGCGCGGGTACACGTTCTCACCGCCACGAATGATCATGTCCTTGTTGCGCCCGGCGATGCACACGTAGCCGTGTTCATCCATGCTCGCCAGGTCACCGGTATGCATCCAGCCTGCGTCATCAATCGCGTCGCGGGTGCCTTCGGGGTTGTTCCAGTAGCCGAGCATCACGCTGTAGCCACGGGTGCAGAGTTCACCGATCTGGCCACGGGGCACGGTGTTACCGGCCTCGTCGATAATTTTGTTTTCGAGCTGGGGCTGGGTGCGGCCAACGGTGGTGACGCGCCGCTCCAGGTCGTCATCGGCGCCGGTCTGCAATGACACCGGGCTGGTTTCGGTCATGCCATAGGCAATCTGCACTTCGCCCATGTGCAACTCGCTGATGACCCGACGCATCACTTCGATGGGGCACGTGGCGCCGGCCATGATGCCGGTGCGCAAGGTGGCCAGGTCGAATTCGCTGCGACGTGGGTGATCCAGCAGCGCAATAAACATGGTCGGCACGCCGTACAGGCCGGTGGCGCGTTCTTGCGCGACGGCGGTGAGCGTCAGCAGCGGGTCGAAACCGTCATTGGGGTAAATCATGGTGGTGCCGTGGGTGATACAGCCGAGGTTGCCCATGACCATGCCAAAGCAGTGGTACAGCGGCACCGGGATCACCAGGCGGTCCTGCGCGGTGAGGCCCAGGCTTTCGCCGACCATGTAACCGTTATTGAGGATGTTGTGGTGACTGAGGGTGGCGCCCTTGGGGAAGCCCGTAGTGCCGGAGGTGTACTGGATGTTGACGGCTTGATCGAAGTGCAGGCTGGCTTGGCGACTATAAAGCTGCTCGGGCGGGATGCCAGCACCGAGGGCCGCCAACTGCGACCAGGGCATAAATTCCGCTGGCGGGCTGGGGTCCAGGCTGATGAGGCCGCGCACGTCGGGGTGCAGTTCCTGCAACATCGCGTGGTAATCGGAGCTCTTGAATGAGCCGGCACACACCAGCCATGCGCAGCCGGACTGTTTGAGTACGTAGTCCAATTCGCTGCTGCGGTAGGCCGGGTTGATATTCACCAGGATCACCCCGAGCTTGGCGCTGGCTATTTGAGTGATGCACCACTCGGCACAATTCGGCGCCCAGATGCCCAGGCGATCGCCGGTTTGCATGCCCAAAGCCATGAAGGCGCGGGCATGCAAATCCACCGTCTCGGCCAACTCCCGCCAGGTGTAACGGCGTTGCTGATGGCGCACCACCAAGGCTTCGCCATCGGGGTAGTGCGCAACGGTGCGATCGAAAGCCTGACCGATGGTCATGGCCAGCAAGGTCTTGTCCTGGGAGCCACGGCTGTAGCTCGGGTGCGGTTGATCCATAACGACCCCTGTTGTCTTTTTTGTAGGTTGACGTAAACGTAAACTACGATTGACAGCGCCGTAACGCAAGCTTACGTTAACGTAAAGGTGAGCGCCCTCCCTCGCGCCCCACCCACACAACAACAAAGCTCACATTAAGGTGCCTGTCCATGAGTTACCCGTCCCTGAACTTCGCCCTCGGTGAAACCATCGACATGCTGCGCGACCAGGTGCAGTCGTTCGTGGCGAAGGAGATCGCGCCCCGCGCGGCGCAGATCGACATCGACAACCTGTTCCCTGCCGACCTGTGGCGCAAGTTCGGGGACATGGGCCTCTTGGGCATCACCGTGCCGGAAGAGTACGGCGGCGCCGGCCTGGGTTACCTGGCGCACGTGGTGAGCATGGAAGAAATCAGCCGTGGTTCGGCGTCAGTGGCGCTATCCTACGGCGCGCACTCCAACCTGTGCGTCAACCAGATCAACCGCAACGGTAATCACGAACAAAAACTCAAGTACCTGCCCAAGTTGATCAGCGGCGAGCACATCGGCGCCCTGGCCATGAGCGAACCGAATGCTGGCTCCGACGTGGTCTCGATGAAGCTGCGCGCCGACAAACGTGGTGACCACTACGTGCTCAACGGCAGCAAGACCTGGATCACCAATGGCCCCGACGCCAACACCTACGTGATCTACGCCAAGACCGACCTGGAAAAAGGCCCTCACGGCATCACCGCGTTTATCGTCGAGCGCGACTACAAAGGCTTCAGCCGCAGCAACAAGTTCGACAAGCTGGGCATGCGCGGCTCCAACACCTGCGAACTGTTTTTCGATGACGTCGAGGTGCCCGAAGAAAACATCCTTGGTGTGCTCAATGGCGGCGTCAAAGTGCTGATGAGCGGCCTGGACTACGAGCGCGTGGTGCTCTCGGGCGGCCCGACCGGGATCATGCAAGCGTGCATGGACCTGATCGTGCCCTACATCCATGACCGCAAGCAGTTCGGCCAGAGCATCGGCGAATTCCAGCTGATCCAGGGCAAGGTCGCCGACATGTACACCCAGCTCAACGCCAGCCGCGCCTATCTCTACGCGGTGGCCCAGGCCTGCGAACGTGGCGAAACCACGCGCAAGGACGCCGCCGGGGTGATCCTCTACAGTGCCGAGCGCGCCACGCAAATGGCCCTGGACGCGATCCAGATTCTCGGCGGCAATGGCTACATCAATGAATTCCCCGCCGGGCGCCTGTTGCGTGATGCCAAGCTGTACGAAATCGGTGCTGGCACCAGTGAGATTCGGCGGATGCTGATCGGTCGCGAACTCTTCAACGAAACCCGCTGAAGGAGCGCCCCCATGGCCACCTTGCATACCCAGCTAAACCCGCGTTCAGCGGAGTTCGCCGCCAACAGCACGGCGATGCGCCAACAGGTCGACGCCCTGCACAGCCTGCTCGCCCATGTGCAGCAAGGCGGCGGCGCCAAGGCCCAGGAACGGCACACCTCGCGCGGCAAACTGCTGCCCCGTGAGCGTATCAACCGCTTGCTCGACCCTGGCTCACCGTTCCTGGAACTCAGCCAACTGGCGGCTCACCAGGTGTACGGCGAGGACGTGCCCGCCGCTGGCGTGATCGCCGGAATCGGCCGTGTGGAAGGCGTCGAATGCATGATTGTCGCCAACGACGCCACGGTCAAAGGCGGCTCGTACTACCCGCTCACGGTAAAAAAACACCTGCGGGCCCAGACCATCGCCGAGCAGAACCGCCTGCCGTGCATTTACCTGGTGGACTCCGGTGGCGCCAACCTGCCGCGTCAGGATGAGGTATTTCCTGATCGCGAACACTTCGGGCGGATCTTCTTCAACCAGGCCAACATGAGCGCCCAGGGCATTCCGCAAATCGCCGTGGTGATGGGTTCGTGCACCGCTGGTGGCGCCTATGTGCCGGCCATGGCCGACGAAGCGATCATGGTGCGCCAGCAAGCCACGATCTTCCTCGCCGGGCCGCCGCTGGTAAAAGCCGCGACCGGCGAAGTGGTCAGCGCCGAAGACCTGGGCGGTGCCGATGTGCACTGCAAGATCTCCGGCGTAGCCGACCACTATGCCGACAGCGATGAACATGCGCTCGCCCTGGCCCGACGCAGTGTGGCCAACCTCAACTGGCGCAAGCAGGGTCAGTTAGTGCAACGCCCGCCGATGGCGCCGTTGTACAGCAGCGAAGAACTTTATGGCGTGATCCCGGCCGATGCCAAGCAGCCATTTGATGTGCGCGAAGTGATCGCGCGGCTGGTGGATGGCTCGGTATTCGATGAGTTCAAGGCGCTGTTTGGCACCACGCTGGTGTGTGGTTTTGCGCACCTGCACGGCTACCCGATTGCGATCCTGGCCAACAACGGGATTCTGTTCGCAGAAGCCGCGCAAAAAGGCGCGCACTTTATCGAACTGGCCTGCCAGCGCGGGATTCCGTTGCTGTTCTTGCAGAACATCACCGGGTTTATGGTCGGCCAGAAATACGAAGCCGGCGGCATCGCCAAGCACGGCGCCAAGCTGGTCACGGCGGTGGCCTGCGCCAAGGTGCCCAAGTTCACGGTGATCATCGGCGGCAGCTTTGGTGCCGGTAACTACGGCATGTGCGGCCGCGCCTATGACCCGCGCTTTTTGTGGATGTGGCCGAATGCACGCATCGGCGTGATGGGTGCCGAACAGGCCGCCGGCGTGCTGGTGCAGGTCAAGCGTGAACAGGCCGAGCGCGCGGGCAATGCGTTCAGTGCCGAAGAAGAAGCCGCGATCAAGCAGCCGATTCTCGACCAGTACGAAACCCAGGGCCATCCCTACTACTCCAGCGCACGTTTGTGGGATGACGGTGTGATTGACCCGCAGCAGACCCGTGACGTGCTGGCGCTGGCGTTGTCCGCCGCGCTGAATGCCCCCATCGAGCCGAGCCGCTTCGGCGTGTTCCGCATGTAAATGGAGCTGTACCCCATGAGCGATTTCAACACCCTCGAACTGGTCACCGACAGCCGTGGTTTTGCCACGCTGTGGCTCAGTCGTGAAGCCAAGAACAACGCGTTCAATGCGCAGATGATCCGCGAGTTGATCATCGCCCTCGACCAGGTGCAGGCCGATGCGTCCCTGCGTTTTTTAGTGTTGCGCGCACGTGGCAAGCACTTCAGCGCCGGCGCAGACCTGGCCTGGATGCAGCAATCGGCCGAGCTGGATTACCACACCAACCTGGACGACGCGCGCGAGCTGGCCGAGTTGATGTACAACCTGGCCAAGCTGAAAATCCCGACCCTGGCAGTGGTGCAAGGCGCAGCCTACGGGGGCGCGCTGGGCTTGATCAGTTGCTGCGACATGGCGATTGGCGCCGATGACGCGCAGTTCTGCCTGTCGGAAGTGCGCATCGGCCTGGCACCGGCGGTGATCAGCCCGTTCGTGGTACAGGCCATCGGCGAGCGGGCCGCGCGGCGCTATGCGCTGACGGCCGAGCGTTTTGGCGGCCAGCGTGCACGCGACATTGGCCTGCTGGCGGAAAGTTACCCGGCCACCGAGCTGGATGCGCAAGTGGAACTGTGGATCGCCAACCTGTTGCAAAACAGCCCGGCTGCCATGCGCGCCAGCAAGGATTTGCTGCGCGAAGTCGGCAACGGCGCCCTCACCCCGGCGCTGCGTCGGTATTGCGAAAATGCTATCGCGCGGATTCGCGTCAGCGCCGAGGGCCAGGAAGGCTTGCGCGCGTTCCTGCAAAAACGCCCGCCCAGCTGGCAAGCGCAGGAGCCACGTTCATGAGCACACTGACCACTGTGCTGGTGGCCAACCGTGGCGAAATCGCCTGCCGGGTAATGCGCACCGCCAAGGCGATGGGGTTGACCACCGTGGCGGTCCACAGCGCCACCGACCGCGATGCGCGCCATAGCCGCGAGGCCGACATTCGGGTTGACCTGGGTGGCAGCAAGGCCACCGACAGTTACCTGCAAATCGACAAACTGATCGCCGCCGCCCAAGCCAGTGGCGCCCAGGCGATCCATCCGGGTTACGGCTTTCTGTCGGAGAACGCCGGCTTTGCTCGTGCGATTGAAGCCGCCGGTCTTGTTTTCCTGGGTCCGCCCGCCTCGGCCATCGATGCCATGGGCAGCAAATCGGCGGCCAAGGCGTTGATGGAAACTGCCGGGGTGCCGTTGGTGCCGGGTTATCACGGCGCGGACCAGGACCTGGAAACTTTCCGCGATGCCTGCGAACGTATCGGTTACCCGGTACTGCTCAAGGCCACGGCAGGTGGTGGCGGCAAGGGCATGAAGGTGGTCGAGGACGTCAGCCAGTTGGCCGAAGCCCTGGCCTCGGCCCAGCGTGAGGCGCTGTCGTCCTTCGGCAATGGGCAAATGCTGGTGGAGAAGTACCTGCTCAAGCCACGCCACGTGGAGATTCAGGTGTTTGCCGACCAACACGGCCATTGCCTGTACCTCAATGAGCGCGACTGTTCTATTCAACGTCGCCATCAAAAGGTGGTGGAAGAAGCACCCGCACCGGGCTTGAGTGCCGAGCAGCGTAGAGCCATGGGTGAGGCGGCCGTGCGTGCGGCCCAGGCGATCGGCTATGTGGGCGCCGGCACCGTGGAGTTTTTGCTGGACGCGCGTGGCGAGTTCTTCTTCATGGAGATGAACACGCGGCTGCAAGTGGAGCATCCGGTGACCGAGGCGATTACCGGCCTTGATTTGGTAGCCTGGCAGATTCGTGTGGCTCAGGGTGAACCGCTGCCGATCACTCAGGATCAGGTGCCGTTGGTGGGCCATGCGATTGAAGTGCGCTTGTATGCCGAAGACCCGGCCAATGATTTCCTGCCAGCCACCGGGCACCTGGCACTGTACCGCGAATCTACGCCAGGCCCGGGGCGCCGTGTGGACAGCGGCGTAGCACAAGGCGACAACGTTTCGCCCTTCTACGACCCGATGCTAGGCAAATTGATTGCCTGGGGTGAAGACCGCGAACAGGCGCGCCTGCGGTTGTTGAGCATGCTCGATGAGTTTGCGGTCGGCGGAGTCAAGACCAACCTCGGCTTTTTGCGGCGCATCATCGGCCATCCGGCGTTTGCGGCGGCTGAACTCGATACCGGGTTTATTCCGCGCTATCAGGATGAACTGCTGCCAGCACCTGGTGCTTTGAGCGATGAGTTCTGGCAGGCGGCAGGGGCGGCGTTTATGCAGAGCCAGCCCGCCGGTGAAGGCCCGTGGGCGGATAACCGAGGCTTTCGTGCCGGGTTGCCGAGCGACGTGTCGTTGCACTTGAGTTGCGCCGGGCAGGACCGGCTGGTGAAGCTGGTAGCGGGCACTGCGCAATTGCGCGGCGAGCAACTACTGATCGAACACCATGGCGTGCGCCGCGCTTATCTGGCGGTACGCAGCGAAGGCATCCTGTATCTGCGCTGGGACGGCCAGATGCAGGCCGTCAGCTTGTATGACCCGATTGCTGCAGTCGAGGCCAACCAGACTCATCAAGGCGGCCTCACAGCGCCGATGAACGGCAGCATCGTGCGGGTGCTGGTAGAAGTCGGTCAACACGTGGAGGCTGGCACTCAGCTGGTGGTGCTCGAGGCCATGAAGATGGAGCACAGTATCCGCGCGCCTCACGCCGGGGCGGTCAAGGCAGTGTTTTGCCAGGAAGGCGAAATGGTCGCCGAAGGAAGCGCCCTGGTGGAACTTGAGACCACGGACTAGAACTTCGCCGTGGCTTGCACCACGACCCCGAGGATTCGGCACGCATCGGTGAAAAGCTGCTTGGGATAAGTCGGATTGAGCGGCACCAGGTAAAGCTGGCCGCTCTCTTCCATCAATTGGCGAAAGGTCGCCTGGGTGCTGTCGGCCCATTGCGCAACCACCAGCTTGCCGGGTTCGGGCTCGATGGCCGGGTCCACCAGAATCATCATGCCCGCACCGATGCTCAGGCCGCTGGGCGCGGTCATGGCATCGCCCGTTACGGGCAGCCAGAAGGCTTCGCCCTGGGCATGGTAATCGCTCAGTTCAAAACGGGCCGCGCCGTAGGTCGGGCGCTCTTCGCGGATTTCGCAGACGCCTTTCCAGTCGCTGACCGGGTAGCGGAAATACGGGTTGTAGTGTTTTTCCAGCGCGGGTGTTGGGTCGGCCTTTTCGCGAATCTCCAGCGCGACTTCCAGATAGCCGAGCCCCAACTCGTCCAGCACCCGGTTCATGTCCGCAAGACTGGGTACGCGGCGCTTATTGAGCCAATGACCGACGCCGCCCTGGGACATGCCCAAGCGTTCGGCCAGTTCATCCTGCGTGACCTTGCGGTCTTTCATGTTGGCTTTGACCAACGCTATCCAGTTGTCCATGGAGCCTGACCATACGTTGCGCAATTGCCACGACAATAAACAGTTTGTAGTAATCCATCAAATGACATAAATACGATTCGTATTACTATCAGGTGCAGGTTTTCAACGTCCAGCCAGAGTAATCGCCCTCATGATGACCCTCCCGAATCACCTGCCTTGCACGCCCGAAACCGACGAACTGCTGACCCTGCGCAGCAGTGGCGCCGCGCAACGGGCACTCGACTATTACCTGAAAGAAGATGTGTCGGCGCCCACGCCTGACGCCGCGTTTTTCGACATCAGGCCCGGCATCAGCCAGGAAGACGCCCTGGTGCACGCATCGGACCTGCTACGCAGTGCGGCGGCAGCCGCCTATGAATCAGCAAGCAACCGGCAGGGCAACCAGCGGGACCTGGCCTTTTCGGTGGTGTATTTGATTGATATGGCCAAAGCGATGGTGGAACAGGCAGTGCAGGTGCCTGCTGCCCAGGCGGACGCCTGACAGGCACGTAAGAAAAATATTTCTATCACACGGATAAAAACATTTGACTTGCAAATGATAATGATTATTATTGGGATCAGCTGATCGCGAGATCAGTCGATAGACCAAGGGACCTTAGGTCGGACTCTTGGAATATCTCCTCATCAGGCTAATCACGGTTTTTGACCCGGCTCTTTGGCCGGGTCTTTTTTTTGCCAGTTTTTCTGGCGTGGCTTCAGGCTAATGAAGACTGTGTGTTGCTTGATGGCGCGCATGGTAGCAAAAGAGCATCGCCAAAAGAAAGCCGATCGAACGCTCTAGCCCGGATCTTTGCGAAATAGCGCTTGAGAATCAATCTCATAGAATCTAAGCTGCCTCGGCGTCAAGGACGACGCCCCCTTCCCCGTGCAACAATTTTGCACCAAGATTTTGCCTCACTCCTGTGTAAGATATCTGCCACAACAATCCTACGCAGGCAGCCAGCCCATGACAGTGGCCTTGACCTCCATCAAGATCAGCACCGACTTCGACAGCGGCAACATCCAGGTCCTGGATGCCAGCGACGCTTATCAGTTGTTGCTGGCGATCAAACCCGATACTCGCAGCGCACATTTCCAATGGTTCCACTTCAAGGCCGAAGGCATGCATGTGGGCCATACCCACACCTTCCGCCTGAGCAACGCCAGCCATTCGTCATATAAAAATGCCTGGAGTGGTTACAACGCCGTGGCGTCCTACGACCACGTCAACTGGTTCCGCGTGCCCACGCGTTTTGATGGCGATACATTGCACATCAGCCTGCAAACCCGCGAGAAGCAAGCCTGGTTCGCCTACTTCGAACCGTATAGCCGTGAGCGTCACGACTGGCTGATCGAACAGGCCCTGAACCGCGCCGGTACCCAACTGCTCGCCACCGGCAAAAGCGTCGAGGGCCGTGATATCCAGCTGCTACGCCGCGGCAAAGGTGGCGAAGGCCAGCGCAAGGTGTGGATCATCGCCCAGCAGCATCCCGGCGAACACATGGCTGAATGGTTTATGGAAGGCGTCATCGAGCGCCTGCAACAGGACGGTGATGCCGAGCTGAAAAAACTCCTGGCCGTCGCCGACCTGTACCTGATCCCCAACATGAACCCCGATGGCGCCTTTCACGGGCACCTGCGCACCAACGCCATGGGCCAGGACCTCAACCGTGCCTGGCAGAACGCCAGCGAGGCGCTCAGCCCGGAAGTGCTGTTCGCCCAGCAGCAAATGGAGAAATACGGCGTCGACCTGTTCCTCGATATCCATGGCGATGAAGAAATCCCCTACGTCTTCACCGCAGGCTGCGAAGGCAACCCCGGTTACACCCCGCGTATCGAAGCGCTGGAAAAACACTTCCGCAGGCACTTGAGCGCCCTGACCCGCGATTTCCAGACCACCCACGGCTACACCCGCGACCTGCCGGGCGAAGCCAACATGACCCTGGCCTGCAATGCCGTTGGCCAGCAATACGACTGCCTGTCGCTGACCCTCGAGATGCCCTTCAAGGACAACGACGACGCCCCCAACCCGAAAACCGGTTGGTCCGGTGAGCGCTCCAGGCAACTGGGCAAGGACGTGTTGAGCACCGTGGCCGATATCGTCACCACCCTGCGCTGACCCGCCCTGCCCCCCGGCATCAGCCTTTGGTGCCGGTCATGCTTTGCAGCACACCGTCGCGACGAATCAACCCGTGAAACAGCGCCGCCGCCAGGTGTAACAGTACTGTCAGGAACAACAGGTAGGCCAGGTAGCCATGGGCCTTGCGCAGCAGCGCAAATAACGGTGCATTGGCCGCTACCAACGCCGGCAATTGCACCGAACTGCTGAGCATCACCGGGTCACCGGCCGCCGAAATCATCGCCCAGCCCAGCAGCGGCAGCACCAGCATCAACGCATATAACACGACATGGGACGCTTTGGCGGCCAGCACTTGCCACAGTGGCAGGTCAGCCGGCAACGGCGGCTGACGGGTGGAAAAGCGCACCACCAGCCGCACGATCACCAACGCCAGAATCGCGATACCCAGTGGCTTGTGCAGATGAATCAGCCACTCGTGACGCTCCGACACCGACGCCGCCATGCCCGCGCCGATAAACAACATGGCAATGACCATCAACGCCATCAGCCAATGCAGCAGGCGGGCCAGAGGCGCGAAAAACCGTGGTTGGGCATTCATGGTTTCGACTCCTGAGGGGCACTGTGCAGCGGGCTGACTTCGCCAGCGCGGCGTACGTAGGAACTGGCATAAGCCGCCGAGCGTGCAGCCAGCAGCGGGTCATTGGAGGCTTGGATACCGCGGGGCAGAATCAGCGGGTCAAAGTTGATATCGCGGCAATCGCCGTCAGCCTGCGGTTGGCTGCTTTGCAGCACCAGGGTGCCGGCGTTGAGCACCTTGTGCTCGCCGGTCCAGGCTTTGCTGGCGTCGTCCAGCGGATCGCCGGGGTTGGCCAGGGTCAGGTTCAGCTGCCAACGCAGCGGCCCGGAAGCCAGACGCTGCACCAAATCCTTTTCGAGAAAGTCAGCGCCAGGCGGCGCGGTGTCACCCGTCGCATCCTGGCTCTGTGGCACTACGCCCCAACGCACCGCCTGGCGCTGGCCATCGGCGTTTACCAGGTAAAAGGCATTGATGCCGTTGTAGGTTTCGGTCGCGTAACTGGCCGAGGGCTTGGCAGTCTTGACCCACGCCAGGAACGGCGCCGTCTCGGGGTGCGCGGCAAAAAACGCCGGCATACTGGCCGGGTTCGGCTTGCCGGTGGCCGGCTCGGGTGCGCCGGCCTTGAGCATCTGGTAAAACGCCTCAGGCGTGCCCACCGGGAACACCGGCATGCTGTTCATCCCCGTACGCCATTGCTGGCCGTTGGCCTGGCTGAACTGCACCGCGAAACTGCGGATCGGCACACTGCTGTCCGGCGCGTAGGGGTTGCCGCTGGGCAAGGCGAATCGGCCGATCACCGGGGTTTTCGCCGCGCTGAACACCTGGGCACTGGAGTAAGCGCGCGCCTCGGGGCTGCTCTCGAAGTAACCGGCCACACACACGCCCTTGGCATGGTTACGCCGAAACCCAGGGTGTACACCGTTATTGGTTTCCAGGGCATTGACCAGGGTTTTGGGACGCAGGCGCTGTGGGTCAAGCGTGCCGTTGACGTAGGCGAATGCCCCGGCAACAACCGCCACTACACTGCCAATACACGCCAACCTGACTAACAAACTGGCGGTACTGAGGGGCGTACGTGGCGGCGATGAGTGATCTACCATGAAAAACTCCAGGGCACGTGGCCACAGGGAAAATGAACTATGAGACGAATCCCACGTAGGTCTATTCCCTTTTCACTGTAGTTTTTTCAGAGCAGATGCGTTGCCAAACCGAGCGTTCTTCTAAACCGCGTTGAAGACTGCCGGGCGCTTGTTTATAAACGCCTGCATGCCCTCCTGTTGATCCGGCGTCGCGAACAGCCCATGAAACAGTCGGCGCTCCAGGCGCACGCCATCGTGCAACCCAAGTTCCAAGGCTTGCTCAACCGCCTCCCGCGCCGCCCGCGTGGCGGTGCGCGAGAACCCGGCAATCTGTGCAGCCACCGCCAGCGTCTGCTCCATCAAGTCTGCCGCCGGGTACACACGCGACACTAACCCGGCCTGGAGCGCCTCTTGAGCCATCATCGGCCGTCCGGTCAACACCATGTCCATGGTCTTGGCCTTGCCGACCAGCCCGGTCAAGCGCTGGGTCGCACCCATGCCCGGAATAACGCCCAGTTTGATTTCCGGCTGGGCAAAGGTCGCCGTATCGGCGGCGAAAATCATGTCGCACATCATCGCCAGCTCACAGCCGCCGCCGAACGCATAGCCGGCCACTGCGGCAATCGTTGGCGTGCGCCGGCGGGTAAAGGCTTCCCAGCCGACGAAGTAATCCTCGTCGAGCATGTCCAGGTAGGACTTGGTACTCATCTCCTTAATGTCGGCCCCAGCGGCGAAGTATTCAGGCGTGCCGGTGATGACGAAACAGCCGACCTGCGGGTCCTGGTCCAGCACTTCCAGACGGCTGATCAACTCCGTCATCAGCGCCGAACTCAACGCATTCTTGACCTGGGGGCGATTAAGCCTGACCAGTACCACTCGACCATGACGTTCTATTAATACATTCATAAAAACCTCTGCTGATTAATGTTGTGCCTCAATGCCGCCGTTTCAGGAATCCCAGATCGCGCCATAAGCCGGTATGCCACGGGCTTCCATTTCATGCACCACGCGCTCGGTCAACGCCTGGTTGGCGATACAGATCACCGCTTCTGCACCGAAGGTTTGCACCGCGCCGTAGGCCAATTGCACCAAGTCCGGTTTACCACGCTCATCGGTGTCCCAGATCAATGCCCCGGGCTGAGCACGCAGGATTTCGTCCACCAGTTCATCGCCATAGGTTTTGCGCGGGCTGCGGGTAGACCAGATCAACTGGATCGGCACTTGGGCGGCCAGCAAATGCGGCATGACCGGGCCGATCCCACTGCCGGTGGCGATATACACCACTGACTTGAACAGGGTTTCCACATTAGCCACGCCCGCCGTGGTGATGCCTTTGACCCACACGTGGCTGGGCAGGTCTTCGATGAAGCGCCCAGTCCAATCGCCCGCACGCGATATGATCAGGCGAAACCCCGCCGCCTCTGGTGCAGGAATATTGGCAAACGAATGCCACTCCAGCAGAGGGTTGCGGCTGATCGCAGTGGATGAACCGGCGAACGGCGTGGTGTGCTTGAAGCGCGTAATCACCGCATGCCCGGAAGGCCGTGTGTGTTCAACGGCGACCTTGCGCAGACGCAACCATGGCAGGGCAATGCTCAGCGTCAGCAGCACCAGCATCCAGAATGATCCACTGTGTAATAAGCTGGTCGAAGTCTCGCTGGACGCCAGTAACGTCAACGCCCAGAACAGTAACAGCGCGCTCCAGCCGGCAAACCGATGGACCCGCTCGAAGCCATTATGGAATCGGCTGCGAATCCACGGCTGCGCCATGCTCACCATCAACAGCAACAGCCCGAGCAACACACCCGTGAGCCACAACCAGGCTGACGACACGCTATCGGGCTGGCGCAGATAGCGTGCAACCTGAACGCCGACCATCGCTATAAACCAGGCGGTCGCCGCCAGGGCCGCGCCACTGTGCAGCCCGCCGAAGTGGTAAACCTTGGCCACGCTGCGCCGCACACGCAACGGCCAGGTAACTGGCACACGGGTTGCCAGCCAGAACAGTGCATTGATCAGGTAATGCTGACGAATCAGGATGGCCAGCGACAGGTTGATCAGCACCATGTCCGAAAGCCTTTCAACCGTAATGGCAGCAAAATCGACCGCCAACAGTACAAACACGGCATTAACCAACAACACCAGTGCCACCAGGCGGTTGTAGTAGGAAAACACCGGCAGTGCAGTCCAGCGACGCCACAACGCCGGTTTGGGTGGTACAACGGCACGGGTCAGTGCATCAAGCATGGCGAGCCACCTCGGCCGCGAATGCCTGTTGCAGCAGCAAGGCCTTGTCGATTTTGCCCCTGGCGGTCAGCGGAAAAGCCTCCACCGCGTAGATGGATGTCGGCACGCAGTAGTAGGCCAGGCGCTCCTGGCAGCGGGCTCGGCACGACTCGACGTCGGCACTGACGGGCGAGACGAAAGCCACCAGGTTACGGCTGTCCAGCTTCAAAGTGACCGCCCGCATGCAGCCATCGCCCGCCTCCAGGGCCGTAGACACAGCGTCCAGTTCCACACGAAAGCCACGCACCTTCACCTGATCATCGACGCGCCCCAAGTGTTCCAGTTGACCGTCTGCCGTCCAGCGCCCCAGGTCCCGCGTGCGAAACATCATTGCGTCACCGCCCATAAAAGGGTCCGGGCGATAGCGCTCCTGCGTCAGCTCGGTATTGTTCAAGTAACCGGCCGTTACCCCGACGCCGCCGGCCCACATTTCACCGATCTCACCCAGTTCACAGGCGCGACCGTGTTCGTCGAGGACATACACGGTGTTATTCGGAGTCGGTTTGCCGATGGTCAACAACGTGCCGGGCACATGCCGGTGCAACGTGTTGACGATGGTGGTTTCGGTAGGCCCGCAGCCGTTGTAGAACGTGCAATGTTCGGCCCAACGCTCGGCCAGCGCTTGAGAACAGGGCTCACCTGCCACCGCAACCACCTTCAGGTCAGGACACTGCGCCGGGTCAAGGTTCGCCAGTATCGAGGGGGTGGCGATCAGCACGTGGCATTGCGCAGCGGTTTGCGCAATGTCTTTATCACGAATCAGCAAGGTCGCCCCATGGGCCAAGCAACCGAGGATTTCCCAGGCGGCCATATCAAAGCCGATATTGAGGATTTGCCCCACGTTACGACCCGGCGCCATGCCCATCTGCCCCGGCTGCGTGAGCAAGATATTGCACACGTTGCGGTGGCTGACACACACACCGTTGGGCCGCCCGGTCGTGCCGGAGGTGAACAGCACGAAACACAGGTCATCGGTGTCGGCAGCGGCGAACACCTGAGTGTTGTCCTCGGCGACCCAGGGCTCTTCGGCCAGGAACGTGTCCAGGCATACACTGCGCTGCGTCGCATCGGCCGGCAGGCGATCGGCCAGGTTCGACAAGGTCATAATCACCGGACTGGTCAACGACTCCAGCACCATGCCCAATTGCAGCGTCGGCACGATTCTGGCGTCTTGAGGCACATACGCAGCGCCCACCTTCAACACCGCCAGAAGCCCTACCAGCATGGGAATCGAACGCTCGACAAACAGCCCCACGGTGTCGCCGCGCTTCACGCCCAGATCAATCAGGCGCACGGCCAATCGATTGGCTTGACGGTTGAGTTGTTCATAACTGATACGCTGTCCCGCCCACACCGCCGCAATCGCTTGTGGCGTCAACGCCGCTTGCACCTCGATGGCCTGGTGTACGCGGTCGTGGCCCGGCTTGGCCGATGGCCCGCCCCCCCATTGTTCAAACACGATCCGCTGCGCGGCAGGTAAGTGAGCCAGCGCGGGGCGGCGATAAAACTGTTTATCGGTCGGAGAAATGGTCATGCCTGCACCCTCATCAATTAACCGCAGAAATTGTTCGCGGTTGTTACGAGGGTTGATTGAGGTGTGGGAGCGGTATTACAGGCCCGAGTGCATTGCAGATATCCCCTACAAAAGAGCGCAATATTCCTATAGTTATTGATGGAATAACCTACGTCGGCCGGCGTCTTCCTCTGCACAATTGACCAGAACCCACGCCCATGCACGAACTCGACGATCCGTTACGTGAACTCATCCCCAGGCTGCGACGTTTTGCCGTGTCCCTGACGCGTAACGCCAGCAGCGCCGACGACCTGGTGCAGTCCACGCTCGAGCGGGCGCTCATCAGCTGGGCCGACAAACGCCTGGAAGGCGACCTGCGCGCCTGGCTGTTCTCGATCCTCTACCGCCAGTTCCTCGACGCCCACCGGCGCAGCCGCCGTTATGCACGCATGCTCGAATTCTTCACCGGCCGTGACGATGCACAACCCTCGGTGGAGCGCACAGTGATGGCCCAATCGACCCTGCACGCCTTCGACCAACTCAACACCGAGCAACGTGCACTGCTGCTGTGGGTGTCGGTCGAAGGGTTAAGTTACAAGGAAGTCGCCGAGATCCTGGCGGTACCGGTAGGCACCGTGATGTCGCGCCTGTCCCGTGCGCGCCAGGCCTTGCGTCAACTCAGCGAAGGCGAAATTACCAGCCCTGCCCTGCGGATACTCAAATGATCAGCCTGCCCCCCAGCGAACACGATTTGCATGCCTACGTCGATCACCAACTGCCCGAGAGCGACCGCCGTGTGCTTGAAACCTGGTTGGCTGCCCACCCTGAAAGGGCCGCCCAGGTACATGCCTGGCAACAGGATGCACAAGCCCTGCGCGCCGCCTTGAGCGGAACCTTGCAGCAACCGGCCAACCCCGACCTCGACCCGGCACTGATTCGCCAACGCATTCGGCATCAATCGCGCCGGCACCTGGCCAGCGCCGCCGTGCTGCTGATCGCAGTCTGCCTCGGCGGGCTTGGCGGTTGGCACGCGCGCGAAGCGACCCAACCATCGATGTTGCCGATGGCCGACGCCATGCAGGCGTTTCGCCTGTTTGCCCAGGACGGCATCATGCCCGCCGACTTCAGCACCGAAGATGGCGGCACTATGCAAGCCTGGCTGGATCGCTATTTCAACCAGGCCCATCGCCTGCCCGATTTGAGCCAGGCCGGTTTCAAGCCCGTGAGCGGGCGCCTGCTCACCACTGAGCAAGGTGCGGCGGCGATGGTGTTGTACGAGGATCAGCAAGGCCATCGCATCAGCTTTTACATCCGCCCACCGGGACCGGAAAACGGCTTTTTGCCGCGCGGCAGCCGCAGCGAAGATGGGTTGCAGGCCGATTACTGGTCCGGTGGAGGGTACAACTATGCGATGGTCAGCCCGGTGGATCAGGCGGCTACGCACTTGCTCAAGTTCTAGAGGATCAAGACCGGCTTTTGTGGGAGCGGGCAAGCCCCCACATTTTGACCGCGTGGACCTTCAACGGACGCGGCGTTAAAAGCCCACATCCAGCACCACATTATCAATGTAGGTGCCGCCCGGCGGCGTGGCTTGGTCAGTGTAGATCTTGGCGTTGTAGTTGAACACTTGGCTGCCGGTGCCCAGGCCGTTGCCGGGGTTGATCTCGGCCGAGGAACTGGCCCGCCGTGCTGCGCCCACACTGCCCCAGCGTGTGGTGCCGGCACTCATGAAGATGTCGTAGGCCAGGAAGCTACCGCCGGAAATCATCCGCCGCCGTCCGCCCACGCTCACCGGGTTCTGCCCATCACTGAGGCCGACGGTGTAGGCACTGCCCTTGGTGCAGGCCACACTGGCCTGGCCGTTGACGGTGGCGAAGGCGCTGACCACCGGCGCACTGCCGAACGCAATCGGCGGCGTGGTGATCTGGCAGTCGTTGACCACCGTCATGCTGACGTTCAAGGTCGTGGTGCCGTTGTTGATCTCACGGCCCAGACAGGCCCCAGCAATACCAATGCCCGAGCAATAGTTCCAGTTCCAGAAAATACTCAGGGTTTCGCTGTACACCCCCGACGCCACGTTGCTGCCAAGGGTGGTGGCGAAGTACAGCGGCACGACTTTGGTGCCCGGCCCGAACACCAGGCCAAGGGAGGCGGCAATGCCGCCACTGCCGCCAAAATCGAACGCGGTGCCGCGTGTCATCGGGAACGCCGTGGTGTTGTTGGCATAGATCGTATAGTTGATGACATCACCGGTCGGCCCCACCAGGCCACCTTGGGGCGAACCACTGACGGTCGCGTAAAAATGGTCATTGGAGGCCAACACCGACAATAGCGCCGGCGTGCAGCTGAAGCCGGCATTGGTGGTCGAACTGGGCTGAGAGGTGGTGCGCACGGTCATCGAACTCACCGTCGTGCCAAAGCTGGCCGGTACGCTGGCCACCACCGAGCACACGGCCTGCACCTGCGCCGACACGCCCAGGCTTGCCAGCAACAGGCACCGCAACAGCCATTCCTTGACCCGCACACGCACACTCCTTATGTCATTGGCACACCAGTGGCCCGATCAGTGGCACCTGGGCCTGGGTGGTATCCAGCTCGAACATTGCCTGGCAGGTCTGGCCGTCACCCAAGGTGACTTGCAAGGTGTTATGGGCGGCCAGGTTCTCCAGGTACACCAGGCCGTCCCACCCCACCACCGCCTGCGCGCCGCTTTGCTCGTGTCGCACCTGGCTGCCCAGTGGCAAGTCCTGGTGCTGGGCGTCGACCAAGGTGATGCTCGCCGCGATCACCTGGCGCACCGGGAATTCCAGCAAGTAGCCACTGCCACGGCGCACGGCCACCCGTTGCTCGACGTTGGGCACCTGCACGTTCGATGGCAGGTTCAGTGGGTCGATCTCATATTTGGCGCGGTAGTAAGCACTGGTCCACGGCACCAGCAAGTGCCCGTTGCGGTCGGTTTCGCCCACCACCTGGTTCTCGTAGCGCACCGGTACACCACTGACCCCATCGGTGCTTACCACCACAAACGCATCGTTGACGCGGTTGGCGGCAAATATTTGATTGTCCATCCACACCAACGAACCACTGGCGTCCGCCCACCGAGTTTCCGCGTCGCTGCTGCCGTACACGCCGGCCTGCAACTGCACCGACTGCAGGCGCCAGGTCAGGTCAGCCTGGCGATAAGCCGGCCCATCACCGCTGGCGTAACCCAGGTTGAAGCCCACGCCGCCTTCAGCCGGCACTGCTCGGCTGTAGTTGACGCGCTGCTGGCTCGCGCCGGTTTTACTGCGCTCGGTGCCCACGCTGAGGCTGCCGTAGACGTCGAACGGCACCACCACCTGCGCCTGCACCGCCCAGCTGCTATCACCCACTTCATGGTTGGCCGACAGGTAAAAACTGCTGTTGCGCCACAACGGCTTGCTCCAGGTCAGGTTCACCAGGCGGGTGCGCGAATCATCCGCCGCCTGCACATCGAAATAGCCGACGCCCAGGCTGCCAAAATTGTTCAGGTTCAGGCTCAAGGTCGCCTGCTGGCTGCGCTTGCTGAGGCTGGCGTAAGGCGTGTCGATCAGGCTCAAGTCGGCGTATTGCTCACGGCGCTCGACCCGTTGATACGAGAGGCTGTAGCGCTGGTTGCTGTATTGGTAGCCCAGGCTCAGTTGCTGGCCGGTCCTGCCGTCGTACTGGCTTTGGCTGACGGCGGTATTGAGCACGCCGAAGTTACCGACCCGCAGGTTGCCGCCGACACCGCCCAGGGTCAGGTCACTGGAGGCTTCGGCATGGCTCTCGAGGGTAAATGCATCCGAGATGCCGTAGCGAAAGGTGCCGCTGGCCACGCCAGGGCCATAGCCAAAGTCCCGTATGGTGTAGTCGCGGCGCAAATTACCCGCCGCCACCGAGAAGTCCGACAAGCCCTTTTGCAGCAAGGTACTGGTGACATAGAACGGCACCGTGGTCGACACCTGCCGGCCCAGCGCATCGGTGGTGACCACCACCGCCTCGCCGGCGCCGTTGATAAACGGCACGTTGGTGAGGGTGTACGGCCCCGGCTGCAGATCAGCACTGCTGGATTTATAGCCATTGATAAACAGGTCCACCGAAGACGGTACCGCCGCCTCCCCGGCAAACTGCGGCAGCGGGTAGGTGACCAGGTCCGGGCGCACGCCAAAGTCCCGCGACAGCTGCACACCGCCCAGGCGCACCGAGGTGCTCCAGGGCAAGGCGCCGCTGATCACATCGCCGGCTTCATAGGTCAACAGGCGCTCATCGTCGGAGAACCGCCACGTGGTGTCATAGCGCCGATAGCCGTTGTCGAGCGAGCTGCCAGCGGTTTCCCGGCCAATGGTGGTGCGGTATTGGCCGGTGTTGGACAACGTGCCCCAGGTATCGAATAGCCGCACTTCGTTGAAGATACCGAGGTAGGTGCCCGCATCGTCCGTGTTGTTCAGGTAGGCGTCATAGTTGAGCAACGCGCCGAAGCTGGTCAGCGCCTGGGTGCGTGGGTAGTTGTTGCGGCTGCCGATAAATTGCTCCGGCAGCCAGGCCGGCGGCACGCTCAGTACCAGGCGCTGGCCCTGGCTGTCGTAATCGGTGTGCAGGCCAGGAAAGCTTTCCAGCGCGACTTCGCCAGGCACGGCACCAGGCAGCTTCACACCGACTTCCTGCAACACCGACGCAGGCAAAAACAACTGCCCGGCACGCTGATTGACGGCGACCACACGGCCGGTGTCCATCTGGTTGACCACCAGTTCCAGGAACAACTGCGCATCGGCAACAGCCTCCATACTGCTGGGCGGGGGCGGCAACGGCGCAGCGAAGCCCGGCGGCGCCAGCACCCAGCCAGACAAGCCGCCCACCACCCACACCGATCGCCATAGACATCGAGCCCGATCCTGGCTCACCAAGGCTTTGTGCCCATCAATGGACATCTCCATCCGTTGTTAACACCAGGGCCTACTCCATGCCCTGCCACACTGAGTTAGCGTCCTGGCGCGAGATTCTCCACTTGCGTTGCCCCATTGATGCGCACCTGCAGCGGCTGATCGGCCGGCAAACCATCCGGCACCGGCCAGCGCATGGTCGCGCCCGGCAGCACATAGCCCATCAAGCCCTCTACCAAGGGCCGCGGCTGGCCGCCCTGCTTGAAGGTGGCATCGGTGAGGCGCGCATGCACGGCGCCCTGGTTGCGCATCTCGACGTAGTTGCGCCCGCCCACGGTGACTTTTTTCCAGCTTAAATCCGGCTTGCCGGCGGTTTTCGGGTCACGGTCACGGGTGCCGTCGACCTTGCTCCACAGGCCTGGACCGTAGGCAAACAATGGCACCGAATAACGCATCTGGAAGCGGATAGCAGCGGCGGTCTTGCCATCCGCCGGAGCCGGCGGTGGTGTGGCCGAAGGGATCTCATCGATGATGATGCGATAGGCCAGCTCCTGGCCGGGCGGCACTTCTTTGGTTCGAGTCAGGCGCACCAATTGCTTTTGCCCAGGCTCGATTTTCGCCACCGGCGGGCTGCCAATCACATCGCGCTGGTTCTGGTATTGCTCGTCAAAACCGCTCTGGGTCCAGGCAAACACGCGGATCTGCAGGTTGGCGGTCTCGGTGCCGCGGTTCTCCAGCCACAGCGCGCTGGCCTGTTGATCGGCTTCCAGCACCGGGTCAATCGGCCAGATCAGCACCGAGCTGGCCGCCTGGGCCTGCCCCGCCGCCAACATCAACAACCCGCTCAAACCCGCTGCCCACCCGTGCCGGGAAGCTGCACACATAGATCTCACTCCTTATACCGATCGCCTTACCACGACAGCTGCACCTGCAACGTGTCGCTGTACGTCCCCCCAGGCTGGTTACCCGGTAATTGCACTCGCCCATAAATCGGCAAGGTGATGTTGTTGGCGTCGCTGTAGGCCACGCTCACGCTTTGGCTGATCCCCAGGCTCTGGCTGAACGCCGCGTCCCGAAACAACTGATAAACCACCTGGGCGGTGCCGCTATTGAGCTGCATCCGCCGTCCGCTGTTGTTATGCAACCCGCCATCGACACTCATGCTCAGCGCCACCCCCGGCGTGCATTGCAGGGTCACGCCGCCCGTCAGCGCGACAGACGCCGTGCTGGTGGCCAACGCCGAATAGGTGCCGAACGCCAGGCTGCCGTAATTGGTACCGCCGCCGACCACCAGGCAACCTGGCGTGATCGTCGCGCTGACCTGGAACGACTGGCTGGTCACCGCCAACAGCGACAGCGGCATTCCCCAGCCGATGCACACCGCCAACGCCGCACACCCTGCCCGGCCCATGGCACTTAGAACGTCAGGGTCACGTTAACCGTGTCGGTGTAAGTACCGGCCGGTAAGCCCGCCTTGCCATTGGCCTTGCCGTAGATATTCACGGCCTGGGCCACGCCAGTGCTCGGCGCCAGGTTGATCACCCCGCCGATGGCCAGCAGCGTCGAGTGGCCGCTGTCGGTGTAGAGGTCATACGGCACGTAATTGGCCACCCCGTCATACAGCGCGCGACCACCGCCCACGGACTGGCCGTCGTGGGCACCGGCAGACACCGTCAACGTCGGTGAAGTACCCGCCGAACACAGGATCGACAACGCCCCGCCACCGCCGCCCAGCACCTGGCCGTCGGCTTCGGTGAACAGGCTGTTGGCGGTACCGAAGTTCAAGTTACCGAAGCTCATCCCGCCGGTGGCTGCGGCGCCGTTGACCTGGCAGCTGCTGGTGAGCACCAGGGTGGCGCTGACCGTACCGGCCACCGTCGCCGCCTGTGCGCCCGACACCCACGCCAACGCCATCAATGGAAAAACCGCCTTTGCTATAAGTGCATGCATGATGTCCATCCTCATCGTTTACCAATCCAGAGTCACCGTCAGGGTGTCTGTGTAGATGCCGGCCGGTAAGGCCCTGGTATTCGCCACCACCGAGCCGAATACCGGGATCGGTACTTGTGTGCCCTTGGTCACGACGAAATTGCGTTGCTCGCCAATGCTGTAGCTGCGCCGGCCGAGCGAGTCAGCCGACAGTTGATAGGGAATGGTCTGGCGCCCGTTACTCAGGCGCCTTGTGGTGCCATCACCATGGGCGCCGCCGTCGATGGTCACGGTGAAGCTGCTGACCACCGAGGGGTTGCAGGACACCGACAGCGGCGCCTTGCTGCCATCGGTAACACCCGCACCCAACGGGTGGCTCCATGTAGGCCCCTGGGTGCCGAAATCCAGTAGCGCACTACCGCCGGCGGGGCTCACCGGCGCGCTCTCGATGTCTTTGCTCACCTGGCAACTGGCGGTGATGACCAGCCGAGCGTGGATCTGCCCGGCGACCGCCGCTTGGGCGTCATCGGCCAGCAGCAACAGGCCGCCCATGGCCGCCAGGGCCAAGCTGCGGCTTACCATGTGACGGTGACCTTGAGCAGGTCGGTGTAGCGACCGACCGCCGGGATGTCCTTGAGTGGCTCAATGCGCCCATACAGCGGCAGGTCGACACTGCCGGAGTCGGGCACACGCCCGCTCAGCGGTTCATTGACCGGCAAAGCGATACGCCGCGCGGCATCGGCATAGATACGATAGGGAATCGGTTTGCTCGAGGGCGTCGCAGCACTCAGGTAGCGCACTTCGCCGCTGCCGCCATGCAGGCCGCCGTCAACGCGCAGTTGGTAAGGGGTGTCGGGGTTGCACTCCAGGCGCGGTTGGCGCTGGCTGATAAGCGCCGCACTCAGAGGCCCGGCCGGGTCATCCAGACGCGGGCCGCTGCCAAAATCCAACACGCCAAGTTGCTCGATGCCCGCACTGCGGGTGGTGCCCACCAACTGGCAGCCCCGTTGCACGTCGATGCGCACCTCCACCTGGAGTTGCGCAGCGTAAACCGTGCTGCAGAGCATCGTGCCCATGACTGCCAAAACGCCTCGTCCCTTCACGGCCCCAAATCCTTGTACAGGGGTGATTGCTCTGTAAGAGGTTAGCCTCAAAGGGCGAAACTGCCAGTCTGGGCCGGGTGGCGGGCGTTACATGCCTTTTCGAGATAGCGGGGGGCGCCGTTCTGTATTGGTCAAATCGACGCGAGCGCCCTAAAGTGGGCAACCACCGACATACAGAGTGACGTGCATTGGTTGTGTTTTCCCTGATTCAGCGTCTGCTGGGTAAAAAAACCGCGCTGACAGGCGCCTCGCCTATCCCGGCGTTCTTTGAAAACAAGGCCCGAGACCAGGGCTATACCCTCAGCGCCGGCCAAACCCAGGCGATTACCGCCCTCGCCCGCGAAACCCGGCACCTGCTCGCCGGCCAGCCGACGCGCAGCCTGTACCTGCACGGCCCGGTGGGGCGTGGCAAAAGCTGGCTGCTCGATGGGTTTTTCCAGGCGCTGCCGATTGCACAAAAGCAACGCGTGCACTTCCATGCATTTTTCACCCGCCTGCACCAAGGCATGTTCCAGCACCGCGAACAGGACGACGCCCTGGGCGTGACGTTGGACGAGCTGCTGGCCGATTGCCGGGTGCTGTGTTTCGACGAATTCCACGTCCACGATATCGGCGATGCCATGCTCATCAGCCGCCTGTTCCAGGCCTTGTTCCAGCGTGGCGTGCTGGTGCTGGTGACCTCAAACTACGCCCCCGACGGCCTGCTGCCCAACCCGCTGTACCACCAGCGCTTCAAGCCGGTGATCGACTTGATCGCCACGCGCATGCAGGTGCTGGAAGTCAGCTCGCCCGAGGATTTTCGCAGCTTGCCCCAGGCCCATGCCGAACAGCGTTTCACCGGCGGCCAATATGTATGGCCCGGTAGCGCCGCCCAGCGCGAAGTCCTCGGGCTGCCCGCCACACCTGGCGCGGCGCAAACCCTGAAGGTCGGCAACCGCCGATTGCTCTGCCGCAGCCATCAGGCGCGCAGCATCGTGTTCACCTTCAACGACCTGTGTGAACAGCTCACCGCCGTGATGGATTACCTGTTGCTGTGCGAGGATTTCGACCACTGGGTCATCGACGGCCTGCCCTCCCTGGCTGACTGCCCGATCGCCGTGCAACAGCGTTTTATCAACCTGGTGGACGTGCTCTACGACCAGGACAAGCGCCTGACCCTGATCGGCCAGCAACCCCTGGCGCGTGCCCTGGAAGGCCAGGCCATTGACCTCGCCCGCACCGCCAGCCGGCTGAACCAATTACAAACGGTGTGCCCGCAACCCGCGCCCGACCCGGTATCATGAGCGCCTTTCACGCCCACCTTGCCGAGTGACCGCGCCGTTCATGAATACCCTCGCCCAACTCAAGGCTGGCCAATTGGCCGGTATCAAACGCCTGGACCTGTCTTGCGGGCTGACCGAATTTCCGCCGGAAATCTTCGAGCTGGCCGACAGCCTGGAAATCCTCAACCTCACCGGCAACGCCCTGAGCAGCCTGCCCGACGACCTGTATCGGCTGGCGCACCTGCGCGTGCTGTTCTGCTCGGATAACGCCTTCACTGAGCTACCCGCCTGCCTGGGCCAGTGCGCCAACCTGAGCATGATCGGCTTTAAAGCCAACCAGATCAGCCACGTACCCGCCGCCGCGCTGCCACCACAGTTACGCTGGCTGATCCTCACCGACAACTGCATCAGCCAGTTACCCGGCGAGCTGGGCGAGCGCCCACTCCTGCAAAAGCTGATGCTGGCCGGCAACCACCTGACGGACCTGCCGCATAGTCTGCTCAACTGCAAAAACCTCGAGCTGCTGCGTATCGCCTCCAACCGCTTCACCCAACTGCCGCCATGGCTGCTGACGCTGCCGAGCCTGACCTGGCTGGCCTATGCCGGTAACCCGGTGGAAATCGCCGTTGAAGTGGCGAGCGATGATGCAACGCCGAATATCCCTTGGGCTGAACTGGAACTGGGCGAGGTGTTGGGCGAAGGCGCTTCGGGGATCATCCGCAAGGCGTTGTGGAAGCCGCCAGCGTTGCCGGTCGCGGTCAAACTCTACAAAGGCACGATCACCAGCGACGGCTCGCCGCTGCATGAAATGCAGGCCTGCATCGCCGCCGGGCTGCACCCGAATCTGATCAAGGTGGAGGGGCGCGTGGTCGGCCACCCGGAGGACCAGGCAGCCCTGGTGATGGACCTGATCGACCCGAGTTACCGCAACCTCGCGGCCTTGCCGAGCCTGGCGTCATGCACCCGCGATATCTACGCACCGGGTACGCGCTTCAGTGCCGAAGTGGCTTTGCGCATGGCACGCGGCATCGCCTCGATGGCGGCGCATCTGCACCGACATGGCATTACCCATGGCGACCTGTACGGCCACAATATTCTGTGGAATGCGGCGGGTGATTGTTTGCTTGGGGATTTTGGCGCGGCGTCGTTCCATGTCACGGCAGACACGCAGGAAACCAGGGCGTTGCAACGCATTGAAGTGCGTGCATTCGGGGTGTTGCTGGGGGAGTTGTTGGAGCGGGTAGAAGAAGGCTTCAATAATGAAGCACTGGTGGCGCTGCAACAAAGCTGCTGCCAGCCCGATGTATTGGCGCGCCCGAGCTTTGAAGAAATCGAAGCGTTGCTGCACGCTCTGCCACACCACTAAACCAATGTGGGAGCTGGCTTGCCTGCGATAGCGGTGGATCAGTCACTGAGTAGGTGAATGTTCCACCGCTATCGCAGGCAAGCCAGCGCCCACATTTTTTGCCGGCATTTATTCAGCGATAAATCAGCCAGCCAACCCGACGAACATATCCTGCACGTCATCATGGTTGTCCAAGCCTTCCAGGAAGGCTTCGACTTCAGCCATCTGCTCATCGGTCAAACCGCTGACCGGGTTCTTCGAGATGTAGCCCAGCTTGGCCGACAACACGGTGAAACCCTGCTCTGGCAGTGCTTTTTGCACCGCATCAAGATCGGTGGTTTCGGTGATGAACAAGGTGCTGCCTTCTTCTTCGCCGTCTTCAAAATCCTGTGCGCCGGCTTCAATGGCGGCCATTTCCGGGTCGGCGTCCGGGCTGTCCGGCGCGGCGTCGATCAGGCCGACGTGGTTGAAGTCCCACGCCACGGAACCGGAAGCGCCCAGTTGGCCCTTACGGAAGGCCACGCGGATTTCTGCCACGGTACGGTTGATGTTGTCGGTCACGCATTCAACGATCAGCGGCACCTGGTGCGGGGCAAAACCTTCGTAGGTCACGCGGTGGTACTGCACGGTTTCGCCGAGCAGACCGGCGCCCTTCTTGATCGCGCGTTCCAGGGTTTCCTTGGGCATCGAGGCCTTTTTGGCCTGTTCTACCACCAAACGCAGGTGGGCGTTGGTCGCGGTGTCGGCGCCGTTGCGGGCGGCGATGGTGATTTCTTTCACCAGCTTGCCGAAGATCTTGCCCTTGGCATTGGATGCCGCTTCTTTATGTTTGACTTTCCACTGTGCGCCCATGACTCACTCTCTTTTCGTCCATCGCGCCGAAACGTCTACTGGCCGGCGCTTTGGGGGCAGAGTTTATAGCGCAAAAACACTCTAATCCACCAAAAAACCGGCCAAGTGCCTCAGGTGCGCAAGGGTTTGATCGTGACGTTGCGGTCGGGCACAAAGTCGCCAACCTGCGCCAGCGCGGCGGGCCTGGCGTTCCAGTAAGGCATCAGCACCAGTGAAGAAAACAACGCCGCGCCGGCAAATACGATAAACACCGTGACCGTATCGAAGTAGCCCGGCAGCAGGCCGCCAAGGATCGCCCCCACCGAACCGCAACCGTTCACAAAGCCTGCGGCCGTGGCGCCGGCCTTGGCGGTGCCGAAGTCGATGGCCGCCGTGCTGCTGATCATCGAGTCAGGCCCATACAGCGTCAGGCCCATCACAAACAGCAGGGCCATCACCAGCATCACGCTACCGGTGTGCAGCGCGCCCATGAACAACGCCAGGGCCACGGTCAGCGCCAGCAGGCTGAGCACACAGGCCGGCATGCGCCGGGCGCCGAAGAGTTTGTCGGACGCCAGCCCGATCATGATCGGCCCCAGCAACCCGGCCAACTCGAACGCCGTGGGCACGATGGCCGCACCCACCTTGCCCACCGAGGGCATTTGCTCATAAACGATCACCGGCCCCCACAACAGGATCGCGTAACGCGCCGGTTTCAACAGAAAGTACGCCAGGCCCAAGACCAGCACCGTACGGTTACGCAGAATCGCGCGCAGCGGTTCCAGCACGCTGACTCGCTGTGTGTCGGCCGCCACGACCGGCTCCGGCTCAACAGCCGGCAAGCCGACATCCTGCGGTGTATTGCGCTGGAAGATAAAGAACAGCACAGCCACCACCGCCACCACCGCCGCGCTGGAAATAAACGCCGCATGCCACGTGCCGATCAGCGTGTAAGCCCACCAGCCGGCAAAGGGCGATGCCACCAGGCCACCAAAGGCGTAGCACGAACTCCACAACCCCAACACCCGCCCGCGTTGCTGCGCCGGGAAGAAACTGCCGAGGTTTTTGCACAGCCCCGACCAGCCGGTGGACTGCGCCAGCCCCTGGATCAACATGCAACTGATAAAAATCGGCAAGGTGGCAAAGGTGCCCATCACCAACGCCGCTGCGGCAGAAATCAACAATCCGCCCAGCACCACCACCCGTGGCCCGAAGCGGTCCGCCAGCATGCCCCAGGTGAATTGCCCCACGGCATAGGCCGCCAGGTACAGGCCATCAAGGTTGGCCATCATCATTTTGTCGAGGGGGAAACTGGGGTCATCGACGATGCCCAGCTTGGCCACCGAAAACGCTTTGCGAGTGAAATAGAACGCGGCGTACGCCAGCCAGGTGATGGCGAAAATCTGCACGCGCCAACGCTTGATGCTACCCGTTTGGATATTCATTGTGGTTCTGACCTCAGGTGAGTGTGCCGGCAGGATCTAGAAGCAAATGCCTGTTGTTTTTATGGTTGAGCACTGCAATGCCAAGCCCTGGAGGGCGCGGCATTGGTCAGATGGGTCCGGTTTGCCAGAACCCATGGACGCCGCGGTTGTAGGACTCAGCCGTCGGCGGTTGGCGTATCAAAGCAATGGCTGACTAATAGGTAAAATCGATTTATCGTATTTCACCTATAAGCTCAGCTTGTAAGAGGATCTGCGATGTCGGTTTCCCACGCCCAGCTCAAAGCCTTCCACGCCGTGGCCGTACACGGCAGTTTCACTCAGGCCGCTGAACGCCTGTTCCTGACGCAACCGGCGATTTCCGACCAGGTGCGCAAGCTCGAAGAACGCTTCGGCGTGCTGCTGTTTCACCGCAACAAACGCGCCGTGCGCCTCACCGACCTGGGCGAGCGTCTGCTCGGCATCACCCAGCGCCTGTTTGTGATCGAGGCCGAAGCCGAAGAGCTGTTGCAAGACTCCCGCGCCCTGCTCACCGGCACCCTCACCCTGGCCGTGGACGCGCCCGTGCACGTGTTGCCGCAGATCGCACGCTTCTGCCAGTTGTATCCGGGGATCAGCGTCAAGATCGAAACCGGCAACACGGATGAATCGCTGTTTCGCCTGTACAACTACCAGGCCGACCTGGCCCTGCTGGGGCGCGATGTCGACGATGAACGCCTGCTGTCGTTGCCGCTGCCCGATGAGCAGCTACTCGCCTTTGTGGCGCGCAACCACCCGTGGGCCGGGCGTGAATCCATCTGCCTCGCCGACCTGGATGACACGCCGCTGGTACTGCGGGAAATCGGCTCGGTCACCCGTCAGACCCTGGAGCAGGAAATGCGTCAGGCCGGGCTGCGCATCCGCCCGGCGATCCAGGTGGAAGGCCGCGAAGCCGCGCGGGAGGCGGTGGTGGTGGGGATTGGTGTGGGCGTGGTGTCGGCAGCGGAACTCGGCGCCGACTCGCGGGTGTATGCCCTGCCGATCCGCGATTGCAGCCAGCGCATGAAGGAAACGCTGGTGTGCCTCAAGGAGCAGAGTTCGCGGCGGGTGGTGGCGACGTTTCTCGATATTGTGCGGGACAGTTTGCGCTGAGTTTTAGGGCCTCATCGCGGGCAAGCCCGGCTCCCACAGTTGACCGAGTAGTACCTGAGTAACCGGACCAATGTGGGAGCCGGGCTTGCCCGCGATGGCCTCGACTCGGTCTTCAACTCAAGACGCCAACTCAAAGAACGCCTGAATCAGCCGCAACGAGCGGCGCCGCTCCATACAGCCGAGCATATGCCGGTTCAACAACCCATCGCCCTGAATCGTCACGGCCTGCACACGCGGGTCCTGGCTGACTTCCATTGACGACACCACGCCTACGCCCAACTCGGCCGCCACGGCTTCGGTCACCGCCTCGCGGCTGTCCAGTTCCAGCAGCACCTTGGGCTGCACACCCGCAGCTCCACACGCATCATCGAAGGTTCGCCGCGTGATGGAGCTGGGCTCGCGCAATACCATGATCACCTCGTTGAGCTGTTCCAGGCGAATGCCCTTGGGCAGTGCCGCCCACGGGTGGCTGGCCGGGACAAGCGCGCAAATCCGCGACTCACTCAACGGCTGCAGGTGCAGGCCATTGCGCGGTTCCACCTCCGTCAGCACCGCCACATCCGCATGCTCGGAGAGCAGCGCCGCCAGGGTTTCCTGGGCATTGCCCAGACGCAGGTTCACGGTGATGCCGGGGTAACGGGCACGCAGGCTGGCGATCATCGGCATCACCAGATGCGGGCCGTCCGCGGCCACTTCCAGGCGTCCGCTGAGCAACTGCCGATTGGCTTCGAGCAACGCCTGCGCTTCATCCACCAGACCGAAAATTGCCCGAGTGATCGCGGCCAGACGCGTGCCCTCCTCGGTCAATTCCACCCGCCGGGCGGTACGGCGCAACAGCGCGATCTGGTAGTGCTCTTCCAGGGCCTTGATGTGCCCGGTCACCGCCGGCTGGCTGATGAACAGCCGTGCGGCGGCACGGGTAAAGCTGCCCTCGCGGGCCACGGCATCGAATGCACGCAGTTGAAACAAATTCATAGCTATCGGCCTCACTGATAGCTCGCATAACAACAAACAATTTGATTGATGACAAGCCAAACTGCAATTTAGGCGCCGTAGCTTCACCCCCCAATGACCTTGCGAGGACTTGAGATGAGCACTGCCGCGCCGATCCTGCTAACCCCTGGCCCCTTGACCACTTCGAACCGCACCCGTCAGGCAATGATGGTGGATTGGGGGTCATGGGATGACCGCTTCAACCAACTGACCGCCAGCGTCTGCACACAATTGCTGGCGATCCTGCACGCCACCGACAGCCACCACTGCGTGCCCCTGCAAGGCAGCGGCACCTTTGCCGTCGAAGCGGCCATTGGCACCCTGGTGCCGCGCAACGGCAAGGTACTGGTGCTGATCAACGGCGCCTACGGCAAGCGCCTGGCGAAGATCTGCGAAGTGCTCGGCCGCGACTTCAGCACCTTCGAAACCGCTGAAGACGAACCCACCACCGCCGCCGACGTCGACCGCCTGCTGCACGCCGACTCGGCGATCACTCACGTCGCGTTGATCCACTGCGAAACCAGCACCGGCATTCTCAACCCGCTGCCGGACATCGCGCAGGTGGTTAAACAGCACGATAAACGCCTGATCATCGACGCCATGAGTTCCTTCGGCGCACTGCCGATCGACGCCCGCGAAGTGCCGTTTGACGCGCTGATCGCCGCCTCGGGCAAGTGCCTGGAAGGCGTGCCGGGCATGGGCTTTGTCTTCGCCGACAAACAGGCACTGGCGGGCGCCCAAGGCAACTGCCATTCCCTGGCGATGGACTTGTTCGACCAGCACAACTACATGGCCAAGACCGGCCAATGGCGCTTCACCCCGCCGACCCACGTGGTCGCCGCGCTGCACGAAGCCTTGCTGCAATACCAGGAAGAAGGCGGCCTGCCCGCACGCCATCAACGCTACGCCGACAACTGCCGGACGCTGCTCGACGGCATGGCCGCACTGGGCCTGCGCAGCTTCCTGCCAGCCGCCATCCAGGCGCCGATCATCGTCACCTTCCATGCGCCAAAAGACCCGCGCTACCAGTTCAAGGACTTCTACGAGCGGGTCAAGGCCAAGGGTTTCATTCTCTACCCCGGCAAATTGACCCAAGTAGAAACCTTCCGCGTCGGCTGCATCGGCCACGTTGACGCGCAGGGCATGCAGGCGGCGGTCGAGGCGATCGGCCAGGTGCTGCAAGAAATGGAAGTGCTGGACATCTGATTGCCCCCATTACCCACAGGATTTGAACCATGAACTATCAAAACCCCAACACCCTCCAGGCCGTGATCCTCGACTGGGCCGGCACCGTGGTCGACTTCGGCTCTTTCGCGCCCACGCAGATCTTTGTCGAGGCGTTTGCCGAGTTCGACGTGCAAGTCTCCATCGAAGAAGCCCGTGGCCCGATGGGCATGGGCAAGTGGGACCATATCCGCACGCTCTGCGACCAACCGCAGGTCGCCGAACGCTACCGCAAAGCCTTTGGCCGCACGCCGACCGATGACGACGTGACCTCGATCTACCAGCGTTTCATGCCCTTGCAGATCGAGAAAATCGCCGAGCACTCGGCCTTGATCCCCGGTGCCCTCGACACCATCGCCCGCCTGCGTGTGCAAGGCATCAAGATCGGCTCCTGCTCCGGCTACCCCAAACAGGTGATGGACAAGGTGGTCGCCCTGGCCGCCACCAACGGCTACATCGCCGACCACGTGGTCGCCACCGACGAAGTGCCCAACGGCCGCCCGTGGCCCGCCCAGGCACTGGCCAACGTGATCGCGCTGGGCATTGACGATGTGGCGGCGTGCGTGAAGGTCGACGATACCGTACCGGGCATCCTCGAAGGCCGTCGCGCCGGCATGTGGACCGTGGCACTGACCTGCTCCGGCAATGCGCTGGGCCTGACCTACGAGCAATTTCGTGATCTGGACGCCACCGCCCTGGCCAGCGAGCGCACACGCATCGAGAAGTTGTTCGAGGGTTCGCGACCGCACTACCTGATCGACACCATCAACGACCTGCCTGCGGTGATCACCGATATAAACCAGCGCCTGGCCCGCGGTGAAATGCCGCAAAGCGACTGATTGAGATCAAAACAACAGCATTTACGTCAGGCGCACCGCTCAAAACCGGCATACAGTTATAGGATTCCGTCGCGAAAGAACGGAAGTATGCCCTGATGAGTGAGGAACCAAGCGATGCCGTGGAAAAACTCCGATACCCGCTACAGCACCATGTCGATTGCGCTGCACTGGTTGATGGTGGTGCTGCTGGCGGTGGTTTACGCCTGCATTGAGTTTCGCGGGATCTTTCCCAAAGGCAGTGGCGGGCGGGCCCTGATTGTAGAAATGCACTACATGTTCGGCCTGACAGTGTTTGTGCTGGTATGGCTGCGCCTGTTTGCCCGCACCTTGGGCGTTGCACCAAAGATCGTGCCGGCACCGCCGCAATGGCAATCGGCACTGGCAACACTGATGCATCTGGCGCTGTACCTGTTCATGATCGGCATGCCGATTTTCGGCTGGCTGATCGTCAGTGCCCAGGGCCATTCCGTGATGTTTTACGGGATCGAGTTGCCGCCCTTGATTGGCGAAAACAAAGACCTGTCCAAACAGATCAAAGAATGGCACGAGCTGGGCGGCACCGTCGGTTATTGGCTGATCGGCCTGCATGCCGTGGCCGGCCTGTATCACCATTACTTCATGCGCGATAACACCGTGTTACGCATGATGCCCAAGCGCTAGCTCTCCATGCTCCGGCGGCCTTGTAGGCCGCCGGTGTGCACGAAGATCAAGCGAGTGCCGGGGGCGAAGCGTCCGGCCTCGATCTGTTGCTTCAACGCCAGCAAGGCCTTGCCAGTATAGAGCGGCTCCAACGGTAAGCCGCCTGCCTGTTCCGTCGCCTGGATAAAATCGAGCAATAACGGGTCGACCTTGGCGAAGCCGCCTCGGCTCGCGTCCAGCAATTCATAGCCGTGCTGCACGATGGCCTGCACGTTCTGGGCAACCCCGTGATCATCCGGCACCGCCAAGGCGCCGAACACCGGATGCACGCCCGCCTCTGCCAGCGCCAACCCGGCCAGTGTGGTGCCGGTGCCCGCCGCCAACCACCACGCGTCGTAATCAGCCCAGCCGAGCCTGTTCAGTTGAGCGCGCACCTGCTCAACCAACACCCCGCAACCCATTGCGCCGGCCCTTCCACCGCCGCCCTCGGGCACGGGATAAAGATGGGGATACTGTTCGCGCCATGGCCGCCAGAAACCGGCGTCGTGACGCGCACGATAACCGCCGTACCCCAGCCAATGCAGGTGCATGCCGAAGGCTTTCAGATCAAGGATGGTGGGCGTGTCTTGAGGGTGGCCGCGCAACAGGCCGACGGTGGGGAAATCAAAATGTTTGCCGGCCGCCGCCAACGCGTGCAGATGGTTGGAATGAGCGCCGCCCAGGCTGATGATCCCATCGGCACCGGCCTGTTGCGCATTGGCCAGGTGCTGGGTGAGCTTGAACCACTTGTTGCCGCTGATCAGTGGATCGATGCAGTCCAGGCGCAGCACGGCCAACTCGACCCCGTTCAGCCAGCCGAGCGGCAACGGTTCAAGCGGTGCCTGAGGAAACCAGTCGAAGGGACCCATCGGGGGATATCTGAATGAAAAAGGGGCGGTAGTCTAACACCGCCCCTTGGGTCGTTTTACAGCGCGGCAGCCAGACGCGAACCCTGGTTGATGGCGCGCTTGGCATCCAGTTCGGCCGCCACATCGGCGCCGCCGATCAGGTGCACATTCTGGCCGGCCGCGACCAGCCCATCCTGCAGTTCGCGCAGTGGGTCTTGCCCGGCGCAGATGACGATATTGTCCACCGCCAGTACCTGCGGCTCGCCCTCGGCGCCGATGCGGATATGCAGGCCATCGTCATCAATCTTCAGGTACTCAACGCTGTTGAGCATCTGCACCTGCTTGTTCTTCAAGCCTGTGCGATGGATCCAGCCGGTGGTTTTGCCCAGGCCGTCGCCGACCTTGGAGGTCTTGCGTTGCAGCAGGAACACTTCACGTGCCGGTGCGTGGGGTTGCGGCTTGATGCCGGCCACACCGCCACGGGCTTGCAGTTGGGTGTCGATGCCCCACTCTTTCCAGAACGCCTCGCGGTCCAGGCTGGTGGACACGCCCTCGTGCACGAGGAACTCGCAGACGTCGAAGCCGATGCCGCCGGCGCCGATCACCGCCACGCGCTTGCCCACCGGCTTGCGCTCCAGAATCACATCCAGGTAGCTCAGCACCTTGGCGTTGTCGACGCCCGGAATCGCCGGCGTGCGCGGCGCAATGCCGGTGGCCAGGATGATCTCGTCGTAATCGCCCGCCGCCAGTTGCGCCACATCCACGCGGGTGTTGAGGCACAGCTCGACGTGGGTGGTCTGCAATTTGCGCTTGAAGTAGCGCAGGGTTTCGAAGAACTCTTCTTTGCCCGGCACGCGCTTGGCGATATTGAACTGGCCGCCGATCTCGCTGGCCGAATCGAACAGGGTCACCTGGTGGCCGCGCTCAGCCGCCACGGTGGCCGCCGCCAGCCCCGCAGGCCCGGCACCGACCACCGCAATTTTCTTGATCTGCTTGACCGGCAGGTAGTTCAGCTCGGTCTCGTAGCAGGCACGCGGGTTGACCAGGCAGGTGGTCAGCTTGCCGCCAAAGGTGTGATCCAGGCAGGCCTGGTTGCAGCCGATGCAGGTGTTGATTTCATCCGCGCGGCCGGCAGCGGCCTTGTTGACGAACTCCGGGTCGGCCAGGAACGGGCGCGCCATCGAGACCATGTCCGCATCGCCTTCAGCCAGAATCTGCTCGGCTATTTCCGGGGTGTTGATGCGGTTGGTGGTGATCAACGGAATCTGCACCGCGCCACGCAGCTTGGCGGTGACCTTGCTGAACGCACCACGCGGCACCTTGGTGGCGATGGTGGGGATACGCGCTTCGTGCCAGCCGATACCGGTGTTGATAATGCTCGCACCGGCGCCTTCGATGGCCTTGGCCAGTTGCACGATCTCTTCCCAGGTGCTGCCGCCTTCCACCAGGTCGAGCATCGACAGGCGGAAGATAATGATGAAGTTCGGACCTACTGCTTCGCGTACCCGGCGCACGATGTCCACGGCCAGGCGCATGCGGTTTTCGTAGCTGCCACCCCAACGGTCGGTGCGATGGTTGGTGTGGGCGGCGAGGAACTGGTTAATGAAGTAGCCTTCGGACCCCATGATTTCCACGCCGTCGTACTCGGCCACCTGGGCCAGCAGCGAGCAGGTGACGAAATCCTGGATCTGCTTCTCGATGCCCTCCTCGTCCAGCTCCTTGGGCTTGAACGGGTTGATCGGCGCCTGGATCGCGCTCGGCGCCACCTGCTTGGGGCTGTAGGCATAACGACCGGCGTGGAGGATCTGCATGCAGATCTTGCCGCCCGCTGCGTGCACGGCCTGGGTCACAATCTTGTGCTTTTGCGCTTCTTCGTCGGTGGTCAGTTTGGCGGCACCGGCATATACGCCGCCTTCATCGTTCGGGCCGATGCCGCCGGTGACCATCAGGCCAACGCCGCCACGGGCGCGCTCGGCAAAATAGGCGGCCATACGTTCGAAGCCGCCGGGCTTTTCTTCCAGGCCGGTGTGCATCGAGCCCATCAGGGTGCGGTTGCGCAAGGTGGTAAAACCCAGGTCCAACGGGGCCAGCAGGTGCGGGTAGGCAGCAGCGGTCATGGTACAGCTCCACAACGGATCATCACGGGACGTGGCAGGCTCGAACGGCTTGCCATCGGTTTATGTCCCACAGACTAAGAGGCGATGGACGACCGCTCAATGACCGTAACTGACAAGTTATTGATCCAAATGCACAGTGCCCCTTGGCAAGCCGGTGCATCAGCCCTACCCTAGTCGGCGAACCCTGCACACGGTCTGTTGTCTGTTGCCCCATGCGTAAACTTCTAGCGTTAACCGTCTCCATGGCCCTGGTTGCCGCCATCGCCGCGTATCTGGTCTGGACCCAGGAGCGCCCCGTGGCGCATTACCTGTCGGACCTGCGTATCACCCTGGCCGTCAATGAAGGCGAGCCCGCCGACCGTGGCAACCTGCTGGGCATCCAACCCGAGCTGTTCCCTGCTGATTACCAGAGCCTGGAACGCTTGCACCTGAAACTCTCGGCCTACCTGCAAAAGGCCCGCGACCAAGGTTTGATCAACGCCAAGACCGTCGTCGTGCTGCCGGAACATATCGGCACCTGGCTGATGCTCAGCGGCGAAAAGAATGAGCTGTACCAGGCCACTCACCTCAAGGACGCCATGAATTGGCTGTCCGCCAGCAACCCGTTGCAGTTTGCCCGCGCCTGGATCAGCGCCAAAGGCGATAACCGCATGGACGACGCCTACCTGCGTATGAAGGCACCGGCCATGGCACGCGACTATCAAGTGCTGTTCGGCGGCCTGGCCAAAGAATTCGGCGTGACCCTGGTGGCCGGCTCCATCGCGCTGCCCAACCCCAGTGTCAGCCAGGGCCAACTGCACATTGGCCATGGCGCGCTGTACAACGCCAGCGTGGTGTTTGCGGCCGATGGCCTGCCCATCGGCGAGCCACAGCGCCAGCTTTACCCGATTTACGATGAGCGCGGGTTTATCGCCCCGGGTGACGAAAATATCGTCAGCGTGGTCGACACCCCGGCCGGGCGCCTGGGCATCCTGATCGGCAGCGACAGCTGGTACCCGGACAATTACCGCAAGCTCAACGAGCAAGGTGCGCAACTGGTGGCCGTGCCGGCCTTCGTCACCGGCCGCGACACCTGGGACCGCCCATGGCGCGGCTTTAAAAGCGTGTCCACGCCGCCGGAAATCAGCCTCAAGCCCGAAGAACTCAGCGAAGGCGAAGCCTGGCGCCGCCTCACCCTGATCAGCCAGCAGCCCATCAGCCAGGCCAGCGCCGGCATGAGTGTGTTCCTGCGTGGGCAGTTCTGGGACTTGGGCACCGCCGGGCACAGCTTCCTCAGCAACGACGGGCACGTCACGGCGGGCAACGACGCCCGTGGCGCGCGCCTGCTGAATATCTGGCTGTAACGCCGTGAAGCCGGTGCGCCTTGGGGACTTGTCGGTGGGCTTTGTTCAGTCCTTGGCCGACGCCGTCCACAGCCACGGCCTGGACCCTCAGCCGCTGCTGCTGCAATACGGCCTGGACCCGGCGCGCCTTGCCGAAGCCGGGGCGCGCCTGTCGATCCCGCGCTATATGCGCCTGGGCCACGCCGCCATCCAACTGACCGGCGACCCCGGCCTGGGCTTGCGCATGGGTCAATTGAGCCGTCTGAGCCAGGCGGGATTGGCCGGCGTCACCGCCGCACAGGCGCCGAACGTACGCGAAGCGGCGCGCGCACTGACGCGGTTTGAAGCGCTGTACGGCTCCAACTATCGTGGCCAGTCGAGCTTTCATGAGGACGCCGAAGGCGCTTGGCTGCGCTTCTATTCCATCAGCCCATACAACGCCTACAACCGCTTTGTGGTGGACTCGATCATCGCCGGCTGGCTGCAGCAATTGTCGAGCCTGGCCCAACAACCGGTGCAGGCCCAGCGCATCGACATCGAGTTTGAAGCCCCTGAGTACAGCGACCAGTACCGCGTGCTGGGTGACAGCCCCGTGCATTTCGGTGCCGAGGCCAACCAACTGCGCCTCAACCAGCCAACCCTGAGTCTGCGTAACCCGCAGCATTGCCCCAGCACCTGGCAGCTGTTGTTGAAGTTATGTGAACAGGAGTTGGAGCAACTCACCCGCACCCGCAGCCTGCGCGAGCGCATTACAAGGTTGCTCGGGCCGATGCTCAATGGCGGCCGGGAACCCGACCTGGAAGAAGTGGCGGCACGCCTGAAGCTGCCAACCTGGACACTGCGGCGCAAACTGGCCGACGAAGGCACGCAGTTTCGCGCAATTCTCAACGATACCCGCCGCGATCTGGCCATGACCTACATTCGCGACACGGAACTGGCGTTCGGCGAGATCGCCTACTTGCTCGGTTTTGCCTCAGCCCAAGCCTTTCAGCGGGCCTTCAGGCGGTGGAACAACCAGACCCCAGGGGAATTTCGCCGCAGTCAGCGGCATTCCGCCTGAAGTCGGTGTTACAGCTCGGTGGCGTCATCGGCCGGATCCAGCGGATCCAGTTCAAACGCGTGGTACTCCAGCAGTTCTTCCTGGTATTCGTCCATGGCGGACTCCTTCTTGGTTAAAAGCGCTTGCAGATAAATGACCTGCAAGCCCAGCCTAAAGTGCCGTGATGACGAAAAAATGTCGGCGCCATGACGTTCCTGCACTTCAAGATAAAACGTAGCAGGGTTGGATCGATTTAGCGTCGGAATCTTGAGGTGCTATTGCAATCATTGCATTTGCAATCAATAACAGATTTCCATTAGGGTACGAGACTTCGTAGCAAGGAGCCTCGACCATGCCTGTCTCTACCGCCCAAGCCGCGCAGCGCTGTATCGATGCGCTGAGCAGTGCCGCCCCGCCGCCCGGCTCGCCGCTGTACACGGTCATGAACATGGCCAATACCCTGGAATTCAGCCGACAGGCCTGGGTGATTCGTGGCCAGTCACGCAGCCGCCGTGTGGGCAACTGGCCCAGTTGGTTTGCGCGCAATACCGGCGGAAAACCCATGCTGTACCTGCACCGTGCAGCATCGTCGGCGCAGTTATGTGGGCTGTCGCAGGCCGCCACGCAGCGCGGCATCCTCTGCAACGACGTCGAGAACCAGCCCTCTGCCTGGCCCAGGGGCGCGCAACCGTCGCTGCCGTTGTGGCTGGCGACCAACCCGCACTGCACGCCGTATGACCCGGCGTCCGGCGAAGAAGCCCGGGCGATTGTGCTGGCCGGGATTCGCGCGCTGTATGTCGACGGCAAGCCGGGGTTTTATTACCTCGCGCTGCATGATCAACAGCGCACAGCGAGGCTGGATAAGCAGGATCGTGAAAACGCGCTCAAGGGCATGTACCCGCTCCAGCGTACTCACACTGGGGAGGTGCGCTTGCTGGGTGCGGGCCGAGCGCTCGAGGACGTGACCCACGCGGCGCAATTGCTTGAACAGGATTGGGGCGTGACGGCGCAGGTATGGAGCTGCCCAAGCTACACGCGGCTGGCCCGTGAGGCAGCGGCGGCCGAGCGCTGGAATCGCCTGCACCCGATGGCTGCCCGGCAAAGCTGCCATCTGCATGAGTGCCTGGCCGGGAGCAGCGCGCCGGTGATTGCCGTGACCGGCTATCCGCAGGTGATTGTCGATCAGTTGGCGGCGTATGTGCAGGCGCGGTTTGTCGGGTTGGGTGCGGGGTCGGTGCAGGTTTCTGCGCCCAGTCGGTATTGGATTGTGGTGTGTGCGCTGCGGGCGTTGGCCGATGAAGGCCGTATTGGTGTCGAGCAGGTCGAAACGGCGATGCGTCGGTATCCACTGTGATGCATGGGCACGCGGTCAAACATGTGGGAGCTGGCTTGCCTGCGATGCAGTCACCTCAAGGTGTCAGGTACACCGCGGTGAGGCTATCGCAGCGGTGCGACGATTCGACAAGCCAGCTCCCACACAAGCTCGCATTGCACCTCAGGCCTTGCGTCGACTGCGGGTTTGCACGCCCGCCTCCACCGCCAACCCCGCAGTGCGCTCCAAGGTATCGGCAAACAGCTGGCGCTGCTCAGGCTCGATTTGCGACAGGAACAGCTCATCCACCGTGCTTTCGTAGATTTTCCACATCTTTTTACGCAACACCCAGCCGGCCTCGGTGATCGAGGCAAACGCTGCGCGGCCATCGCCGTCGGAGCGTGAACGCACTACCAGGCCGTCCTTTTCCAGGCGGTCTACCAGGCGTGTGAGGTTGTAGCGCTCAATCGCCAGCACATCGGCCAATTCGTGCATGCGCCGTGTGCCGTCGGGGCCGCTTTCCAGGCCCCATAACGCGTCATACCAGGCATAGGGCGGCAGGTCTGCTGCAGCCAGGCGGCGTTCGATTTCTCGGATGACCGTCCTGTGGGCCCTGACAAAACGGAACCATACATCTGGCTCTTTCGACGACATGCAACACCATCCGGGGAATTTCAAGAAGGTTGCAATAGTAGCTCATCCCGCGCTAGATTCAGTCATGTAGTTGCAATTGCAATTACATTTTCGCAACTCCCACAAGGAGCCCGCTGCTTGAAATCCGCCTACCCTGGAGCCTCACATGACCCCCAATAACGCAGTAAGACTGGACGACGATCCACAGGAAACCCGCGAGTGGCTGGAGTCCATCGAATCGGTGCTGTCCACCGAAGGCCGCCCGCGTGCCCACTACCTGATTGATCAGTTGCTGGATTTCGACGTTGCACGCCATGGTGACTTCTACGGGCGGGTGACCACGCCTTACGTCAACACCATCGCGGTTGACCGCCAATTGCCCTACCCCGGCAACCTGGCCATCGAGCGGCGCACCAATGCGTTTATTCGCTGGAATGCCATGGCGATGGTGCTGCGTGCGGGTAAACACTCGGGTGTTGGTGGGCATATTGCGACCTACGCGTCGGCCGCCGTCCTGTACGACGTAGGCTTTGACCACTTCTTCCGTGGCCGAACCGATACCTTCGACGGCGACCTGGTGTACATCCAGGGCCACTCCTCCCCGGGCATTTACGGCCGCGCCTACCTCGAAGGCCGCATCAGCGAAGCGCAGCTGGACAACTTCCGCCGCGAGGCCGGTGGCGAGGGCTTGTCCTCTTACCCGCACCCACGGCTGATGCCGGACTTCTGGCAGTTCCCGACAGTATCGATGGGCCTGGGCCCGATTACCGCCGCCTACCAGGCGCGCTTTATGCGCTACCTGGAGTTCCGTGACCTCAAGCAACACCAAGGCCGCAAGGTGTGGGCGTTTCTGGGCGACGGCGAAATGGACCAGCCGGAATCCCTGGCGGCCATCTCCCTGGCCGGCCGCGAGAAGCTCGACAACCTGATCTTTGTAGTCAACTGCAACCTGCAGCGCCTGGATGGCCCGGTGCGTGGCAATGCCAAGGTGATCCAGGAGTTCGAAAGCCTGTACCGCGCCGCCGGCTGGAATGTGATCAAGGTGATCTGGGGCGGCGGCTGGGATGCGCTGCTGGAAAAGGACCAGAGCGGCCTGTTGCGACAACGCATGATGGAGTGCGTGGACGGCGACTACCAGAACTACAAATCCCAGAACGGCGCCTATGTGCGTGAACATTTCTTCGGCAAATACCCGCAATTACTGGCGCTGGTTGCCGACATGTCCGACGACGATATCTGGAAACTCTCACGCGGTGGCCACGACCCGGACAAGGTCTACAATGCCTACGCCGCTGCCGTGCGCCACAAGGGCCAACCGACGGTGATCCTGGCCAAAACCGTCAAGGGCTTTGGCATGGGCGAAGCGGGCGAAGGCCAGAACATCAATCACCAGTTGAAGAAGATGGGCGCTGATGCAGTAAAAGCCTTTCGCGACCGCTTCGGCCTGGAAGTGGCCGATGACCAGCTCGACGAAATCCCTTACCTCAAGCCCGCCGCCGACAGCGAAGAAGCCCGCTACTTCGCTGCCCGTCGCCAGGCGTTGGGCGGCTATGTGCCAGCACGACACACTGCAGTCGAGGCCTTGCAGATTCCCGAACTGAGCGCCTTTGCCACCCAACTCAAAGACACCGGCGAGCGTGCCATCTCCACCACCATGGCGTTTGTGCGCATCCTCGGCACGCTGTTGAAAGACCCGCACCTGGGCAAGCTGATCGTACCCATCGTGCCGGACGAGTCGCGTACCTTCGGCATGGAGAGCCTGTTCCGCCAGATCGGCATTCATTCCGCCGTCGGCCAGCTCTACACCCCACAAGACGCCGGGCAATTGAGCTACTACAAAGAGAGCAAAGACGGACAGATCATGCAGGAAGGCCTGAATGAATCCGGGGCTATTTCTTCGTGGATTGCGGCGAGTACGTCCTACAGCAATCACGGCTTGATGACCGTGCCGTTCTACATTTTCTATTCGATGTTCGGTTTCCAGCGCGTCGGCGACCTGGCCTGGGCCGCCGGCGATGCCCGCGCTCGCGGCTTTCTGCTGGGCGCCACGGCCGGCCGCACCACGCTGATGGGCGAAGGCTTGCAGCATGACGACGGCCACAGCCACATCCTGGCGTCGGTGATCCCCTGCTGCGTCGCCTATGACCCGACTTTTGCCTACGAGCTGGCGGTGATCATTCGCGAAGGCATGCGGCGCATGTACGTCGAACAAGAGGACATTTACTACTACATCACCCTGCTCAACGAGAACTACCCGCACCCGGCCATGCCCGAAGGCGTGGAGGACGGGATTCTCAAAGGCTTGTATCCACTGAGCACGTCCCCCCAGGCGCAGGTGCAATTGATGGGCAGCGGCTCGATCCTGCGCGAAGTAATTGGCGCAGCGCAACTGCTCGACAAGGACTTTGGCGTAGCCAGTAATGTCTGGAGCGCCACCAGCCTGACCGAATTGCGCCGCGACGGGCACGCGGTGGAGCGCTGGAACCTGTTGCATCCGCAGGACGAACCGCGTGCGAGCTACGTGGAAACCAGCCTGGCCGGACACAGCGGGCCGGTGGTGGTGGCGACGGACTATATGAAGTTATTCGCCGACCAGATCCGCCCGTTTGTACACGGCCGCCGTTTTGTGGCGCTGGGCACCGATGGCTTTGGGCAATCGGACACCCGCGAAACCCTGCGCGAGTTCTTTGAGGTGGACCGCCACTTCATCGTGCTGGCGGCGCTGAAGGCGCTGGCCGATGACGGCGTGATCGGGCGTGACAAGGTGAGCGAGGCCATCAGCCGCTACGGGATAAACATCGACAAGACGAACCCCGTAGCCGTCTGAGTTACCGCCCAGGCGTTGGCAGCGGTGGAATCGCCTCTGTCGGCGCCGGCAGGTTCGGGTTGGTCGGCGATGGGGCTGGTTCCGCAGCCGGTGCAGGTGTTGGCGCAGTGGTCGGCGCCGGCTCGGCCTGTGGCGCAATCGGTGCCGCCTCTGGCGGCGGTGCCAGCGGTTCCGACACGGCGGGCGCTACCGGAGCGTCCTTGGGCGCGTCTATCTTATCGGCAGGCGCTACCTTATCGGCAGGCGCAGGCTTATCGGCATGCGCAGCCGCTTTCGGCTCCGGCATGCCCAGCTCAGCCTTGGGCTTCTCTGGAATATGCTCGGCCGCCTTCACGTCCTGGGGCAGGAACACATCCACCAGCGAGAAGTAGCGATCGTAAAACTTCGGTGCCGTCACTGTCTCGCTGGCCACCTTGACCATCGAATCATCGGTTGAGCCGATCGGCATCGACACCGACCCCAACACACCCACGCCGAGACTGGCGGAGTTGTTGACCTTCTTCAGCGCGTAGCGGTCCTGCAAGGCGTTGGCGAACATGGTTGAGTGCTTGGCGCCTTTGCCATCATCGGCACATACCACGTTGAAGCTGATTTGCAGATGGGTTTCGCCGGTTTGCTGGAAACTCTTGTTACCCACCACCAGCTTGGGGTCGCTGCTGGTGATGATGTAACCCTGGCTCAACAGCGCACGTCGCGCCGCTTCACAGGCCGCCACATCGCTGACCGGGTAATCACGGGAGAACGTACCGGAGTCGTCGAAATTCTCATGTTCATAAATAGCGGTCTTGGGTGACGAGCAGCCCGCAGCGCCCGCCAGCACCAGCGCCAACCCGAGGCTACGCAAGTGAAATGATGTCGACATCGAAAATCCTGAGGAAAACAGTCAGGGCGCTATTGTGCAACAGAACGCAGGGTTGGCGCGCACATTCCTGTCGGTAAAACGTCACAGCGTTATTACACCGCCTGCGCAGGGAAAAGCCCGGCAGACATATGGTCGATAAACACCCGCAGCTTGGCCGAGGCAAAGCGACTCGAGGGCCACAGCATCCAGAAACTGCCACGGTGGACCAGGTGCTCATCCAGCACCCGTTGCAGACGCCCCTGGCGCACCGCCTCCTTGACCATGAAGTCCGGCAGGCAGGCGATGCCCAAACCTTCGTGCACCACATAGTTGAGGGACTCGATGGTGGTGCTGATCAGCGGCGCACGTAACACCGGCTCCGCCACGCCGGGCACATGGCGCAGTGGCCAGGGTTCCAGCTTGCCGGTGGCGCAGAATTTGTGGCGCAGGCAGGCATGGTCGCTCAAGTCCTGCGGGTGTTGCGGGGTGCCGTATTGCGCCAGGTAGCCTGGCGAGGCCACCAACACCAGTTGGTAATGCCCCAGATGACGTGCCATCAGCCGCGAATCTTCCGGCTTGCCGGTACGAATCACCGCATCAAAACCTTCCTCGATCACGTCCACCATGCGGTCAGAAAAATCCACATCCAGCTCGATGTCCGGGTAGGCGCGCATAAAGTCGCTGAGCACCGGCATCAACAGGCCACGCACCTGCGGCAAGCTGATGCGCAGCGTGCCTCGGGGCGTGGCGCCGGCCTCAGTCAGCTCCTGCTCGGCCGCCTCCACCTCGGCCAGAATCCGCCGCGAGCGCTCGAGGAACAACGCGCCTTCGCCGGTCAGGGTGACGCTGCGTGTGCTGCGATGAAACAGCCGCACGCCCAGGCGTTCTTCCATGCGCGCGATGCTTTTGCCCACCGCCGAAGATGACACCCCCAAAACGCGGCCAGCTGCGGTGAAGCTGCGGGTTTCCGCAACCTGCACGAATACCGAAAGGCCGCTCAGACTGTCCATTGCCCTACCCTTTTTGATTGCGGACGTTGACGTCCGATAAGTTCGGAACCTTAGCCTGTTTTTCCGCAACCCGCAGCCCCCTACTCTGCCTCCTGACCTTTTGCATGGAGACGCAACATGAGCGACTGCCCTTCGATTACCGGCCCGGCCGCCACGGCCGTAAAGGACGCACTGCCTCTCGCCGGCTTACTGGCGTTGGCGTGCGCAGGGTTTATCACGATTCTCACCGAGGCCATGCCGGCCGGGCTGCTGCCTCAGATGGGCGAAGGGCTGCAGGTTTCACAGGCGTTAGTCGGCCAACTGGTGACCCTGTATGCCCTTGGCTCGTTACTCGCGGCCATCCCCCTCACCCTACTGACCCGAGGCTGGCGGCGGCGCCCCTTGCTGCTGATTGCCATCGGCGGCTTTGCCTTGGTCAACAGCGTGACGGCACTGTCCACCCATTACGGGCTGACCCTGGCCGCGCGCTTTTTTGCCGGGGTGTTCGCCGGGTTGCTTTGGGCACTGCTGGCCGGGTACGCCAGCCGAATGGTGGCCCCGCACCTGCAAGGCCGGGCGATTGCGGTCGCCATGCTCGGCGCACCGCTGGCCTTGTCACTGGGTGTACCTGCCGGCACGTTCCTCGGCGCTGCGGTGGGCTGGCGCCTGAGCTTTGCAATCATGACCGGGCTGACGCTGTTGCTGTTGGTGTGGGCGCGCTGGCAACTGCCGGACTTCGCCGGCCAGCCGGAACAAAAGCGCCTGGGCTTGCGCCAGGTGCTGAGCCTGCAAGGCATTCGTCCAGTGTTGTGGGTGACCTTTACCTACGTGCTGGCGCACAACATTCTCTACACCTACATCGCGCCGTTACTGGTGCCTGCCGGAATAGTCGCCGACATCGACCGGATACTGCTGGTATTCGGCTTGGCGGCCCTGTTGAGTATCTGGCTGACGGGCATGCTGATTGATCAACACTTGCGTCGCCTGCTGATCATCAGTTGCGTGATGTTCGCTGTATCGGCCCTGGCACTGGGCGTGTGGATGACTTCCACCCGTGCGGTGTATGCCAGCGTGGCGCTGTGGGGCCTGGCCTTTGGTGGCCTGCCGGCGCTGTTGCAAACGGCACTGGCCAAGTCTGCCGGCGACTCGGCTGACGCAGCGCAGTCAATGCTGGTGACGGTGTGGAACCTGGGAATTGCCGGCGGCGGGCTAGCAGGCGGTATGTTGCTACAAACATCGGGGGTGGCGTTGTTCCCGTGGGCGGTTGCCGGGTTGGTGCTTTTGGCATTGGCCGCGACACGGCGCATCGCGAGGACAAGCGCTTGATATACGGTTAATCTTGAAACACCCTGAAACTTATTCGGAATTCACCTGGGTGATCAAACCGTTCATTTCACTGCGCCGCCGCTTTACCTCGCTGCGTTGGCGCACCCGGATCACCCTGTGGGCCGGCGCCACCATCGCCGGGCTGATGGTGGTGATGTTTGCGCGCCTGGCTGACGTGGCGCTCACTCAGTTCGCCGAGCAATCCAGCGCCCATCCGTGGCTGCCCTTCCTCTACACACCGCTGGTGGGCATGCTGGTGGTGTGGCTGACCACACGTTTTTTTGCCGGAGCCCAAGGCAGTGGCATTCCCCAGGTCATCGCCGCTACTCGCCTGGCCAACAAAGGACAGGACGTCAGCAAGCTGGTGTCATTGCGCATCGCATTGGCCAAGATAGGCCTCGGAACACTGGCGTTGACCGGCGGTTTCTCTGCCGGGCGCGAAGGGCCGTCCGTGCAAGTGGCGGCATCGATCATGCATTTCTTTCATCGCTACCTGCCCAATGCACGCATCATCCGCAGCGAAGACTTGATCCTGGCCGGCGGCGCCGCCGGTATCGCCGCCGCGTTCAATACGCCGCTGGCCGGCGTCGCCTTCGCAGTAGAAGAATTGGGGCGCAAGCTAGAAACCCGCACCAGCGGGGTATTGCTCAGCACCATTATTTTGTCGGGGATGGTCGCCATCGCCCTGCAGGGCAATTACAACTATTTTGGCCACCTGGACGTTGAAGGGATCAAGCTCGACATCATTGTTCCGGTATTGGCGGCAGGCATCGGCTGTGGCGTGCTCGGCGGGCTGTTCAGTCGCATGCTGCTGTGGCCCCAGCGCTACCACAGGTTTGTGGTCTGGGAATGGCGGCGCGCCCACCCGGTTTGGTTCGCCGGGGCGTGTGGGCTGGTGGTCGCAATCCTGGGCTGGCTCAGCGGCGGGATGTCCTTCGGCAGCGGCTACGGGATTACTTCGCAGATCATTGCCGCCGATGTCGGCCTGCCGTGGCATGCGCCTGTCACGCGTTTTCTGGCGACGGTCGTGACGTATTTTTCCGGAATTCCGGGCGGCATTTTTGCCCCGTCGCTGGCCGTCGGCGCGGCCGTGGGCGCCAACGCAGCCGAGTTTTTCGCGCTGGCAGCGCAACCGATCATTGCGCTGTGCATGGTGGGCTTCCTGGCTGCCGTGACGCAATCGCCGATCACCTCGGCGATCATCGTAATGGAGATGATCGACAGCCACGGGATGGTGATCAGCCTGATGGCGGTGGCGCTGATTGCCAAAGCCGTCAGTTCGCGGATGGGGCCGGAGTTGTACCAGCAATTGGCGCGCGGGTTTCTGCACCCACCGACAAAAAGCCCTTAACCCTGACAACATTGTTTACAACTTATTCATCAACTTCCTATCATCACCCTGGGTGCGTGACTGCATAGGGCACAACGCAGGTTAAAGCAAAGCATTGGTCGGGCCGCCAATGGAGACTTGTCGTGCCCAAAAAACACCCTGCCATCCCTCGCCCCCAGGCATTGACCGAGGGCGCACTGTCGGCCCTTGAGCGGTTTTCACGCATCGAAGCCGTCAGCGGCATCGTCCTGTTGCTGGCGGCCATTGCAGCGTTGATCTGGGCCAACAGCCCGGCCGCCGCGTCCTACGAACACTTCTGGAACACCCCGATTACCCTCGGGCTGGGCGATTTCAGTGTGTCGCGCTCCCTGCACTTTCTGGTCAATGACGGCCTGATGACCATTTTCTTCCTGGTGGTAGGTGCGGAGATACGTCAGGAAATAAAGGACGGCGCACTCGCCAACCTGAAACTCGCGACCCTGCCGCTGGGCGCCGCACTGGGTGGCGTAGTGATGCCGGCCATTATCTACACCGCGCTCAACCATGGCACCGCCGCCGCGAGTGGCTGGGCCGTGCCCACCGCCACCGACATTGCCTTTGCCGTCGGCGTGCTGGCGCTGTTGGGCAAATCCATCCCCAGCGGTGTACGCGTCCTGCTGCTGGCACTGGCCATCATCGACGACATCGTGGCGATCCTGATCATTGCGGTGTTTTTCACTGCAAGCCTGGACTACATGGGCCTGGTGGTTGCCGCAGGTGGGTTGGCCTTGGTGTTGGTGTTCCAACGAATGGGCATCAGCAAGGCGGCGATCTATCTGCTGCCGGGGGCGATTGTCTGGTTCGGCCTGCTCAAGACCGGCGTGCACCCGACCCTCGCCGGGGTGATCCTGGGCCTGATGACGCCGGTCAGTTCCAAACCAACCACCGAACGCCCACTGGACACCATCGGCCGCACCTTCAACGAGCTGATGGATCGCCTCTCGCGACCGGCCGAAGACTCGCACCAGGTCGCCAAGCCGCTCAAGCAACTGCGCGAAGCCCAGCGCGAACTGATGCCGCCGGTGCAGCGCGTGCAGTCGGCGTTGCATCCGTGGGTCGCATTCGGTGTGATGCCGTTGTTCGCCCTGGCCAATGCCGGTGTCAGTTTGCAAGGCTTGAACCTTGAGCATCCGCTGCCCCATGGCGTGTTCATGGGCGTGATCTTCGCCCTGGTGATCGGCAAACCGTTGGGCGTGATGCTGGCGAGCATCACGCTGGTCAAACTCAATATCTGCAAGCTGCCCGACGGAGTCACCTGGAGCGGTGTCGGCCTGGTCGGCCTGCTGGCGGGGATTGGTTTTACCATGTCGATCTTTATCTCGTCCCTGGCCTTCTCCGACCCGGAACTGTTGGCAGCGGCCAAACTGAGTGTGCTGACGGCCTCGACCGTGGCAGCTGTGATTGGCTTGAGCTGGGGCAAACTGAAGTTCTGAGCCCGTCTGCGCGTCCCGCTTTCTGTACTTGCGTACGGGTGACGCAGAGCGTCACGGGATGCATTACCACGCAGAGTGTGGGAACGATCAGTTCTGAGCCGACAATTGCGCAAAAAAAAAGCCCCCGGTCCTTTCAGACCGGGGGCTTTTCTATTCAAACCAACATCAGAACTTCTTGATGTCAGCCTTGGTTTCCAACTGCTTGCGGTAGGCAGCAAAGTCCTGCTGGCCAATACGCGAGGCGAGGAAGCGGCGGTATTGCGCCTTTTCTTCGTCGGTAGGGGCTGCAGCTTCGTTGACGCCGTTCAAGCGCACGATCACCAGGCTACCGTCAGCCAGGGTCACGGTGGTGAAGGTCGGCTTGTCTTTGGCCGCAGGCTTAGGCATGCGGAACAGGGCTTGCAGCACGGCCGGCTCGATCGCTTCAGCGTTACGGGTCGCCGCTTCAGTCACCTTCCAGGCCTGGCCGTCGATCGGCTGGTTCAACGGGGTCTTGCCGTCACGCAGGCTGGCGATCAACTCGTCGGCATGGGTTTTGGCAGCCGCGATGGCGCGCTCTTTGGTCATCTGGGTGCGGATCGCAGCCGACACGCTTTCCAGCGGCAGTTGCGCAGGCTTCAGATGCTCCTTGGCACGCAGCACGATGATGGTTTCCGGGTCCAGCTCGATAGCGCTGCTGTTGGCACCTTCATCCAGCACTTCCGGGCTGAACGCTGCGGTAACCACGGCACGGTTGGCCGCAACACCTTCGCCACCTTCACGGCCAAACGGCGCGGACGTGTGCACGGTCAGCTTCAGGTCGGACGCCGGCTGAGCCAGGTCGGAGGCTTCGAATGCCGCGTCTTCCAATTGCTTGGTCGCTTCGACATAACGCTGCTCGACCTGCTGGGTCTTGAGCTCGCGGGTCAGCTTGTCTTTCAGGCTGGCAAACGATGGCACTTCAGGTGCTTCAACGCCCAACAGCTTGATCAAGTGCCAACCGAAAGTGGTGCGCACCGGCGCCGACACCTGGTCCTTGTTCAAGGCATACAGGGCGGTTTCGAAGTCCGGGTCGTAGACGCCAGGGCCGGCAAAGCCCAAGTCACCGCCATTGTTGGCCGAACCTGGATCCTGGGAGAACTCCTTGGCCAGGGCGTCGAACTTCTCACCCTTGGCCAGGCGTGCCTGGATGTCTTCGATCTTGGCCTTGGCTTGCGCGTCGGTGGTCTTGTCGTTGACTTCGATCAGAATGTGCGCGGCACGACGCTGTTCAGCGAGGTTGGCGGTTTCTTTCTGATAGGCAGCCTGCAGCTCTTCGTCCTTGACGGTGACCTGGTCGAAGAAGGAAGACTTCTTCAGTTCCAGGTAATCGATGACCACTTGGTCCGGGGTCATGAACTCTTTGGCGTGCTTGTCGTAGTAAGCCTTGACCTCATCGTCGGTGAGCTTCACCGCCGCAGGGTCAGTCTTGATGTTGACGGTGGCAAAATCGCGGGTCTGTTTTTCCAGACGGGCGAAAGCCAGCACTTCGGCGTCGGTGACGAAACCGCTGCCGGCGATGCCTGCGCGAACCTGGCCGATCAGCATTTCCTGGGTCAGCATCTGACGGAATTGCATACGGGTGTAGCCCAGCTGACGGATCACCTGGTCAAAGCGTTCGGCACTGAACTTGCCGTCCACCTGGAATTCCGGCGTCTGCAGGATCACTTGGTCCAGCGCAGCTTCAGAGAAGCCGAACTTGGAATCAGCGGCGCCTTGCAGCAACAGCTTGCGATCGATCAGGCCCTTCAGAGCCGCTTCGCGCAGGAGTTTTTCGTCCAGCAGCGAAGCATCGAAATCCTTGCCCAGCTGTTGCATCAGCTGGCGACGTTGCATGTCAACGGCCTGGCCCAGTTCGGTCTGGGTGATTTCTTCACCGTTGACCTTGGCTACGTCCTGCTTGTTGTTACCCGAAGCCTGGAAAATGGCCTCGATACCGGTGAACGCCATCAATGCGACGATGATCCCGATAATGGTCTTGGCAATCCAGCCTTGTGAATTGTCCCTGATATTTTGCAGCATGCGTCCCCCAGAAACGGTTGATCTTCAAAAATTAGGCAACCGTGGAGCGTGGGTAGAGTCCGGATAGAAGAAAGGCGCATCCGAGGATGCGCCTTCTCGTAACTGGCGGAGCGGACGGGGTTTTGAACCAACACCCCAGGCCCTGGCGACCCGATGGATACGTGGGTCAGCTGCCGCTCCGCTGCCAGGCCAGACCTGCGTCTGACCCGGGTAGGCAAGGCTTGAACGAAGCTTAGTTAACCGCTTCTTTCAGGGCTTTACCGGCTTTGAAACCTGGTTTTTTGGCAGCAGCGATTTGCAGTGCTTTGCCAGTCTGTGGGTTACGGCCAGTGCGAGCTGGGCGGTCAGTCACAGAGAAAGTACCGAAGCCTACCAGTACCACGGAGTCGCCGGCCTTCAGAGCGCCAGTGACGGATTCGATTACTGCGTCCAGCGCACGGCCAGCAGCAGCTTTCGGGATATCAGCGGATGCGGCGATAGCATCAATCAGTTCCGACTTGTTCACTCTAAGTCCCCTTATATATCTATTGAGTATGATTCTAAGTTTTTTGGTGAAAGCAAAAACCAGTGCTGAATGGCCTACAGACACTTAAGAGCCGCTTTATAACAAGGGCTCTAAAAAGCTGTCAAGGAAGCCCCCAGGCTCATTCGCATTAATGCGTGCTAATTCTTTCCTTGGAATCGGACTCGCGTTTTTCGTCCTTCGCGACAATCTCCGGAGCCACATCCGGCAAGGGCTCCGGCGCGTATTGCAACGCAATTTGCAGGACCTCGTCAATCCATTTAACCGGTTTAATCTGAAGATCCTGCTTGATATTGTCAGGAATTTCCTTCAAGTCGCGAACATTCTCTTCCGGAATGATCACGGTCTTGATACCGCCTCGGTGTGCAGCGAGCAATTTCTCTTTCAGACCACCGATGGCCAATACCTGACCCCGCAGGGTAATTTCCCCGGTCATCGCCACATCGGCACGCACAGGAATGCCAGTCAGTGCCGACACCAGTGCCGTGCACATGCCTACACCGGCGCTAGGGCCGTCTTTGGGGGTCGCCCCTTCCGGCATGTGGATGTGGGTGTCGTGCTTCTCGTGGAAGTCCAGGGGGATCCCCAGGCTCTTGGCGCGGCTGCGCACCACGGTCTGCGCGGCGGTGATCGATTCGACCATCACATCACCCAACGAACCGGTCTTGATAAGCTGGCCTTTGCCCGGGATAACCGCCGCTTCGATGGTCAGCAGTTCGCCGCCCACCTGGGTCCACGCCAGGCCCGTCACCTGCCCTACCTGATCCTGCTGCTCAGCCAGGCCGTAACGGAACTTCTTCACGCCCAGGAAGTGCTCCAGGGAATCGGCAACTACCTTCACCGAGAAGCGTTTTTCCAGCGAGTGCTCCTTGACCGCTTTGCGGCAGATCTTCGCAATCTGACGCTCAAGGCCACGCACACCGGCTTCGCGGGTGTAGTAACGCACGATGTCGCGGATCGCTTCGACGTCAAATTCGATCTCGCCTTTTTTCAGGCCATTGGCCGAAATCTGCTTGGGCGCGAGGTATTTGACGGCGATGTTGATCTTCTCGTCTTCGGTGTAACCCGGCAGACGAATCACCTCCATCCGGTCCAGCAGGGCTGGCGGGATGTTCATGGAGTTGGAGGTGCACAGGAACATTACGTCGGACAAGTCGTAGTCGACTTCCAGGTAATGGTCGTTGAAATTGTGGTTCTGCTCGGGGTCGAGCACTTCGAGCAACGCCGAGGCCGGATCGCCACGCATGTCGCTGCCCATTTTGTCGATTTCATCGAGCAGGAACAGCGGGTTGCGCACACCCACCTTCGTCATCTTTTGAATCAATCTTCCTGGCATCGAACCGATGTACGTACGGCGATGGCCACGAATTTCCGCTTCATCACGCACACCGCCAAGGGCCATGCGCACAAATTTACGGTTGGTGGCACTGGCAATCGACTCGGCCAGGGAAGTTTTACCTACACCCGGAGGGCCGACCAGGCACAACACCGGGCCACGAATTTTCTTCACGCGCTTTTGCACGGCGAGGTATTCGAGGATGCGTTCTTTGACTTCTTCGAGGCCGTAGTGGTCGGCGTCAAGGATCTCTTCGGCACGGGCCAGGTCCAGGCGCACTTTGGTCTGAGCTTTCCACGGCACCTGCACCAGCCAGTCGATGTAGGAACGCACCACGGTGGCTTCGGCCGACATTGGCGACATTTGCTTGAGCTTGTTCAGCTCAGCCATGGCCTTGGTCAGGGCTTCTTTAGGCAGGCCGGCGGCGTCGATGCGCTTTTTCAGCTCTTCGACTTCGTTGTGGCCTTCTTCGCTGTCGCCGAGTTCTTTCTGAATGGCCTTCATCTGCTCATTCAGGTAGTACTCGCGCTGGCTGCGCTCCATTTGTTTCTTCACGCGACCACGGATGCGCTTCTCAACCTGCAGCAGGTCGATTTCACCATCCAGCAGCGCCAGCACGTGTTCAACACGGGCCGGCAGGTCGATGATTTCGAGGATGTCCTGCTTCTGCTCGATCTTGAGCGCCATGTGCGCGGCCATGGTGTCGACCAGGCGGCTTGGCTCATCGATGCTGTTGAGGGACGACAGCACTTCAGCCGGGACTTTCTTGCCCAGTTGCACATACTGCTCGAACTGCGAGAGCAGGCTGCGCACAAACACTTCGGATTCGCGCTCAGGGGCTTCGACTTCGTCGATCAGCGCCACTTCGGCGCGCAGGTGACCGTCCACCTCCATGAAGCGCTCGACCGCACCACGCTGCTCGCCTTCGACCAGCACCTTGACGGTGCCATCGGGCAACTTGAGCAATTGCAGAACAGTCGCAACGGTACCGACCCGATACAGGGCATCTTCGCCTGGATCATCATCAGCAGGATTCTTCTGGGCCAACAGCAGGATCTGCTTGTCGCCCGTCATCGCAGCCTCGAGGGCTTCGATAGACTTCTCGCGCCCCACGAACAGCGGGATAACCATGTGCGGATAGACGACGACATCACGCAACGGCAGGAGAGGCAATTCAATGGTTGTCTTCATGATTTCGCCTCTATGACAGTTGAAAAATTAGCTTGAAACCAAGATGGGGGCTGTACGCAAAAAAAACAAGCTCAATGCCAGCAGTTAAACGCATGAATAAACGCGAATTTAACCGCAAAACACAAACCGCCCCGAAAAACCGCCACATAAAAAGAAAGGGCCTCGAAAGGCCCTTGCTTGTACTGCGACGGCTTGACGCTTACGCGTCAGGTGCAGCCTTGGCAGCCGGCTCACTGTTTTCGTAGATATACAGTGGCTTGGATTTGCCTTCGATAACGCTTTCGTCGATCACCACCTTGCTCACCTCGGATTGCGAGGGGATTTCGTACATGGTGTCGAGCAACACGCCTTCGAGGATCGAACGCAGGCCACGTGCACCGGTCTTGCGCTCCAGTGCCCGCTTGGCCACTGATTTGAGCGCGTCGGTACGGAACTCGAGGTCTACACCTTCCATCTCGAACAGCTTGGCGTATTGCTTGGTCAGGGCGTTTTTCGGCTCGGTGAGGATCTGAATCAGAGCAGCCTCATCCAGCTCGTCCAACGTGGCCAGGACCGGCAGACGGCCAACGAATTCCGGGATCAGACCGAACTTGACCAGATCGTCAGGCTCGACTTCACGCAGGGACTCGCCCACCTTCTTGCCTTCTTCCTTGCTGCGCACTTCTGCACCGAAACCAATGCCGCCACGGGTGGAACGTTGCTGAATAACCTTTTCCAGCCCCGAGAAAGCACCGCCACAGATGAACAGGATGTTGCGCGTATCAACCTGAAGGAATTCCTGCTGCGGGTGCTTGCGGCCGCCTTGTGGCGGTACGGAAGCAACCGTGCCTTCGATCAGTTTCAACAGGGCTTGCTGCACGCCTTCACCGGAAACGTCCCGAGTGATCGACGGGTTGTCGGACTTGCGCGAAATCTTGTCGATTTCGTCGATGTAGACAATACCCATCTGGGCCTTCTCTACGTCGTAGTCGCACTTTTGCAGCAGCTTCTGAATGATGTTCTCGACATCTTCACCCACGTAGCCAGCCTCGGTGAGGGTGGTGGCGTCGGCGATGGTGAATGGAACGTTCAGCAGACGAGCGAGGGTTTCTGCAAGCAGGGTTTTACCCGAGCCTGTAGGACCGATCAGCAAGATGTTGCTCTTGCCGAGTTCGACTTCGTCGCCTTTCTTGTCACGCTGGTTCAAGCGCTTGTAGTGGTTGTACACCGCTACCGCCAAAACCTTTTTTGCACGCTCTTGACCAATCACATACTGATCAAGGATGCCGCTGATTTCTTTAGGCGAAGGCAATTTATGCGCGCTGCTCTCGGCCTGGGCTTCCTGCACCTCCTCGCGGATGATGTCATTGCACAGGTCGACGCACTCGTCGCAGATAAACACCGAGGGGCCGGCAATCAATTTGCGTACTTCATGCTGGCTTTTGCCGCAGAAGGAGCAATAGAGCAGCTTGCCGTTGTCCTCGCCGTTGCGGGTGTCAGTCATTCGTTCGATCCAAATCCGATAGGCTTGCAACACAAGATGAAGGCTTATGCGGGCTTTTTCAAGCCCGCCGGTGGTCGGACATGCCGACCAGCCTTATTTTGAGGTGCTTATATTAAGCGGGGCGCTTTTCGATCACTGCGTCGATCAACCCGTATTCACGAGCAGCTTCAGCGCTCATGAAATTGTCGCGGTTGGTATCACGCTCGATTTCTTCCAGGGTGTGCCCGCTGTGTTTGGCCATCAGCGTGTTCAGACGCTCACGAATAAACAGGATTTCCTTGGCGTGGATTTCGATGTCCGATGCCTGGCCCTGGAAACCGCCCAACGGCTGGTGAATCATCACGCGCGAGTTCGGCAGGCAGTAACGCTTGCCCTCGGCACCTGCGGTCAGCAGGAAAGCGCCCATGCTGCAGGCCTGGCCGATGCACGTGGTCGACACGTTTGGCTTGATGAACTGCATGGTGTCGTAGATCGACATGCCTGCAGTAACCGAGCCGCCCGGGGAGTTGATGTAAAGATGGATGTCCTTGTCCGGGTTTTCCGCTTCAAGGAACAGCAGTTGCGCGCAGATCAGGTTGGCCATGTAGTCCTCTACCGGGCCGACCAGAAAAATCACTCGCTCCTTGAGCAGGCGCGAGTAGATGTCATAGGCGCGTTCGCCACGAGCAGATTGCTCGACAACCATCGGGACCAAGCCGCCAGCGGCCTGGATATCAGAGTTCTGCTGAATATAGGAATTACGGAACATGCTCTGCAGTTACTCCCAAATAGTCATGTCTTGAAAACGCATAAGCCAGCGCGAGGCTGGCTTATGGTTATATTTCGAACGAGTTGGACAATCAGTCGGCTTGTGCTGCTTCCGCCGGTTTGACTGCTTCTTCGTAAGAGACCGCTTTGTCGGTCACCTTAGCCTTCTGCAGAACAGTATCCACAACTTGTTCTTCCAGCACAACCGAACGTACTTCGTTCAGTTGCTGGTCGTTCTTGTAGTACCAAGCCACGACCTGCTCAGGCTCCTGGTAGGCCGAAGCCATTTCCTGGATCATTTCGCGAACGCGATCTTCGTCAGGCTTGAGGTCGAATTGCTTGACCACTTCAGCCACGACCAGACCCAGCACAACGCGGCGCTTGGCTTGCTCTTCGAACAGCTCGGCCGGCAGCTGGTCAGGCTTGATGTTGCCACCGAACTGCTGAACCGCTTGAACGCGCAGGCGATCCACTTCGTTGGACAGCAGGGCCTTCGGCACTTCGATCGGGTTGGCGGCCAGCAGACCATCCATCACCTGGTTCTTGACCTTGGACTTGATGGCCTGACGCAGCTCACGCTCCATGTTCTTGCGAACTTCGGTACGGAAGCCGTCGATGCCGGTTTCCTTGATACCGAACTGGGCGAAGAATTCTTCGTTCAGCTCAGGCAGCTTAGGCTCGGAAACACTGTTGACGGTCACGGTGAACTCGGCGGCTTTGCCGGCCAGGTCCAGGTTCTGGTAGTCAGCAGGGAAAGTCAGGTTCAGAACGCGCTCTTCACCGGCCTTGGCGCCAACCAGGCCGTCTTCGAAGCCCGGGATCATGCGGTTGGAACCCAGCACCAGCTGGGTACCCTTGGCGGAGCCGCCAGCGAATGCTTCGCCGTCAACCTTGCCAACGAAATCGATGTTCAGCTGGTCTTCGTTCTGGGCGGCACGGTCGGCCACTTCAAAACGGGTGTTCTGCTTGCGCAGGATTTCCAGCATGTTGTCCAGGTCGGCATCTGCCACGTCAGCGCTCAGGCGCTCAACGGCGATGTCTTCGAAACCGGCAACGGTGAATTCCGGGAACACTTCGAATACGGCAACGTATTCCAGGTCTTTACCGGCTTCCAGGGACTTAGGCTCGATCGAAGGCGAACCCGCTGGGTTCAGTTTGTGCTCGACAACGGCTTCGTAGAAGGAAGCCTGGATCACGTCACCAACAGCTTCCTGACGCGCATCGGCACCAAAACGACGCTTGATTTCGCTCATTGGCACTTTGCCTGGACGGAAACCAGCGATCTTGGCCTTTTGGGCAGTCTGCTGCAGACGCTTGTTGACCGCAGTCTCAATACGCTCTGCCGGCACGGTGATGCTCAGGCGGCGCTCGATGGCAGTAGTATTTTCAACAGAAACTTGCATGGATATTCCTCGTTGCACAGACGTTAGCCGGCCGTTTCCGACCCCAGAATCAAGGGCATGCATTCTAGTGGGTCAAACTCAAGAAGTCACCCTACTGAAAACGGGTGGAAAAACAGCAGGCCATTTATAGGTTCAAGTGCACGCATGCACCTCATCCCGTTAGCAAATACAGCGCATCTCGCCAGGGCTCTAGCGCCAGCCCTTCTATATATAGAAGAGGCTGGATGCACACCCCGGCGAGCGACCCTGCAAGCAAGGTCGAAGGGTGTGGCAGCAGCATCGAGAAACACAAATACGATGAAACGCCCTACCCTGGAAACTCAAAACACTCAAACAAAAACGGCACAGCCCTTTTTCAGGTACTGCGCCGTTATTCGCTATTAAATAGCTGTACCGACCCTTATATAGCCGCGGATCAGTTCTACACGCTCAAAACCGGCAACGATTCTAACGCCAAGGCATTGAGAATGCTTGTTTTTTCTTGACGTCAATCAACGCCACAGGCCTGATGCCGGTCGATGGCGGCAAAAACCCGACTGCGCGCCCGGTGCAGCAGCACCCGCGCATTGCACAGACTGACGCCCAGCAACTCGGCAATCTCCTCAAGCTCAAGCCCTACCCGCTCACGCAGCACAAGCGCAGCGCTCTGAAGCGTCGACAGTTCCTGCAACGCGCGCTCGATACAGGCGCGCAGTTCGTCTTCACTGACCAGCGCCTCGGGCGTATCTTCATGCCAGCCCGCCGGTGCCGACAGCCACTGGCCACTGGCGGCGCAAAAGCGCTCCTGACCCTGCGAGTCATCGAAAAACACTTCGCGCCGACTCCGACCATAGCGGCCCTTGGCTTTATTGGCCGTAATCGTCAGCACCCAGGTCTTGAGGCTGGAGCGCCCCTGAAAACCACTCAGCCCGCGCACAATCGCCAACCAGGCATCCTGCACCACATCATCGACATGCCGATGCCCGGCGATCGCCGAAGCCACCGCACGCATGGCGCCCTGATGGGTTTTAACCAGGTCGCAATAGGCCGATTGCTCTCCCAACAGCAGGCGCCCGAGCAAATGCGCCTCACCAACCGCCATTCCCTGACTTTGATCCTGCTGTTGTGCCAACATTTTTCAGACCCTCCACGTAGCAGCGGATGAGGATCCAGGCCCATCCACGGCCATCCTCGTCAGTACATACGCGGCAGGGCATTTTTTGGATGCAAAAAAAAGCGCCAGATCATTGATCTGGCGCTTTTTAAAATATGGGGTGGACGAAGGGGATCGAACCCTCGACAACGGGAGTCACAATCCCGTGCTCTACCAACTGAGCTACGCCCACCATATTGCTTCAACAAGGAACTCGAACACCTTCCTTGTCTGGCCTCACCCTGCCTGATGGCTGGGTGACGCTTAATTGGTGCGGATGAAGAGACTCGAACTCTTACGCCTCGCGGCGCTGGAACCTAAATCCAGTGTGTCTACCAATTCCACCACATCCGCGCTTGAAACTCTTAAAGCAAAGGCGCCAGATGATTAATCTGGCGCCTTTCTAAATATGGGGTGGACGAAGGGGATCGAACCCTCGACAACGGGAGTCACAATCCCGTGCTCTACCAACTGAGCTACGCCCACCATATAGCGCTACTTGTGCCAAAGCTGCCTAATGGCGCACCCGGCAGGACTCGAACCTGCGACCATCCGCTTAGAAGGCGGATGCTCTATCCAGCTGAGCTACGGGCGCCTTATTAATCTGTACTCGTTGAAGATTACAAACTAAGTGCTTCCAGCCTTGCAGAACAGCTCTATCTGCTCGACCTTCTTAACCAGTGCTAGGCTGTGCCCGACAAGTGCGACGAATAGTATAGACGGCCTTGATACCCGTCAAATCTTTTTTGAAAAAAACTGATTTTATTTAAGGGGTTAGGGCAATTTGCAGACCAAGCGCCTTTGCCCTCACGTCATGGCGTGCGAGAATGCGCGCACTTTTCTTCCCCCTCTCGATGGTTAATCACGCGTAATGACTGCACAACTTATCGACGGCAAATCAATCGCCGCCAGCCTGCGCCAGCAGATCGCCAAACGAGTCACCGAGCGCCGCCTGCAAGGTCTGCGCACGCCTGGCCTCGCGGTGATCCTGGTCGGCAGCGATCCTGCCTCTCAGGTTTATGTCTCGCACAAGCGTAAAGACTGTGAAGAGGTCGGCTTTATTTCCAAGGCCTACGACTTGCCTTCCGAGACCACCCAGCAGGCGCTTACCGACCTGATCGACGGCCTCAACGACGACCCGGCCATTGACGGTATCCTGCTGCAACTGCCGCTGCCCGAGCACCTGGACGCCTCCAAACTGTTGGAGCGCATCCGCCCGGACAAAGACGTCGACGGCTTCCACCCCTATAACGTCGGCCGCCTGGCCCAACGCATCCCGCTGCTGCGCCCCTGCACCCCGAAGGGCATCATGACCCTGCTGGAGAGCACCGGCGTCGATCTGTACGGTCTGGATGCCGTAGTCGTTGGTGCCTCCAACATTGTTGGCCGCCCGATGGCCATGGAGCTGCTGCTGGCCGGCTGCACCGTGACTGTCACCCACCGTTTCACCAAAGACCTCGCCGGCCACGTTGGCCGTGCCGACCTGGTGGTGGTTGCCGCGGGCAAACCGGGCCTGGTCAAGGGCGAGTGGATCAAGGAAGGCGCGATCGTGATCGATGTGGGCATCAACCGTCAGGACGACGGCAAGCTGGTCGGCGACGTGGTGTACGAAACCGCCCTGCCCCGTGCCGGCTGGATCACCCCGGTACCCGGCGGTGTCGGCCCGATGACCCGTGCGTGCCTGCTGGAAAACACCCTGTATGCCGCAGAAAGCCTGCACGGCTAATAACCTGCCGTACTGAAAAAGCCCTGCCTTATCGCAGGGCTTTTTATTGAATGGCTAAAAACCCTTTTTTCTTAGTTTTTAAGCACTTTCGTCTGGATCTAGAAGAACATTCGACAGTTCTTCGTCCATACTCCTAAAATGTAACGGCATTTATCAAAAAACCGTTCTCTAACGGCATTTTCCTTACTTTTTTAGCGAGTTCACCCGCGTGAAAATTCGTCTCTCTCTTGTCAGCCTATTTTTTGCATTTACAGGCACCTTCGCGCACGCCAGCGAAACCACCCTCGCCCCGCGTGATACTTCAAAACTGCAGATTGCTTCCGGCAGCGCCATCCTGGTCGACCTGCAGACCAACAAAGTCATCTATTCCAGCAACCCCGACGTGGTGGTGCCAATTGCCTCCGTCAGCAAGCTGATGACCGGCCTGATCGTGCTCGAAGCCAAACAGAACATGGATGAGTACATCGACATCAACATCAAGGACACGCCAGAAATGAAAGGCGTGTTCTCCCGGGTGAAAATCGGCAGCGAAATGCCGCGCAAGGAAATGCTGCTGATCGCCCTGATGTCCTCGGAAAACCGCGCCGCCGCCAGCCTGGCCCACCACTACCCGGGCGGCTACCCGGCGTTTATTGCAGCGATGAACGCCAAGGCCAAGGCACTGGGCATGACCAGCACGCACTACGTGGAGCCCACCGGCCTGTCGATTCACAACGTGTCCACCGCCCGCGACCTGAGCAAGCTGCTGGCCGCCGCGCGTAAATACCCGATGCTGAGCCAACTGAGCACCACCAAGGAAAAGACCGTGGCGTTCCGCAAGCCCAACTACACCTTGGGTTTCTCCAACACCGATCACCTGATCAACCGCGCCAACTGGGATATCAAGCTGACCAAGACCGGCTTCACCAACCAGGCCGGCCACTGCCTGGTGCTGGTGACCAGCATGGGCAACCGCCCGGTATCGCTGGTGATCCTTGATGCGTTCGGCAAGTTCACCCACTTTGCCGATGCCACGCGTATCCGCAACTGGGTCGAAACCGGGCGCGGCGGTTCGGTGCCGGACGTGGCCTTGCGCTACAAGGCCGACAAGAACCTGAAGAATCGCCCGAACGCGGCTGAAGTACGCCGCTGAATAATGTGGGAGCTGGCTTGCCTGCGATAGCATCAACGCGGTGCAACAGATAAACCGAGTTGCCTGCATCGCAGGCAAGCCAGCTCCCACAGGCTATAGCCTTCAGCGTTTTTACTTTCTTTCCGCCAGCACCTTGAGCGCCTGCGCCGCCGCCTGCTCCTGCCCGGCCTGCGCCGTGGCATTGGCAGAATCACGCCAGCGCTGCACATCCACATTCGCCGGCAACTGGCTCGGGCGCTGGGTCAAAATCGCCCAGTGCCCCGCGCTCTTCCACGCCGACTCAAAATTACTGAAGCTCATCAACAGCCGTCGGTCCATGCCCGAGCGCAGCAGCACGGTGCTTTTCTGCTGATTGAACCCCACCACCACAACATAACGCGTGCCCGACCACATGCTCGGGTTGATCCGCGCCATCACCGGGTAACCCGCCGCCACTTGCGCCAGCACGGCCGTCAGCTGGCTGTCCAGCGGGTACACCATCAGCCCGTATTCACGCGCCAGCACCTGCATATTGCGCTCAAGGTTCGCCTCGCCACCCGGTAAGTGCAGCGGTTTGTCCAGCAAGCCGGGTGTCATGACAATGCCTTGTTGCGACAGCATGCTGGCTAAAGCTGAAGGACCGCTCTGATAGGCCTCGCTGCGATAAGCCGGCACTCCCGTGAGTTCAACGCGCTCCGGCAACCCCGCCAGTTTCGACGGGTGCCCGGAACACGCCGCCAGCCCGAGGGCGCACGCCAGCAGCAAGGAGGTTTTAACGTTCGAGCGTAAGCGCAATTTTTTACTCTCTTGATCAACGGCCGGTAAGGGCCCAGATCATAGCCCAATCGCGTTTAGGGAGTAGCGACAGGCTGCTGATATAGCCAACAAGTTGGACCGATTCGACCATTGGTCAATAGCACGCAACCGTCAGCTGGCTAGACTGTCCATTGAGAAGACTGTGTGTGCCCCCAGCGGGGCGAAAGGAGGCCAGAATGAGCCTTGCAACAACGATTTTCCTGTTGGTCTGCGGTTGGCTGTCAGTAGCCGCCGCCATGCTGTGGGGCGTGATGCGCGTAACGCGTCGGCATCACCACCCCCATGTCACACCGGCTGCACCCGCCAAGCCGCACAAGGCCGCGGTGCATCACGCCTAGCCAGGCATGCAATTAAAGTCCTGAGTCGCTGCAACCTCCTTGCCGCGACCGTCTTTGAGCACGGCACGCACGGTAGTGCCCAGGCTGGATTCCACCAGCGTGTAGTGCTCACCCGCCTTGAAGTTCTTGTACTCGACCCGGCCCTGGCAGTCTTGCTGGTTGTCGTCGCCCGGCTCTTCTTCAAACAGTGTCACATCCAAACGATGGTCCCCCGGCGTCACTTCAAAATAGCGACCGTCATCCACGCGGTGGCCGTCGACGCGCTCGGCCATCAGGTCATTTGGCGCTTCTTCCTTCAGACCAATCCATGCCTCGCTCGGGTCAGCTTTAGGGATGGGGCCGGCGCAGGCTGACAACAACAAAACAACACCAAGCGCGGGGATCAACAATAGAGGTTTGAATGACATGGCAGGGCTCCAAAGGGCATCAGTAAAAACGTTGAAGGCGATTCAAATGTATCGCCGCCGATGGGTTACAAGCTTGGAGAGCTGCCCTATGTAGAACAAATGAATACATATGAAACGATCTTCAGCCGTTAACTAAATGTTCCTTCACCTGGCTGAAAGGTGCGTGTTAGGTGGGTCGGGCAAGACTGCCGGGGTTTGCAATCCTGCTCCCTCGGAGGTTCACGCATGCTCGGGCTGGTAAAGACCGCACTGCAAAAGCCCTACACGTTTATCGTGTTGGCCATATTCATCTGCATCATCGGGCCGATGGCGGCCCTGCGAACCCCCACGGATGTTTTTCCCGATATCGGCATCCCCGTCGTCGCTGTGGTTTGGCAGTACAACGGCCTGTCGCCGGACGCCATGGCCGGTCGGGTGATCTACACCTACGAACGCTCCTTGAGCACCACTGTCAACGACATCGAACACATCGAATCGCAATCGCTGCCCGGCATGGGCATCGTCAAAATCTTCTTCCAACCGGGTGTGGATATCCGCACCGCCAACGCCCAAGTCACGGCCGTGTCACAGACCGTGCTCAAGCAGATGCCACCGGGCATCACGCCGCCGCTGATCCTCAACTACAGCGCCTCCACGGTGCCGATCCTGCAACTGGCGTTTTCCAGCCCCAGCCTCTCGGAAGCCAAGATCCGCGACCTGGTACAGAACAATATCCGCCTGCCCTTGAGCGCCCTGCCCGGCCTGGCCATGCCCACGCCAATGGGTGGCAAGCAACGCCAGATCACCCTCGACCTCGACCCGCAGGCGCTGGCCGCCAAAGGCTTGTCGGCACAGGACGTGGGCAACGCCCTGGCGCTGCAAAACCAGATCATTCCAGTGGGTACCGCCAAACTCGGCCCCAACGAATACACGATCCTGCTCAACAACAGCCCCAAGGCGATTGATGAGCTCAACGACCTGCCGATCAAGACGGTCGACGGCGCAATCATCACCATCGGCCAAGTGGCCCACGTGCGTGACGGCTCGCCGCCGCAGACCAACATCGTGCGCGTCGACGGCCACCGCGCGGTGCTGATGCCAGCGTTGAAAAACGGCAGTATCTCTACTCTGTCGATCATCGACGGCATCCGCCAGATGCTGCCGCGCATCAATGAAACCCTACCACCGTCGCTGAAGACCTCACTGCTGGGCGACGCCTCGGTGTTCGTCAAACAATCGGTGGGTAGCGTGGCCCAGGAAGGCATCATCGCGGCGCTGCTGACCAGTGCGATGATCCTGCTGTTCCTCGGCAGCTGGCGCTCCACCTTGATCATCGCCGCCTCGATTCCGTTGGCGGTGTTGTCGGCCATTGCATTGCTGGCGGCCACCGGGCAAACCCTCAACGTGATGACGCTCGGCGGGCTCGCATTGGCGGTGGGGATTCTGGTGGACGATGCCACGGTGACCATCGAAAACATCAACTGGCACCTGGAACAAGGCAAGGCGGTGAAGACCGCGATCCTCGACGGCGCCGCGCAGATCGTCGGCCCGGCGTTTGTGTCGCTGCTGTGTATCTGCATCGTGTTTGTGCCGATGTTCCTGCTGCAAGGCATCGCCGGTTACCTGTTCCGGCCGATGGCGCTGGCGGTGATTTTCGCCATGGCCAGCTCGTTCATTCTTTCGCGGACCCTGGTGCCGACCCTGGCGATGTTTCTGCTCAAGCCGCACGCGCCGGAGCAAGGGCCTGGGCATCACCCAGAAGATGAGTTCATCAACCATCACGAAGGTGAACAGCACAAGAAACCGCGCAACCGTGTGCTGCAATCGGTGCTGAACTTCCAGCAGGGTTTCGAACGCCATTTCTCGAATATCCGTGACACCTACCACGGCCTGCTGACCCTGGCGCTGGGCGCACGCAAGCGCTTTATCGTCGGTTTCCTGGCCTGCGTGCTGGCCTCGTTCCTGCTGTTGCCGAGCCTGGGCCAGGACTTCTTCCCGGCCACCGACGCCGGAGCGCTTGCCCTGCATGTGCGCCTGCCATTGGGCACGCGTATTGAAGAAAGCGCGGCGGCGTTCGACCGCATTGAAGCGCGGATTCGCGAAGTGATCCCGGCCGAGCAACTCGACACCATCGTCGACAACATCGGCATCCCGCTCAGCGGCATCGACATGGCCTACAGCAGCAGCGGCACCATCGGCCCGCAGGACGGCGACATCCAGGTCAGCTTGAAAAAGGACCACGCGCCGACCGCCGACTACGTGAAAAAACTGCGTGAAGCCTTGCCGCAAAGCTTCCCCGGCAGCCACTTTGCGTTCCTGCCTGCCGACATCAGCAGCCAGATTCTCAACTTCGGTGCCCCGGCGCCGCTGGACGTGAAAATCTCCGGGCGCAGCGATGCGCAAAACCGCGCCTACGCCATCGAACTGGAGCGCCGCCTGCAACATATTCCGGGCATTGCCGACCTGCGCATCCAGCAGTCCACCGGCTACCCGTCGTTGCAAGTGAACGTCGACCGTATGCGTGCCAATGGCCTGGGCATCACCGAGCGTGACGTGACCAACAGCATGGTTGCCTCGCTGGCGGGCAGCTCACAGGTGGCGCCGACGTTCTGGCTTAACCCGGCCAACGGCGTGTCGTACTCCATCGTCGCCGCCACCCCGCAATACCGCCTCGACAGCCTGCCGTCACTGGAAGCCTTGCCGGTGACCGGTGCCGATGGGCAATCGCAAATCCTCGGCGGCGTGGCGAGCATCTCTCGCGTGCAAAGCCCGGCGGTGGTGACCCACTACAACATCGAGCCGACCCTGGACCTGTACGCCAACGTGCAAGGCCGCGACCTCGGCGGCGTGGCCCGTGACGTGCAAAAAGTGCTGGATGACACCGCCTCCATGCGCCCCAAAGGCGCGGTGATCAGCCTGCACGGGCAGATCGATGCGCTGCATGAAGCGTTCAGCGGGTTGAGCTTCGGCTTGCTCGGCGCCGTGGTGCTGATCTACCTGCTGATCGTGGTCAACTTCCAGTCGTGGGCTGACCCGTTTGTGATCATCACTGCACTGCCGGCCGCACTGGCGGGGATTGTGTGGATGCTGTTCCTCAGCGGCACCTCGCTGTCGGTGCCGGCACTCACCGGCGCCATCCTCTGTATGGGCGTGGCTACCGCCAACTCGATCCTGGTGGTGAGCTTCTGCCGTGAACGCCTGGCCGAACATGGCGACGCGCTGAAGGCGGCCATGGAAGCCGGTTACACGCGCTTCCGCCCGGTGTGCATGACCGCCCTGGCGATGATCATCGGCATGTTGCCGCTGGCGATTTCCGAGGAGCAGAACGCCCCACTCGGCCGCGCCGTTATCGGTGGCTTGATCTTCGCCACCATCGCCACATTGTTGTTTGTACCCGTGGTCTTCAGCCTGGTCCACGGTCGTCACCCTACTCGCGCAGCTGCTGGAGAAACTTCACATGTCGTCTGATCACAAACCCTCGCGCAAGCGTCTGATGCTCCTGGGTGTCGGCGGCCTCACCTTGGCCGCCCTGTTGGTCGCCAACGGCCTGCACGCCCGCACCACCCACGAAGAGGCGGTTACGGCCTGGACCGAAACCGCCGCCATCCCTCAGGTGATGGTGTTCCAGCCCAAGCAGAACGCGGCCGGCGATACCCTGCGCCTGCCCGCGCACCTCGACGCCTGGAGCAAGGCGCCGATCCATGCGCGGGTGAGCGGTTACTTGAAGGACTGGAAAGTCGACATCGGCAGCCAGGTGAAAGCCGGGCAAATCCTCGCTGAAATCGACAGCCCGGACCTCGACCAGCAACTGGCGCAAACCCACGCGCGCCTGCTCCAGGAACAGGCCAACGCACGCCTGGCCGCAACCACCGCCACACGCTGGCAGAACCTGCTCGCCAGCCATTCGGTGTCGCGTCAGGAGGCGGATGAAAAAACCTCCAACGCCGCTGCCGCCAAAGCCAACGCCGAGGCCGCCGCTGCCGACTATGCGCGGCTGTCGGCGCTGGAAAGCTACAAGACCATCCGCGCTCCGTTCGCCGGCACCATCACCGCGCGCAACACCGATATCGGCCAGTTGATCAAGGCCGACACCGACAGCGACCCGGAACTGTTCAACATCGCCGACACTCACCAACTGCGTCTGTATGTGCCGGTGCCGCAGAACTACGCGTCGGTGATCCACCCTGGGCTTGAGGCCGAGCTGACCGTACCCGAGCACCCTGGCGAGCACTTCAAGGCGCGCCTGATCGGCGACTCCACCGCCATCGACCGCCGTTCCGGCACCCTGCTTGCGCAGTTCGTCGCCGACAACCCCAACGGCGAGTTGCTGCCCGGTGACTACGCCGAAGCCACGCTGCCGATTCCGGCCGACACCCACGGCGTGAGCATCCCGGCCAGCGCCTTGATCTTCCGCGCCCAAGGCACCCAAGTGGCGGTGCTGGACGCGCAGAACCATGTGCACCTGCAAGACATCCACATCGGCCTGGACCTGGGCGAACGCCTGGTGATCGACCAAGGCCTCAAACCCGCCGACCGCGTGGTCGACAACCCTCCCGACGCCCTGCGCGAAGGCGACCCGGTAGAGCTTGCCCAAGCCGGAGGTGCGCATGCGCGCAAGGTTTAACCCCCTAGCGGTGTTGGTACTATTGGCCTTGCAGGGTTGCTCGATGGCGCCCACCTACAAGGTGCCCGCCGTTGACCTGCCGGCCGGCTACCGCGAACAGACCAGCGATGGCCCGTGGCACAGCGCACAACCGTCCGACCAACTGGCACCCGAATGGTGGAAGCTCTACAACGACCCGCACCTCAATGACCTGCAACAGCAACTGCTCAACGCCAACCCGGACCTGGCGGCGGCGCTGGCTCACTTTGATGCGTCCCAGGCGTATGCCAGCCAATTGCATGCCGGGCTGTTCCCGCAAATCACCGCCAGCGCGCAGCCATTGCGCCAGCGGCAATCGGATTCGCGGCCGCTGCGTGGCGATACGCAGCCATCGGTGTACAACAGCAATACCGCAGCGTTTTCGCTGAGCTACGACCTGGACCTGTGGGGCAAGATCCGCAACCAGGTCGCAGCGGGCGACGCCCAGGCACAAGCCTCCGGGGATGACCTGGCAGTGGCGCGCCTGAGCCTGCAGCATCAATTGGCGACCCTGTATGTGCAGCTCAATGGGCTGGATGCACAGAGTCGGATCCTCAATAGCTCGCTGGAGGATTTCAGCCAGGCGCTGCAACTGACCCGCAGCCGATACGAAGGCCAGATTGCTTCCGAACTCGACCTGACCCGTGCGCAAAACCAACTGGCCGAAGCCAAAGCCCAGCTGGATGAAGTGCGCGGGCAACGCAACCTCACCGAGCACGCCATTGGTGAATTGGTGGGGGTGGCAGCCAGCAACTTCACGTTGCCGCCAAGCCGGCAATTGATTGCCCTGCCGGGCATCCCATCGCAACTGCCGAGCCACCTGCTGCAACGTCGTCCGGACATTGCGGCGGCGGAACGGCGGGTGTTCGCGGCCAATGCCAATATTGGCGTGGCCAAGGCTGCGTGGTATCCGGATTTCAGTCTCACCGGGTTAATCGGTGGGCAGACCCAAGGGGTTGGCAACCTGCTGTCTGCCGGCAACCGCTACTGGGCGCTGGGGCCGTTGGTGAATCTGCCGATCTTTGATGGTGGGCGGCTGAGCGCCAATGAACGGCAGGCCAAGGCCGAGTTTGAAGAGGCGTCGGCGCAGTACCGTAGCCATGTGCTCAAAGCGGTGCGTGAGGTGGAAGATAACCTGGCGCAATTGCGGGACCTGCAGCAGGAAGCCCAGGATGAGCAAGCGGCAGCGGATGCGGCGCAGCATACGCAGGCATTGGCGATGAACAGCTATCAGGCCGGGGCCGTGAGCTATCTGGATGTGGTGACCGCGCAAACGGCAGCGTTGCAGGCGCAGCGGACCTTGCAGGCGGTGCAAACGCGGCAATTGCAGGCGAGTGTAGGGTTAGTCACGGCCCTCGGCGGTGGCTGGCAACCCGGCGCCTGACACTCCCCTGTAGATCGTCCCCACGCTCCGCGTGGGCATGCAGCCGGTGACGCTCCGCGTCACGACTTTAAGGGCGGACGCAGAGCGTCCAGAGCGGCATTCCCACGCAGAGCGTGGGAACGATCTGCAACTCTGCGTCTGTTTTTTGGGGCTGCTGCGCAGCCCAACGCAGGGCAAGCCTGCTCGCCACAACAGCCCGCTTGCCACAGACTTTGTATTCAACAGAAGTTGCTTAGAGACTCCCTGTAGATCGTCCCCACGCTCCGCGTGGGTATGCAGCCGGTGACGCTCCGCGTCACAACTTTAAGGGCGGACGCAGAGCGTCCAGAGCGGCATTCCCACGCAGAGCGTGGGAACGATCTGCAAAGCACAGCTGGGACTAAAGGTGGGAGCTGGCTTGCCTGCGATGAGCATAGGTATCTACCCACCTTTTTAAAGCTGCCACAACAGCCCGCTTGCCACAGACTTTGTATTCAACAGAAGTTGCTTAGATACCTGTACTGCGATAGCCCCCTATCAGGCAGCAAGCTTCCCACTGGCAATCGCCGCCGACGCCGCCACCATCGCCCGCAGCAACACCGCACACCCTGCCGCCAAATCATCCGGCGCGGCATTCTCGATTTCGTTATGGCTGATGCCTCCTTCACATGGCACGAAGATCATCCCCGCCGGGCCCAGTTCAGCGACAAAGATCGCGTCGTGCCCTGCCCCGCTGACGATATCCATGTTCGACAAACCCAACCCGTTCGCCGCATCGCGCACCGCGTCCACGCAGCCTTTGTCGAAGTACAACGGCGGGAAGTCAGCAGTGGGTTCCAGCTCGAACGTCAGCCCATGCTTGGCACAGGTCTCATCGATCACCTTGCGCACCTGCGCAATCATCGAATCCAGCCGCGCCGGTTCCAGGTGACGGAAGTCCAACGTCATGCGCACTTCACCGGGGATCACATTGCGTGAACCTGGATAGGCTTGCAGGCAACCGACAGTGCCGCACGCATGCGGTTGATACCCCAACGCCGCGGCATTCACCGCCGCCACCACGGCGGCCGCACCCACCAAAGCATCCTTGCGCAGGTGCATCGGCGTCGGCCCCGCATGCGCCTCAACACCGCGCAGTTTCAGGTCGAACCACTTCTGCCCCAATGCCCCCAGCACCACGCCGATGGTTTTCTTCTCGTCCTCCAGAATCGGGCCTTGCTCGATATGCGCTTCGAAATACGCGCCCACCTTGTGTCCACTGACAGCACGCGTGCCCGCATAGCCAATCGCATTCAACGCATCGCCCACGCTGACGCCATCCACATCAACCTTGGCCAAGGTATCGGCCAAAGTGAATTTCTCGGCAAACACGCCCGAGCCCATCATGCACGGCGGGAAGCGTGAGCCTTCTTCGTTGGTCCACACCACCACTTCCAGCGGCGCTTCGGTTTCGATCTTGAGGTCATTGAGGGTGCGCAGCACTTCCACGCCCGCCAGCACGCCGAAGCAGCCGTCGAACTTGCCGCCCGTAGGCTGGGTGTCGATATGGCTGCCGGTCATCACCGGTGGAAGGTTGGGATTGCGGCCAGGGCGCCGGGCGAAAATATTGCCGATGCCATCGATGGTCACGGTGCAACCCGCGTCTTCACACCACTGCACAAACAGGTCGCGGGCCTTGCGGTCGAGATCGGTAAGGGCCAGGCGACAAACACCGCCCTTGGGCGTGGCGCCAAGTTTGGCCAGGTCCATCAGCGACTGCCACAGGCGGTCGCGGTTGATGTGCTGATGGGTCGATTGCAGAACGTCCAGGGCAGCGTTCATGGGGATCTCCTCAGGCTGTGTTTCTTATGATTTAACTCGATCCAATGTGAACCGAGCTTGTGTGGGAGCTGGCTTGTGTGGGAGCTGGCTTGTGTGGGAGCTGGCTTGTGTGGGAGCTGGCTTGCCTGCGATACAGGCGACTCGGTATTCCCGCCGAACCGTGGTGATGCAATCGCAGCGGTGCGACGACTCGACAAGCCAGCTCCCACAGTGACCGCATTTACACAGGTGATTTGGCGGCGACCGGTCTGATGCCACGCTTGGCATTCAGGCCGTAATACAGCACCCCACCCAACGCCGAGCCGGTGAACCAGCCGTAGCTGTAAAACCAGCTGAACGCATCACTGCTCAGCGACAGCAAGGTCAGCACCACCGGCACGCCGAAGGCAACAAAGCCGCTCCAGTTCCACGCCGGGTACACGTCATCGCGGTACAAACCGGCCAGGTCCAACTGCTGTTTGCGCGTGATGAAATAGTCCACCACCATGATCCCGGCGATCGGGCCGAGCAGGCTGGAGTAGCCCAGCAACCAGTTGGAATACACGGTTTCCAGGCTCACATTCGAGACGATCAGCCCGAGTTTTTTCAGCAGTTCGTGGGCCATCAACGCGAGCCCGACCAGGCCGGTAAGAATCACCGCCGTGGTGCGGTTGATCAGCTTGGGCGCGATGTTCTGGAAGTCGTTGGTGGGCGAGACGATGTTCGCGGCTGTGTTGGTGGACAAGGTGGCGATGATGATCAGCGCCATGGCGATGGCCACCCACACCGGACTCTGAATGTGCCCGATCAGGGTGACGGGATCGGAGACGCTGACACCCACCAGCTTCACCGACGCCGCGGTCATGATCACGCCGAGGGCGGCGAACAGGAACATGGTCAGCGGCAGGCCGAAAATCTGCCCGAGAATCTGGTCCTTCTGGCTTTTGGCGTAGCGGCTGAAGTCGGGAATGTTCAGCGACAAGGTGGCCCAGAACCCGACCATGGCTGTCAGCCCGGCCATGAAGTAACCGGTGAGGCTTGCGCCTTCGGGGCGCTTGGGTGGAATCGCCATCAGTTCACTCAGCGACACATTCGGCATCGCCCACACCAGCAAGCCTATTCCCACCGCCACCAGTAGCGGCGCCGACAAGGTTTCCAGGCGCTTGATCGACTCGGCGCCGCGCAGCACCACCCACAGGTTCAGGGTCCAGAAAATCATGAAGCCGATCACTTCACCGGTGCCACCAAGGGACTTCCAGCCTTCGAAAATCGAGCCCAGGAACAGGTGAATCGCCAGCCCGCCGAACATCGTCTGGATGCCAAACCAGCCACAGGCCACCAGCGCGCGAATCAGGCACGGCACGTTGGAGCCGAGGATGCCGAAGGACGAACGCAACAGCACCGGAAACGGAATGCCGTACTTGGTACCCGGGAAAGCGTTAAGGGTCAGCGGGATCAGCACCACGATGTTGGCGAGCAAAATCGCGATCAGCGCCTCGCCCACCGACAGCCCGAAATAGGCGGTGAGCACCCCGCCCAGGGTGTAGGTCGGCACGCAGATCGACATACCGACCCACAGCGCAGTGATGTGCCACTTGTTCCAGGTGCGTTCATGCACCTTGGTCGGTGCCATGTCGTGGTTGTAGCGTGGGCTGTCGAGGACGTCGGGGCCGGCGTCGAGTTCATACAGGCCGTTGCGTTCAATGACTTGCGATCTGTTCTGTTGCATGGCCGCTCCACGGTTTTTTTTAAAATTATTGTTGCTCATCCAGCGCGTGGCGCCGGATGGCCGGAGTACCTCGTAAACAACATGACATCACGGGCTCGGCCAGCCGCCACTGCACTCAAAATCCGTGCCGACAACCGCATCTGAACCCGCACCGCTTATATAACTCGCTGATGTTTATCAGCTTTCCGATTGTGCCCTGGGTACTTGTCGCCTTACTCAGGCTAAATAACGCGAAAGTTGCCCGAACTGTCAGGACTCAATCTGGTGCAACACAATTATTTTTATTTACCCACGCCGTCAAGCGGCATGTCTCAAGCGCCTGATTTGCAATAAGAAATGTTGCTCAATTCAAGAACCTGTCAAGTGCGTCAAAATGGTGAAGGGGCGCTACATTTTGGTGACTTTTAGTTTTTATCCTTACAAATCAATAAATTAATAACGATATATGCTTATAAAAAATCTTCTTGCCCATTCGAAAAACTCGGGCTAGTTTCTATTCCTGTCACCGATGACAGGATTAAACCCTGCATCGGCAAGCAGCATTACAACACTTAGAACTGGCACAAGCCGGTCAAGCCTGTGAGGAACTCGACATGTCGCTGTTGATCCGTGGCGCCACCGTTATTACCCATGATGAAAGTTACCGCGCCGATGTGTTATGCGCAGACGGTCTAATTCGCGCTATTGGCACGAATCTGGACGTTCCCGCCGGCACTGAAACACTCGATGGTAGTGGCCAATACTTGATGCCCGGCGGCATCGACCCGCATACGCACATGCAACTGCCCTTCATGGGCACTGTGGCCAGTGAAGACTTTTTCAGTGGCACGGCGGCGGGTCTGGCAGGTGGCACCACCTCGATCATCGACTTTGTGATTCCCAACCCGCAGCAATCACTGATGGAGGCCTTTCACCAGTGGCGCGGCTGGGCGGAAAAATCCGCCTCCGACTACGGTTTTCACGTGGCGATCACCTGGTGGAGCGAGCAGGTGCGCGAGGAGATGGCCGAGTTGGTCAGCCACCATGGCATCAACAGCTTCAAGCACTTCATGGCCTACAAGAACGCAATCATGGCGGCGGATGACACCTTGGTCGCCAGCTTCGAACGCTGCCTGGAACTGGGCGCGGTGCCGACGGTGCACGCAGAGAACGGTGAACTGGTGTATCACCTGCAACGCAAGTTGGTGGCCCAGGGCATTACCGGGCCGGAAGCGCATCCACTGTCGCGTCCGTCCCAGGTGGAAGGTGAGGCCGCCAGCCGCGCCATTCGCATCGCCGAGACCATCGGCACGCCGTTGTACCTGGTGCATGTGTCGACCCAGGAGGCACTGGATGAAATCACCTACGCCCGTGGCAAAGGCCAGCCGGTCTACGGCGAAGTGCTCGCCGGGCACTTGCTGCTGGATGACAGCGTGTACCAGCACCCCGACTGGCAAACCGCCGCAGGCTATGTGATGAGCCCGCCGTTCCGCCCGCGAGGGCATCAGGAAGCACTCTGGCACGGCTTGCAGTCCGGCAACCTGCACACCACCGCCACCGACCACTGCTGCTTCTGCGCCGAGCAAAAAGCTGCCGGCCGTGATGACTTCAGCAAGATCCCCAACGGCACCGCCGGTATCGAAGACCGCATGGCACTGCTGTGGCACGAGGGCGTGAACACCGGGCGGTTGTCGATGCAGGAGTTCGTCGCGCTGACATCGACCAACACCGCGAAGATCTTCAATATCTACCCGCGCAAAGGCGCGATCCGCGTGGGTGCCGATGCAGACCTGGTGCTGTGGGACCCCGAGGGCACGCGCACGATTTCGGCCAAGACCCACCATCAGAAAGTCGACTTCAACATCTTCGAAGGCAAGACCGTGCGCGGCGTGCCGAGCCACACCATCAGCCAGGGCAAGCTGGTATGGGCCGATGGTGATTTGCGCGCCGAGCGCGGTGCCGGGCGGTATGTGGAACGGCCGGCGTACCCGGCAGTGTTTGAGCAGTTGAGCAAGCGGGCTGAGCATTCCAGGCCCACTGCTGTAAAGCGCTGAGACCGCTATCGCAGGCAAGCCAGCTCCCACATGTTGATGTGCGAACACATTCAAATGTGGGAGCTGGCTTGCCTGCGATGAGGCCGGTACAGGCAACAAAAATGCCCGCCAGAGGCAATCCCAAAAAAACCGTGAGGCCAAAACCGTGATCCAGACCCTGACCCACCTCCCCCATCCCCATGAAGATGGGCCGACACTCGCCAGCCACTTCACCGACCTGGCGCCGCCCCTCAACGCCCGCCAGGCGCAACTGGAAGCCTCGCGATGCCTGTATTGCTACGACGCGCCTTGCGTGAATGCGTGCCCCAGCGAAATCGACATCCCGTCGTTCATCCGCAATATCCACACCGAGAACGTGCAGGGCGCCGCGCAGAAAATCCTCTCAGCCAACATCCTCGGCGGCAGCTGCGCCCGCGTGTGCCCCACCGAGATTCTGTGCCAGCAAGCCTGCGTGCGTAATAACGCCGAAGAATGCGCGCCGGTGCTGATCGGCCTGTTGCAACGCTACGCCATCGACAACGCGCACTTTCGCGAACACCCGTTCCAGCGCGCTGCACCGACCGGCAAACGCATCGCCGTGGTCGGCGCCGGGCCTGCGGGCCTGGCTTGCGCACACCGCGCGGCCCTGCATGGCCATGACGTGGTGATTTTCGAAGCACGGGAAAAAGCTGGCGGCCTGAACGAATACGGGATCGCCAAATACAAGCTGGTGGATGACTTCGCCCAGAAGGAGCTGGATTTCCTCCTGCAGATCGGCGGCATCGAGATCCGTCACGGCCAGCGCCTGGGTAGCAACCTGACGTTGAGTGAACTGCACCAGCAATTCGATTCGGTATTTTTGGGCCTGGGCCTCGCCGCCAGCAAACAGCTGGGCTTGCCCCATGAAGACGCGCCCGGCCTGCTCGCCGCCACCGACTATATCCGCGAACTGCGCCAGGCCGATGACCTCAGTCAACTGCCCTTGGCCGACCGCTGCATCGTGCTCGGCGCCGGCAATACCGCCATCGACATGGCCGTGCAAATGGCCCGCCTGGGCGCCCGCGATGTCAACCTGGTGTACCGCCGTGGCTTGGCCGACATGGGCGCCACTCACCATGAACAAGAGATTGCCAAGGCCAATCAGGTACGGCTGCTGACCTGGGCTCAACCGGATGAAGTGTTGCTGGATGATCAAGGCCGTGTGCGCGGCATGCGTTTTTTGCGCACGCACATGGAGAACGGTCGCCTGCTCCCCACTGGCGAGACCTTTGAACTGGCCTGCGACGCGATCTTCAAAGCCATCGGCCAGGGTTTTGACAACGAGGCGCTGCACGACCCGTTGGCTCAGCAACTGCACCGCGTGGGCGAACGCATCTTCGTCGACGAACAGCTGCAAACCAGCATTCCAGGCGTCTATGCCGGTGGCGATTGCGTCAGCCTCGGCCAGGACCTCACCGTGCAGGCGGTGCAACACGGCAAGCTGGCCGCCGAAGCCATGCACGCCCAACTCATGCTGAACGTGGAGGCTGCGTAATGGCCGATCTCTCGATTGTATTTGCCGGTATCAAAGCCCCCAACCCGTTCTGGCTGGCCTCCGCGCCGCCCACCGACAAGGCCTACAACGTGGTCCGCGCCTTCGAAGCCGGCTGGGGCGGCGTGGTGTGGAAAACCCTCGGTGAAGACCCGGCGGCGGTCAACGTATCTTCCCGTTACTCGGCGCACTATGGCGCCAACCGCGAGGTACTGGGCATCAACAATATCGAGTTGATCACCGACCGCTCCCTGGAGATCAATCTCAAGGAAATCACCCAGGTGAAAAAGGATTGGCCCGACCGCGCCCTGATCGTGTCGCTGATGGTGCCGTGTGTTGAAGAATCCTGGAAAAACATCCTGCCGTTGGTGGAGGCCACCGGCTGCGATGGTATCGAGCTGAACTTCGGCTGCCCCCACGGCATGCCCGAGCGCGGCATGGGCGCAGCGGTTGGCCAGGTGCCGGAGTATGTAGAACAGGTGACGCGCTGGTGCAAGACCTACTGCTCGCTGCCGGTGATCGTCAAGCTCACGCCGAACATCACCGACATCCGCGTGGCGGCACGCGCGGCGTATCGCGGCGGCGCGGATGCGGTGTCGCTGATCAACACCATCAACTCCATCACCAGTGTGGACCTGGAGCGCATGGTCGCCCTGCCGGTGGTCGGCACGCAAAGTACCCATGGCGGTTATTGCGGCTCGGCGGTCAAGCCGATTGCGTTGAACATGGTCGCCGAAATCGCCCGCGACCCGCAGACCCAAGGGCTGCCGATCTGCGGCATCGGCGGCATTGGCAACTGGCGCGACGCGGCGGAATTTGTCGCCCTGGGCTGCGGCGCGGTGCAGGTGTGCACGGCGGCGATGCTGCATGGGTTTCGGATTGTGGAAGAGATGAAGGACGGGCTGTCGCGGTGGATGGACAGCCAGGGTTACGCCAGCCTGCAGGCGTTTTCCGGGCGGGCGGTGGGCAATACCACGGATTGGAAGTACCTGGACATCAACTATCAGGTAATTGCCAAGATCGATCAGCAGGCGTGTATCGGCTGCGGGCGTTGCCATATTGCCTGCGAGGACACGTCACACCAGGCGATTGCCAGCTTGAAGCAGGCGGACGGCACGCACAAATACGAGGTGATTGATGATGAGTGTGTTGGCTGCAATTTGTGCCAGATCACTTGCCCGGTGGCCGATTGCATCGAGATGGTGCCGATAGAAACGGGCAAGCCGTTTTTGAACTGGACGCAGGATCCGCGTAACCCTTACCGCGAGGCTGTGTAAGTTACCTTTTGAAATGATCGTTCCCACGCTCCGCGTGGGAATGCAGCCAGGGACGCTCCGCGTCCCAAGAGCGGACGCAGAGCGTCCAGTGAGGCATTCCCACGCAGAGCGTGGGAACGATCATCAAGGCTCCAAGCCAATCCCACGCAAAATCACACTGGTCACCGTCTGGATTGCCTTCTCGAACTGCCTGTCCGACAACGGCTGGTGATCATTCAAGATCTTCACCTGGTGATCAAAGTCCGCATAGTGCTGGGTCGACGCCCAAATCATATACAGCAGGCTCGACGGCTCCACCGGCAGGATGCGTTTGTCTTCCACCCACTGACGAATTTTCGCCTCTTTCATCTTGGCCCAGTCGTACAGGCTTTCGTCCAGCGCCTCACCGAGGGTCGGCGCGCCGTGGATGATTTCATTCGCCCAGACTTTCGAACCATGCGGCCGCGTGCGTGAGCGCTGCATCTTGGCGCGGATGTAACTGCTGAGCACCACGCGCGGGTCATCGAAGGTTTCAAAGCTCAGGGCGTCCTGCTTCCACAGGTCCAGCAGGTCGAACAGCACGGCGCTGTACAGCTCGCTTTTGGTGCTGAAGTAGTAATGCAGGTTGGAGCGCGGCAGTTGCACTTCTTCGGCAATATCGGCCATGGCGGTGCTGCCATAGCCCTTCTCGGCAAAGACTTTCTCTGCCGCCAGCAGGATTTTCTCGACGTTGCTGCGCCGGATACCGATCTTGTGATTGCCCATGGATGATGGAGCCCCAGTCACTTTTAAATACAATTCATTTTCAACCATCACATCATGAACCGCCTCATTAGGCTACACGCCATTGATCGCCAGATCGGCGCCAGCGCTTCAAAGCCCGCAGTATTCCAAGGCGTCAGCCTGCGTGATCGAGCTATGATCGGCGCATCTGAACCGGACACCCCTGACCTATGGCCGTTGACCTGCACGCCCTCTACCCGAAATTGATCCACTTGATGCTGGACACGGTCTTCGTGGTCGACAGTGACAACCTGATCGTGTTTGTCAGCGATGCCTGCGAAGCCCTGCTCGGTTACCGCGCCGACGAACTGACCGGCACCCCCATTACCGACTACATGCACCCCGAAGACCTGGCACGCACGCGGGCTTCGATTGTGCGGGTCATGAATGGCCGGCCCCATGTGGATTTTCGCAACCGTTATCTGCGCAAGGATGGCAGCGTGGTGCACATCCTGTGGGCAGCGTTCTGGTCCGAAGAAGTCGGCGCGCGCATCGGCGTGGCGCGCGACGTGACGGCGCTCACCCAGGCCGAGGAGGAACTGCGCTTCCTCGCCCACCATGACCCGCTGACGGCGCTCACCAACCGCTCGTTGTTCAACGATGGCCTGGCGTCGGCCCTGCACACCGCACAGCGTCATAACACCCGGCTGGCGTTGCTGTTTCTGGACGTCAATGACTTCAAGGGCATCAACGATGTGCATGGCCACGCGGTGGGCGATCGCGTGCTCTGCGTGATTGCACGGCGGCTGGAACGTTGCGTGCGTGACAGCGACCTGGTGGCGCGCATGGGCGGCGACGAATTCACGGTGTTGCTGACCGATGTGCAGTCACACGAAACGGTTAGCGCCAAAGTCGCGCAAATTCTCGCGGCCATGGCCGAGCCGCTGGGCGCTGAGTTTGGCCCGGTCAAGATGCCGTCGTGCAGTGTGGGCGTGGCGTTTTATCCGGCCGACGGTGCAGACGCCGATACCCTGCTCAGCCACGCAGACAGCGATATGTACAGGATAAAAAGGCTGCGGTTGGCCGCCGAGTGATGAAACTTCCTACCCGAACCTTTCCCGCCAAAAACGGATTGGTTAGGATCGCGGTCCACTTGAAGGATCATTGCAATGACTATTCGACCTCGCGTGGCCGCCGACGACCCGGTGCTGGGCGCACTGTGGGAGCGCTCGGTGCGAGCCACCCATGACTTCCTCCCCGAGGACGACATCCAGCGTTTGCTGCCGCTGGTGCGCGACGCCTACCTGCCAATGCCGGCCCTCGACGTGTGGGTGTATGAAGACCACCACGGTATCGCCGGTTTTATCGGCACTGGCGGGCATAACGTCGAAATGCTGTTTATCGACCCCGAGCGCCGCGGCCAGGGCGTCGGCCGCCAATTGCTCGACCACGCCCGCGCCCGTCATGACACGCTGACCGTGGACGTCAACGAACAAAACCCGCAGGCCGTGGGTTTCTATCTGCATTATGGTTTTATCCAGGTCGCGCGCTCGCCGCTGGATGGCGAAGGCAAACCCTTTCCCTTGTTGCACATGGCATTACCGACTCACTCACTTGAAGGTACTGAACAATGCTGATCAAGAAAGCCCTCACCACTGTCACCCTGCTCGCTTCCCTGCTGGGCGCCTCTGCGGCATTTGCCCACGCCCATCTCAAAAGTTCGACACCGGCGGCAGACAGCACGGTTGCTGCGCCCGCCGACCTGCGCCTGACCTTCAGCGAAGGCGTCGAGGCCACCTTCACCAAAGTGTCCCTGAGCAAAGACGGCACCGAACTCGCCATCAAAGGCCTGGAAACCCCGGACGCCGACAAGAAAACCCTGGTGGTCACACCCGCCGCGCCGCTGGCCGCCGGCAACTACAAAGTGGTGTGGAACGCCGTCTCGGTCGACACCCACAAGAGCAACGGTGAATACAGCTTCAAGGTCGGCCAATAACCCATGGCAACCCTGCTGGTGCTGTGCCGCTTCGTGCATTTCATCGTCGTGCTGTTGATGTTCGGGGCCTGTGCCTTCAGGCCCTGGCTGCTGGGCAACGAAGTGCAACCGGTACTCGACCGACAACTGCTGCGCATCACCCGCGCCCTGGCCTGGCTAGGGTTGTTCTCCGGCGTGGCCTGGCTGCTGTTGATCACCGCCAGCATGGCGGGCAGCTGGGACGCGGCGCTGCAACCGGCCACCGTACAGTTGGTGCTGGGCAAAACCTTTTTCGGCCAGGTGTGGGTCTGGCATCTGTTGCTGAACCTGCTGCTGGTAGTGGTGTTGCTCAAACCCTGGCCGGCCTTGCGCCTGCCGTTGACCGCACTGCTGCTGGCGACGCTGGCACCGGTCGGCCATGGCGCCATGCTCAATGGGCTGAGCGGCCAATTGCTGATCCTCAATCAAGTGGTGCACCTGGTGTGCGTCGGCGCCTGGCTGGGCGGGTTGTTGCTGCTGGTGCTGATTCTGCGGCTGTCGCCAAAGCCTGCGCTGGAGCCGATCCTCAAGCGCTTCAGCGGCTTAGGTTATGGCCTGGTTGCCGGTTTGCTGGTTACGGGTTTGATCAATGTTCGCGTGCTGACCGGGCAGCTGTGGCCCACGCCGCTGTTTAACGGGTTTGCGCTGATTCTGTTGATCAAGGTGCTGCTGGTGCTGGGTATGTTGGCGCTGGCGCTCTTGAACCGGTTGCGTATCGAGCGCTGTGAGGAGCGAGTGGGCAGTTTGAAAGCCAGTGTGATGCTCGAATGGTTGCTGGGTATTGCAGCAGTAGCCGCGGTGTCCCTGCTGGGCACCTTGCCGCCGATGGTGATGGTCGGCTGAAGATCTCTGTGGGAGCTGGCTTGCCTGCGATGCAGACACCGCGGCCCCACAGTTACACCGCGTCGATGCCATCGCAGGCAAGCCAGCTCCCACATGGACCGTGCCCGCTTTTCATCGATGCGCACTTGGTCATCGTATAACTTCTGCTTGACAGCCCCCGAAAACCCCGCAAATATCCCTCGCAATGTTGTACGACAACGTATAACAAATAATAAAAACAACAAAATGGAAGGGAGCTTCACTGTGCCTCAATTCGCCCGCAATTCCTCCTCGCGTCTCGGTCTTATCAGCCTCAGCAGCCTGGCACTAGCCCTGCCCCTCAGCGCCCAGGCAGAAGGCTTTATCGACGATGCCAAAGCCACGCTCAACCTGCGCAATGCCTACTTCAATCGCAATTTCACCAACCCCACGTACCCACAGGCCAAGGCCGAAGAATGGACGCAGAACTTCATTCTCGACGCCAAATCCGGCTTTACCCAAGGCACCGTGGGCTTCGGGATTGACGTACTCGGCCTGTATTCTCAGAAGCTCGATGGCGGTAAAGGCACCGGCGGCACCCAACTGTTGCCGCTCGACAGAGATGGCCGCCCTGCCGACAATTTCGGACGCCTGGGCGTGGCACTGAAAACCCGGCTGTCCAAAACCGAACTGAAAGTTGGCGAATGGATGCCGGTACTGCCGATCCTGCGCTCGGACGACGGCCGCTCCTTGCCGCAGACCTTTCGTGGCGGCCAGGTAACCTCCAATGAAATCGCCGGGCTGACGCTCTACGGCGGGCAATTTCGCGGCAATAGCCCACGCAACGATGGGAGCATGGAAGACATGTTCATGAACGGCAAAGCCGCGTTCACCTCGGACCGTTTCAACTTCGGCGGCGGCGAATACACCTTCAACGACAAACGCACCCAGGTCGGCGTGTGGTACGCCGAACTCACCGACATCTACCAGCAGCAATACCTGAACCTGACCCACAGCCAGCCGGTCGGCGACTGGACGTTTGGCGCCAACCTGGGGTTCTTCAATGGCAAGGAGGACGGCAGCGCCCTGGCCGGCAACCTCGATAACAAAACCTATTCCGCCCTGCTCTCGGCCAAATACAAAGGCAACACCTTCTATGTCGGCCTGCAAAAACTCACCGGCGACAGCGTGTGGATGAGGGTCAACGGCACCAGCGGCGGCACCCTGGCCAACGATAGCTACAACGCCAGCTACGACAATGCCAAGGAAAAATCCTGGCAGATACGCCATGACTTCAACTTCGTGGTACTCGGCATTCCGGGGCTGACCATGATGAACCGGTATATCAGCGGCAATAACGTACACACTGGCGCCATCACCGACGGCAAGGAATGGGGCCGCGAGTCGGAGCTGGCCTACACGGTGCAGAGCGGCACACTGAAGGATTTGAATGTGCGCTGGCGCAACTCGACCATGCGTCGGGATTTCAGCAACAACGAGTTTGATGAGAATCGGATCTTTGTCAGCTACCCGATCTCGTTGCTGTAACGCGCTCCCTGCAGGCACTGACATGTGTAGCAGCCCGCTTGTGTGGGAGCTGGCTTGCCTGCGATAGCGCAGGATCAGCAAAAGAAATGTCAGTTAGCCGACCGCAATCGCAGGCAAGCCAGCTCCCACCTTTTGAGCATCACTTGCCTGCAAGGGCGTTGACAACCCAGGGAGTCCAAAACGATACTTCCATCAAGTCATACGACAACCTACAACAACAATGGAATTCCCATGACCACCACCACGCCTGTCCCCTTCAACCGCCTGCTGCTCACCGGCGCCGCCGGCGGCCTGGGCAAAGTCTTGCGCGAACGCATGCGCCCTTATGCCCAGGTATTGCGCCTGTCGGACATCGCCAACATGGCCCCGGCGGCCGGTGAGTTCGAAGAAGTGCAACCCTGTGACCTGGCCGACAAACAGGCTGTGCACCAACTGGTGGAAGGCGTCGATGCCATCCTGCACTTCGGCGGTGTGTCGGTGGAGCGCTCTTTCGAAGAAGTGCTGGGCGCAAACATCAGCGGTGTTTTCCATATCTACGAAGCCGCCCGCCGCCATGGCGTGAAACGAGTGATCTTCGCCAGCTCCAACCATGTGATCGGCTTTTACAAGCAAGACGAACAGATCGACGCCCACTCCCCACGTCGCCCGGACAGCTACTACGGCTTATCCAAATCCTACGGCGAAGACATGGCCAGCTTCTACTTCGACCGCTACGGCATCGAGACCGTGAGCATCCGCATCGGCTCCTCGTTCCCGGAACCCCAGAACCGCAGGATGATGCACACCTGGTTGAGTTTCGATGACCTGACCCAACTGCTCGAGCGCGCGCTGTACACGCCCAATGTCGGCCACACCGTGGTCTACGGCATGTCGGATAACCTCGACACCTGGTGGGACAACCGCTACGCCGCGCACCTGGGTTTTGTGCCCAAGGACAGCTCCGAGGTGTTCCGCACCAAGGTCGAAACCCAGCCGCCAGTGGCCGCCGATGACCCGGCCGCGGTCTACCAGGGCGGCGCGTTCTGCGCGGCGGGGCCGTTTGGTGACTGAACGTACATCAACCCAAGGGAATGAGTTGCCATGACCGCTGAACTGATCGTCGACGCCCGCAATGCCGTGGGTGAATGCCCGGTGTGGGTGCCGCAGGAAAACGCGCTGTACTGGGTGGACATCCCCAACGGTGGCCTGCAACGCTGGGACGCCGCCACCGGCCACGTCGCCGCCTGGAAAGCCCCGCAGATGCTCGCCTGTATTGCCCGCACCGACGCGGGCAATTGGCTCGCGGGCATGGAAAGCGGGTTTTTCCAACTCACCCCGCATAACGACGGCAGCCTCGACACCACGCCTCTGGCGAGCATCGAGCACCCACGCCCGGACATGCGCCTCAACGATGGCCGCTGCGATCGCCAGGGCCGTTTCTGGGCTGGCAGCATGGTGCTGAACATGGGCCTGAATGCGGCCGAAGGCACCCTGTACCGCTATGCGTCAGGCGCCGCGCCGCATGCGCAACTGAACGGGTTCATCACCCTCAATGGCCTGGCGTTCAGCCCGGACGGCCGCACGATGTACGCCTCGGATTCACACCCGCTGGTGCAGCAGGTCTGGGCGTTCGATTACGACATCGACACCGGCACGCCATCCAACCGCCGCGTATTTATCGACATGCATCAATTCCTCGGGCGCCCCGATGGCGCGGCAGTCGACGCCGAGGGTTGCTACTGGATCTGCGCCAACGACGCGGGGCTGGTTCACCGCTTCACCCCGGATGGCCGTCTGGACCGCTCCCTCAGCGTGCCGGTAAAAAAACCCACCATGTGCGCCTTCGGCGGCAGCCGGCTGGACACCTTGTTCGTCACCTCGATTCGTGATGACCACAGTGAGCAGTCGGTCGCCGGCGGCGTGTTTGCCCTCAACCCCGGCGTCAGCGGATTGCCGGAGCCCACGTTCACCCTCTAGCTGCATCGCTGTGCCTTGAATACAACAACAATAAGACAGGAGTGACACCCCATGGACTTCAAACGCACTTTGCTCGCCGCTGCATTCTTTACCCTCAGTACCGCCGCCCACGCGCTGGAAATCAAATTCGCCGACATCCATCCCGCCGGCTATCCCACCGTCGTCGCTGAACAGAACATGGGCAAGGCCCTGACTCAGGCAAGTAACGGCGAACTGACCTTCAAATACTTCCCGGGCGGTGTCCTGGGTTCCGAAAAAGAAGTGGTCGAACAGGCCCAGGTCGGTGCGGTGCAGATGACCCGCGTCAGCCTCGGCATCGTCGGGCCGGTGGTGCCGGACGTGAACGTGTTCAACTTGCCGTTCGTGTTCCGCGACCAGGCGCATATGCGCAAAATCATCGACGGCGAGATCGGCGATGAAATCCTCGCCAAGATCACCGACTCCGAGTTCGGCCTGGTGGCCCTGGCCTGGATGGACGGTGGCACGCGCAACCTCTACACCAAGAAGCCGGTGCGCAAGATCGAAGACCTCAAGGGCATGAAAATTCGTGTACAGGGCAACCCGATCTTCATCGAAGCCTTCAACGCGATGGGCGCCAACGGTATTGCCATGGACACCGGCGAAATCTTCAGTGCCTTGCAGACCGGCGTGATCGACGGCGCGGAAAACAACCCGCCGACCATGCTGGAGCACAACCACTTCCAGAACGCCAAGTTCTACACCCTCACCGAGCACCTGATCCTGCCCGAACCCATCGTGATGTCGAAGATCACCTGGAACAAACTCACGCCCGACCAGCAAGACCTGGTGAAAAAAGCCGCCAAGGCCGCCCAGGCCGATGAGCGCGCGCTGTGGGACGCCAAGTCCGCCAGCAGCGAGGAAAAGCTCAAGAAGGCCGGCGTCGAGTTCATCACCGTCGACAAAAAACCCTTCTATGACGCCACCGCAGCGGTTCGCGCCAAGTACGGTGCGGCTTACGCCGACATCATCAAGCGCATCGACGCGGTCGAGTAATCACCCTTTCCTTTAGTCAGGCCCGGCGCGGTCGGCATCGACGCGCCCGGTTACGGTGAACGCCATGAAGAATTTAGTGCTGCGCATCAACGACCGCATTTACATGACCTGCATCTGGGTCGCCGGCCTCTCGGTCCTCGGGGTCGCGCTGATCATTCCTTGGGGCATCTTCGCCCGCTACATCCTCGGCACCGGCGCAAGCTGGCCGGAGCCCACCGCCATCCTGCTGATGCTGGTGTTCACCTTTATCGGCGCCGCCGCCAGTTACCGTGCCGGCGCGCATATGTCGGTGGCCGTGGTCACCGACCGCCTGCCAGCGCGCCAACGGCAAATCGTCGGCGTTATCACGCAACTGCTGATGGCCACCATCTGCCTGTTCATGACCGTCTGGGGCAGCAAGCTGTGCCTGTCCACCTGGAACCAGTTCATGAGTGCGATCCCCACCCTGCGCGTGGGCATCACCTATATGCCAATCCCGATCGGCGGGCTGCTGACGCTGGTGTTCGTGCTGGAAAAACTCTTGCTCGGTGACCAGAGCCAGCGCCGCGTGGTGCGCTTTGATCTGGTTGAAGAAAACGAAGGGGCTGCCTGATGGACGCATTGATGCTGCTGGGCAGTTTTATCGCCTTGATCCTGATCGGCATGCCGGTGGCCTACGCCCTCGGGCTGTCGGCGCTGATCGGCGCGTGGTGGATCGACATCCCGTTCCAGGCCTTGATGATTCAGGTTGCGGGCGGGGTGAACAAGTTTTCGCTGATGGCGATTCCGTTCTTTGTGCTGGCCGGAGCGATCATGGCCGAGGGCGGCATGTCACGCCGCCTGGTCGCGTTTGCCGGGGTGCTGGTGGGGTTTGTGCGCGGCGGCCTGTCGTTGGTGAACATCGTGGCGTCGACGTTTTTTGGCGCGATTTCCGGCTCGTCGGTGGCCGATACCGCCTCGGTCGGTTCGGTGTTGATCCCGGAAATGGAGCGCCGTGGCTACCCGCGTGAGTTCTCTACCGCCGTCACTGTCAGCGGCTCGGTGCAAGCCTTGCTGACGCCGCCCAGCCATAACTCGGTGCTCTACTCCCTGGCGGCCGGCGGCACGGTCTCGATTGCCTCATTGTTCATGGCCGGCGTGGTGCCTGGGCTGCTGATGAGTGCATGCCTGATGGTGCTGTGCCTGATCTTCGCGAAAAAGCGCAACTACCCCAAGGGCGAGGTCATCCCGCTTAAACAAGCGCTGAAGATCTGCGCCGACGCGCTCTGGGGCTTGATGGCCATGGTGATCATCCTGGGTGGCATCCTCTCGGGCATTTTCACTGCCACCGAGTCGGCCGCGATTGCCGTGCTGTGGGCATTTTTCGTGACCATGTTCATCTATCGCGACTACAAATGGCGTGAGCTGCCCAAGCTGATGCACCGCACGGTGCGCACCATTTCCATTGTGATGATCCTGATCGCCTTCGCCGCCAGCTTCGGCTACATCATGACCCTGATGCAGATCCCGGCAAAAATCACCACGCTGTTCCTGACCCTGTCGGACAACCGCTACGTGATCCTGATGTGCATCAACGTGATGCTGCTGTTGCTCGGCACGGTGATGGACATGGCGCCGCTGATCTTGATCCTCACCCCGATTCTGCTGCCGGTGATCCTCGGTATTGGCGTGGACCCGGTGCACTTCGGCATGATCATGCTGGTGAACCTCGGGATCGGCCTGATCACTCCACCCGTGGGTGCGGTGCTGTTTGTGGGTGCGGCGGTGGGCAAGGTCAGTATCGAGAAAACCGTGACGGCGCTGCTGCCGTTTTATGCGGTACTGTTCCTGATATTGATGGCAGTGACTTACATTCCCGCGTTGTCCCTGTGGCTTCCCGGGCTGGTGCTCTGATGATTGAACTGGAAGACAGCCTGACCCATCTCACCCTCGCCCCGGCCGTAGGTGGCAGCCTCGTCAACTGGACGGTGCGCGCGACCGGGCAGCCGCTGTTGCGCCATAGCGACGAAGCTGCGCTGAACACCGGGCTGCCGGGCAAGCTGGCGTGTTACCCGCTGGCGCCGTGGTCCAATCGAGTTGCCCACGGCGGTTTCGACAACCCCGGCGGCTGGCTGGCACTCACGCCCAACAGCCCGCTCGACCCGCTGCCGATTCACGGTTCGGCCTGGCAACAGGCGTGGCAGGTGGTCAGCCAGACGGCGGATGAAGTGGTGCTGGAGGTGGTGTGCGACACGCCGTTTGCCTATCGCGCCGAGCAGCGGTTTCGCTTACGTGGCGGCGAACTGAGTATCGAGTTGCGCGTAACGCATCTGGCCGAAAAAGCCGCGTGGCATGGCTTGGGATTGCATCCGTATTTGCCACGAAGGCCCGGCACGCGGTTGCAGGCCAAGGCTTCGCAGGTGTGGATGAGTGATGCGTCCAAGCTGCCAACCGGGCTGGCGCCGGTGCCTGCCGAATGGGATTTCACTCAGCTCAAAGGGCTGCCGCAAGGCCTGGTGGACAATGGGTTTTGCCAGTGGGACGGGCGTTGCCGCATCGAACAGCCGGAGCTGGGCTATGCATTGGAGTGCCAGGCGAGCGGCGCCGATTACTTCCTGCTGTTCTGCCCGCCGGGGTTGGGGTTCTTTTGCATCGAGCCGGTGAGTCATCCGGTGAATGCGCATCACCTGCCGGGCAGGCCCGGCCTGAAGCTGCTGGAAAAAGGCCAGTCAACTCACCTCAATTTCACCCTGAAATACCAACCTTTATAACCAAAAAAAAACCTGTGGGAGCCGGGCTCGCCCGCGATGGCGGTGTGTCAGCCTGCACACCTGGACCTGACAAACCGCTATCGCAGGCAAGCCAGCTCCCACATTTTTGATCCGCATGGTGTCAAGGCGGGCTGTTTTTCAGGCGGCCCGCCGTGTCGATACTCACCACCACCGACAACCCCGGCCGCAGGCGCTCGCTCTCGGCCTGATCCGGGTCCACCGTAATCCGCACCGGCACCCGCTGCGCGATCTTCACAAAGTTGCCGGTGGCGTTATCCGCCTGCAACAGGCTGAACTCCGAGCCGGTCGCCGGGGAAATATGCTGCACCGTGCCGTGAAACTTGCGGTGGTTGAGCGCGTCCACGGTGAACGTCACCGGCTGGCCGACCTGCACATTGTCCATCTGGGTTTCTTTCATGTTGGCGATCACCCACAACTGCGGCGGCACCAGCGCCATCAACTGCGCGCCGGAGTTGACGTAGGCGCCCAGGCGCACACCGATCTGCCCCAACTGGCCGTCACGCGGCGCAATGATGCGGGTGTTGGACAGGTCGATACGCGCCAGCTCCACGGCCGCATCGGCACTGGCCACCGCCGCTTCGAGGGAACCACGATTGACGATCACGGTTTGCAGGTCCTGACGGGCGATTTCCAGGTTGGCCTGGGCCTGAGCCACCGCTGCGACGGTCTGCGCATTCGCGGCGCGGGTCACGTCCAGCTCGCGCTTGGACACTGAACCATCGCTGATCAACTCTTCATTGCGGCGCAAGTCGGCGGTGCTTTTGCGCGCCTGGGCCTGGCTGTCCACCAGCGCGGCCTGGCGCAGTTTGATGGTGGCTTCGGCGCTGTTGCGCTGCTGCACCACATTGGCCAAGGAGGCTTTCTGCACCGCCAACTGTGCCAGCGCCTGGTCAAGACGCTGCTTGTAGATGCGGTCATCCAGGCGCACCAGCAGGTCGCCGGCCTTGACGTACTGGAAGTCCTGCACCGGCACTTCATACACGTAGCCACTCAATTGCGGGCCGATAATCGTCACCTGGCCGCGCACCAGGGCGTTCTCGGTGGTTTCCACCGCACTGCTGAAGGGTGGCAATTGCCAGGCATACAGCACGATCAACACACCGACGATGGCAATCGCGGCAAAACCCAGCGATGAGATGATGCGCACTCGCAGCGAGCGCGGCTCCGTGACGGTCGAGCCCGGTGGTGGCGTGCCTTCCGGAGTGGAGGCGATGGCGTTGGTCGTGGTCGTGGTGGTGGTTTCGGTCATGAAGTAACGCCGCTGGGTTGAACGGGAGGGGCTGCTGCTTTGGTGGTACTCATCAGCCACAGGCTGCGGGTGAAGATCCAGAGCATGGTGAGGATCGCGATGATCGCGATCAGCATGAATACGTCGTTGTAGGCCATCACATTCGCCTCACGCGTGGCCGCCGTGGCCAGGCTGCGAATGCCCATGAGGTTGCGCAGTTCCGGGTCGGCAATCACACCGCCGTAGGCCGAGCCGCCGCTCTGCACCCGCGCCGCCACGCGTGGGTCGAGCAAGGTCAGGTGTTCGACGATCATGCTGGAGTGGTATTTCTCGCGCACGATCTGAAACGTGCCCAGCAACGCCGCGCCAATCAGGCCGCCGAGGTTCTGGCAGATGCCGAACATCACCGAGAAGCTCACCAGGTTGCGCGGGTTGGTCAATACGTTTTTTGTGCCCAGCACCATGGTTGGCCCCAGGAAGAAGGTGCCGCCAAAGCCTAGCAGGAACTGGCTGATATACAGGTTTTGCGGGCGGGTCAGGTTGCTGGAGAAACTGTCCATCACGGAGCCGGTGGCCATCAGCGCCAGGGAGATGATCAACGGCATCAGCAGGTGCGCCGGGTTGATCGTCAGCGCGCTGACCACCAGCCCGGCAATCGCCCCGGCCAGCATCACCACGTAGAGGGTGTGCATCTGCTGGTAGCTCATGTTCAACATCTGCATAAAGCCCACCGCGCCGGTGGACTGCTCGGACAGCACCATGCGAATCAGCACCACCGCCAGCGCCAGGCGAATCATCGCCCCGCTGCCGAGCCAACGCGTCATCAACATCGGGTTGGCGCGGTTATGCTCAATGGCCAGGCCGGCCATGATCAGCACCAGCGAACAGGCCGAGGCCACGCCGATCCAGGGCGCTTCCAGCCACCAGTCGATACGCCCCAACGACAGCACCGCGCAGAGCAACGCCACGCCGCTGGCAAGGATGGCAAAGGTGAGAAAGTCGAGTTTTTCAAAGGTTTTAAAACGGTCGCCGGGCGGCAGTTTGAGCATGAACACACAGCCCAGGCAGATCAGCGCCATGCCCAGCTCGAACAGGTACAGCCCGCGCCATTCGGCAATTTGCAGCAAGTCTTCGGAGAACAAGCGCGCCAGTGGCAGCGCCAACTGCGCAGTGCCCAAGCCCAGCACCAGAGCTTTGAGCCGCCACTTGGCGGGGAACGCCTGGATCATGTAGTACAAGCCCAACGAACTCAGCGCCGCACCGACCATGCCGTGAGCTGCCCGTACTGCAATCGCCGAACTCAAGTCGTTGACGAACAAATGGCCGAAGGTCACCAGCGCATACAGCACCAGAAACACCTCGGTAAACGCGCGCAGGCCGAACTGCTGACGAAACTTCACCAGCAGCAGGTTCATGCACACGTTGGTCATCACATAGGCGGCCGGCAGCCAGGCCATTTCTGCGGTGGTGGCACCCAGTGCGCCTTGCAGATATTGCAGGTTGGCGATCACCAGGGCATTGCCGAGCCCGCCGGTAATTGCCACCAGGATCCCGACCAACGCAAACAGCCAACGCTTGTGCGTAGGGTGCAGCGGCGTCGACGGCGAGCCGGGCAAGCTCGGCCGCTCGTGGGGTTGCCAAGTGTGGGGGGTGTATTTATCCATCGCATGACCTTGATGAGCCGACGTGCAAGGTCGGTAAATCCGTTACTCAGGGACCAGTAAACCTGAGAGGCGTTCATCTTGCCATGTCTCGTGCGGGCACGGTCAAAACTGTGGGAGCTGGCTTGCCTGCGATACAGACACCTCGGTGTGTCAGGTACACCGAGTTGATGCCATCGCAGGCAAGCCAGCTCCCACATTAGACCGAGTATGGCTCTGCTGTTGCTGTTGCTGTTGCTGTTGCTGTTGCTGTTGCTGTTGCTGTTGCTCCGGCCCTTACATCCTTTTCGATGA
>NZ_LJSB01000229.1:0-234 GCF_002742565.1 Pseudomonas sp. 2995-3 | reverse complement strand
CTCTGGCACCTCTAAACCATGCTCATCAAAAATTGCTTGGTTATAGAATACTGGTGCAATGTTTAATTCTACTGGAAGTGCATATGTCTCTCCATTCACCTCATATGCATCAAGAACGCCACCGACAAAAGAGTCTCTAAAGTCTTCATCAATAATGTCTTCTAGTGATGCGAAACGCTCACCACGTACATATGGTTCCATAAACCCAGCAGCCCAAGTCATCCCTACATCAAG
>NZ_LJSB01000228.1:0-294 GCF_002742565.1 Pseudomonas sp. 2995-3 | reverse complement strand
GTTGTGCGGTGCCTGGACTGGAACACAGGGCAAAAAATGTGGGAGCTGGCTTGCCTGCGATAGCGGTGGGCCAGCTGCAAATGTGCCACCTGATACACCGCCATCGCGGGCAAGCCTGGCTCCCACAGGTTGTGCGGTGCCTGGACTGGAACACAGGGCAAAAAATGTGGGAGCTGGCTTGCCTGCGATAGCGGTGGGCCAGCTGAGAATGGGCCATCTGATACACCGCCATCGCGGGCAAGCCTGGCTCCCACAGGTTGTGCGGTGCCTGGACTGGAACACAGGGCAAAAAAT
>NZ_LJSB01000005.1:0-228 GCF_002742565.1 Pseudomonas sp. 2995-3 | reverse complement strand
TAATCAATACTGAACAATAACTGATTCAAAAAAAAGACTGATACTCACAAATTATTGCGAGTACCAATCATTTATTATTTACTGGGGTTTTGTCCCAGCGTCTTTATTGAGAGGTATGAATTCTTTACTTTGGGAAATTTGTTTAGATCCAATGCCCAATGATGTTGAGAAATTCCTTCCCCGTGTCTACGATAAGTCACATCAACTCATGCGTTCATTGTGTTACCT
>NZ_LJSB01000227.1:0-539 GCF_002742565.1 Pseudomonas sp. 2995-3 | reverse complement strand
GTAACCGCCAACCCGACGCCAGGCGTCTTGCCGCTGCGAATCTCACGCACCACCACCGAACCGCCACCAATGGTCACGTTGGAGGAAATCAGCCCGGACGACACCACCGTCGCATCGCAGGTACTGCGATCACCACTGCGCACGGCGGGTTGGCCGTTGATCGTGACCTTATCCGAGCCTTCGGCCAGAAACTGCGGCGGCATGGGCGGGTGCTTCATGCACACCACCAGGTCCAGCGGCTTGGGCACGGCACCCGGCGCAGGTGTGGCGACGGTAGGGCGCCACATCTGCGAAAAGAAACCTGCGGCCATGTCCAGATAACTGGCTTCGGGTTCCGGTTCGGGCGCTTCCAGCTCGGTACCGGCCGGTGTGACATGGGAACTGATCGCCCCGGCGGCACGGGCGGCAGGCATATTATTGGTCAGGGTATTGGTCGAGCCGGTGAGAATGTTCGCCTGCACCGTGGGCGGAAACAGGGCGTTACTGAAGGCATCGCATATCTTGGTCAGCCCTTTGTCCGCGCCACTTTTGCTCATGGC
>NZ_LJSB01000226.1:0-327 GCF_002742565.1 Pseudomonas sp. 2995-3 | reverse complement strand
AGGTTGTAGTTCGTGAAGTTTCATTGTTGCACCTCCTCAACTGTTTATCTTTTACGCTTCTACTTCTTTAACACTGACGAGATGAGAAACTTTTGTTACCATACCGCGAATTGCTGCGTTGTCCTCTTGAACGACAGTGTGATTCACTTTACGAAGACCTAGAGTCTTCACTGTGACGCGTTGATCTTCTGGGCGTCCGATCAAGCTACGTGTGAGGGTGATCTCTAATTTCTTTGCCATGCCAAATCCCTCCTTAATCTAGCAACTCTTCTACAGATTTGCCTCTTAGTTTTGCAACTTCTTCTGGGCTCTTAACAGAATCAAGAC
>NZ_LJSB01000225.1:0-255 GCF_002742565.1 Pseudomonas sp. 2995-3 | reverse complement strand
ATCTGATAGTGGTCCGCCGGCGAATGTTCCGGCTGCACCTGCTGCTAGAAAAATAAAGATATATACTTGTGCCTGTGCGATGGTCATATTAAACTGTTCGATAATGTAAAAGGCGTAGAAGTTTGTAATTGCTGCGTGAAACGGACCGTGCAAATAATATGAAGATAAGTAGGATGATAGCGCCTCGTACAATTTTTTTGTTCTGGATGGCGTTCTTTGTGTTGATGGCAGCTTTCTTTACTGCTGTTTTCATAG
>NZ_LJSB01000224.1:0-187875 GCF_002742565.1 Pseudomonas sp. 2995-3 | reverse complement strand
TCCCGGCGAAGCTGGCTTCGCCGAGAAGTGTCCACCATGTCCCCGCACACCCGTCAACCATGTGTCCGGTCCGTACATGTCTTTACAAAAGTGACCCGCCGTAAGGGCGGAACCCTAAGCCGCCGTTACCGCAGCAACGGATATGTACACCACCAAAAGACCGCCATCGCAGGCAAGCCAGCTCCCACAGTCGGACTGTGTTGCACATCAGCATCAAAGCGCAGCCTTGACCAGCATCCCCGCAGCCACCACCACACACAGGCTGGCAAACCCCACCTGCAACGCCCGCGCCGGGATCACCGAACACAAACGCCGACCGGCCAACATGCCGACAATACTCGCACCGATAAACACCCAGCCCATCGGCTCAATACTCACACCGGCCTGCATCGACCCAGCCACGCCGATCAGCGAAATCAGGCTGATCACCATCAAAGAGGTGGCGACAATCCCGCGCATCTGCACATCGGTCAGTTGCTTGAACGCCGGCACGATCAGGAAACCACCGCCCACGCCAAGCAAGCCCGATACCGCGCCAGTTACCGCACCCAACGCGGCCAGAGTGGCACTGCATTTGGCAGTCCAGGCCAGGCGCCCGGTCTGCTGGTTGAGCATGCAGTTTTTCTGGCCCCAGGACGCGGCGCCATGGTCGCTTGGCCCGGCCTCGACCTTTTCGCGTTGCAACATGCGCCACGCCACCAGCACCATCAAGGCGCTGAACAGGCCCATCAGCAGGTGTTCGGGCAACTGGTGCGCAATAAACACACCCAGTGGCGAAAACAGCGCACCGAGCAAGGCGATCAATAACGCGGCGCGGTAACGCACCAGGCCATGGCGCAACCCGTCAATGGCGCCGACCGCCGCCGCTGCGCCCACGGCGAGCAACGACACCGGGGCTGCCTGGGTCATGGTCAAGCCCAGCCCCAGCACCAACGCCGGCACTCCGAGGATGCCACCGCCCGCGCCGGTCAGGCCCATGACCAGGCCCATCAATAAACCCAACAGACTTGCCAGCAGCATTTAATCCACCTTGCTCAGGCGGGTCAGCCACTCGCGGCCCTTGAGCATGCCGTTCCAGTAGAACCACGGCAGCAGCGTGGCCTTGAGGAACCACATCGAGCGACGTGCCTGGGTCGGGTCCAGCGGGAAGGTCGGCAGCAGCTTGCCGCCATAGCCGAACTCGGCCAGCACCACCTTGCCCTTCTCCACCGTCAACGGGCAGGAACCATAGCCGTCGTACTTGAGCGGCAGCGGCGCCTGTTTGCGCAGGGCCAGCAGGTTTTCGGCCACCACCACGATCTGCTTGCGCACGGCGGCTGCGGTCTTGGCGTTGGTGGTGCCGCACACATCGCCGAGGCCGAAGATATGCGGGTAGCGCAGGTGTTGCAGGCTGTGCGGGTTCACCTCGCACCAACCGGCGGGGTCGGCCAACGAGCTCTGGCGGATAAAATCCGGGGCAACCTGCGGCGGGACCACGTGCAACAGGTCGAAGGATTTTTCTTCGACGGTGGCCTTGCCTTCGGCGTCTTTGACTTCAAACCAGGCTTTGCGCGCCGGGCCATCGACCTTGACCAGGTTGGCGTTGAACGCCAGGCGGGCGTTGTATTTCTCTACGTATTTCATCAACGGCGGCACAAAGGTCGCCACCCCAAACAGCGCAGCACCGGCCAGGTTGAATTCGACGTCGATGTTTTTCAGGTTGCCCTGCTTGAGCCAGTGATCGCAGGACAGGTACATGGCCTTTTGCGGCGCGCCTGCGCATTTGATCGGCATGGCTGGCTGGGTGAAGATCGCCTTGCCGCTCTTCAATTGCTGCACCAACTGCCAGGTGTAGGCCGCGTGCTCGTAGCTGTAGTTGGAGGTCACGCCGTTCTGCCCAAGGGTCTGTTCCAGGCCGTCGATTTTTTCCCAGGCCAGGCGCAGGCCGGGGCACACGATCAGGTTGTTCCAGCTCACGCGCTGGCCGTTGTCGAGCACCAGGGTTTGCTCGTCGGGCAGCAACTCGGCGACAGCGGCCTGCACCCAGGCGACGCCATTGGGCAGTACGTCGGCCAACGGCCGTCGGGTCTTTTTCAGGTCGTAGGCGCCGCCACCGACCAGCGTCCAGGCCGGCTGATAGCAGTGATAGTCGTTAGGTTCGATCAGGGTGATGTTCAGCTGCGGGTCGCGTTTGAGCAAGCTGGCCAGCAGGCCGATGCCTGCCGAGCCGCCGCCGATGACTACGATGTCGCCACTGATGGTCGGTCCCCAGTGTTGCTCGGTCATGGTCTTTTGCCTTTTATCGTCAATGCACACAAGGGTCGTTGCCGTATGGCGTCACGCCCAGCTTTTTATGACCGCGCCGCAGTACAAGCCGGACAAGGTCTTCATCACTTGAATCACTTCGTGGCTGGCCAGCCCGTAGAAAATGTATTTACCTTCCCGACGGGTGGCGACCAACCCTTCGTCACGCAAAATGCCCAACTGTTGTGACAGTGTGGGCTGACGCACGCCGGTCATGGTTTCCAGATCGCCGACGTTGCGCTCGCCCTGGGTCAACTGGCACAGGATCAACAGGCGGTCCTCATTGGCCAGTGCCTTGAGCAAGGAGCACGCCTTGGACGCCGATGCGCGCAACTGGGCGACTTCGCCCTCACTCAGAGTAGATTCCATTTGCCTCGGGTCCTTTATGTCACTTAAGCTCAAAACATTATGTGTAAACGTAAACTGATTGTAACCACTTTTTTCGCTTCCGGGGACCGCCGCCATGCCAGCGTTGATTCAAGCCTTTCTGGACGAGGCATCGTCGACCTTCACCTACGTCATTTATGAACACGATGGCGGCCCGTGCGCCATCGCCGATTCGGTACTCAATTACGACCCCGCGTCCGGGCGCACGGATACCGCCCAAGCCGATAAAGTCATCGCGTTCGTGCGTGAGCACGGCTTGCAGGTGCAGTGGCTGCTGGAAACCCATGCGCATGCCGATCACTTGTCCGCTGCGCCTTACCTGCGCCGCACGCTCGGCGGCAAAATCGCCATCGGCCAATCCATCAGTAAGGTCCAGGATGTGTTCAAGAGCCTGTTCAACCTGGAGCCGGAATTCCGCGTCGATGGCTCGCAGTTCGACCACCTGTTTGCGCCGGATGAAATCTTTCATATCGGCAACTTGAAGGCCCAGGCGCTGCATGTGCCTGGCCACACCCCGGCCGACATGGCGTACCTGATCGACGGTCGTTTGATTCTGGTAGGCGACACGCTGTTCATGCCGGATGTAGGCACCGCGCGTTGCGACTTCCCTGGTGGTGACGCGCGACAGTTGTATGCGTCGATGCGCAAGCTGCTGGCCTTTCCATTGGAGACTGAACTGTACGTGTGCCATGACTACCCGCCTGAAAGCCGCGAGGCCAAGTGCCTGACCACGGTCGCCGAGCAGCGCGCGGGCAATATTCATGTGCATGACGGGGTGGATGAGGCGGCGTTTGTAGAGATGCGCACCCAGCGTGATGCCGGGTTGGGAATGCCGACGCTATTGCTGCCGGCGATTCAGGTAAATGTGCGCGCGGGGAATATGCCGCCGGCGGAAGCAAACGGGGTGACGTATCTGAAGATTCCGCTTAACCAACTGTAAAAAGCGCCGATTCCTTTGTGGGAGCTGGCTTGCCTGCGATAGCGATGCATCAGTAACCCGTGTGTCAACTGGCCCACCGCTATCGCAGGCAAGCCAGCTCCCACAATTGTCCTGTGTTGTGTCAGGAACCCAGGCTGATGCCATTAGCCGGCAACGGCAGCGCGGTCTTGTAGCGCACCTGCTTGAGCGCAAAGCTCGAGCGAATATTGGCCACGCCCGGCACCTTGGTCAGAAAGTCCATCATGAAACGCTCCAGCGACTGGATCGTCGGCACCAGCACCCGGATCAGATAATCCGGGTCGCCCGCCATCAGGTAACACTCCATCACTTCCGGCCGGTCAGAAATCGCGCCTTCGAACTGCTGCAATGCCAGTTCATTCTGCTTTTCCAGGCTCACATGAATGAACACATTCACGTGCAGCCCCAGCAGATCGGCGTCCAGCAACGTGACCTGATCACGGATAAGCCCCAATTCCTCCATGGCCTTCACCCGGTTAAAGCATGGCGTGGGCGACAGGTTGACCGAACGGGCCAGGTCGGCGTTGGTAATGCGGGCGTTCTCCTGCAGGGCATTGAGAATGCCGATATCGGTACGGTCCAGTTTGCGCATGAGACAAAATCACCTGTTTATTATGTTTATGCAGTTTTTTTATCCGCAAATGGTCTTGAGCGCAATGAAACACAGATAAATATTCTTCTACGCCACGCCTATGATGTTTGTAGGACAAGATTTCTCCTATCCGGAGACTGACTGTCAGCTAGCGCGCCCACTACAAGAAATTCACAAGATCGAGCGTAGAAAGCCATGAACCAGCCGTATGCACCACTGCGCCTGCACGTTCCCGAACCCTCGGGCCGCCCAGGCTGCAAGACCGACTTTACCTACCTGCGCCTGACTGACGCAGGTACGGTGCGCAAACCCGCCATCGACGTAGAACCCGCCGACACCGCTGACCTGGCCAAGGGCCTGATCCGCGTGCTTGACGACCAGGGCCAGGCTCTTGGCCCGTGGGCTGAAGGGGTATCCGCCGAGATCATGCGTAAAGGCATGCGCGCCATGCTCAAGACGCGCATCTTCGACAACCGCATGGTGGTCGCACAGCGTCAGAAAAAAATGTCGTTCTACATGCAAAGCCTTGGCGAAGAAGCCATCGGCAGCGCCCAGGCCCTGGCCTTGAATATCGACGACATGTGCTTCCCCACCTACCGCCAGCAAAGCATCCTGATGGCCCGCGAAGTGCCGCTGGTGGACCTGATCTGCCAACTGCTGTCCAACGAGCGCGACCCGCTCAAGGGCCGTCAGTTGCCAATCATGTATTCGGTCAAGGACGCCGGGTTCTTCACCATTTCCGGCAACCTCGCCACCCAATTCGTGCAAGGCGTGGGCTGGGGCATGGCCTCGGCGATCAAGGGCGACACCAAGATTGCCTCAGCCTGGATCGGCGACGGCGCCACCGCCGAATCGGATTTCCACACCGCCCTCACCTTCGCCCACGTGTACCGCGCGCCGGTCATTCTCAACGTGGTCAACAACCAGTGGGCCATCTCCACCTTCCAGGCCATCGCCGGCGGTGAAGCCACCACCTTCGCCGGACGCGGCGTGGGTTGCGGCATCGCCTCCCTGCGTGTGGACGGCAACGACTTTATCGCCGTGTATGCAGCGTCTGCCTGGGCCGCCGAGCGTGCGCGCCGCAACCTTGGGCCAACCCTGATCGAGTGGGTCACCTACCGCGCCGGCCCGCACTCCACCTCGGACGATCCGTCCAAATACCGCCCGGCCGATGACTGGAGCCACTTCCCGCTCGGCGACCCGATTGCGCGCCTCAAACAGCACCTGATCAAGATTGGCCAGTGGTCCGAAGAAGAGCACACGGCGGTCAGTGCCGAGCTTGAGGCCGAAGTGGTCAAGGCGCAGAAAGAAGCCGAACAGTACGGCACCCTGGCCGGCGGCCAGATTCCAAGCGCCGCGACCATGTTCGAAGACGTTTATAAAGAGATGCCGGAGCACTTGAAGCGCCAGCGTCAAGAGTTGGGGGTCTGACATGAACGATCACAACAACAGCATCGAATTGGAAACCGCCATGACCACCACCACCATGACCATGATCCAGGCCCTGCGCTCGGCCATGGATGTGATGCTTGAGCGTGACGATAACGTGGTGGTGTTCGGCCAGGACGTCGGCTACTTCGGCGGCGTGTTCCGTTGCACCGAAGGTTTGCAGACCAAGTACGGCAGCTCGCGGGTGTTTGACGCGCCGATCTCCGAAAGCGGCATCGTCGGCGTTGCCGTGGGCATGGGGGCCTACGGCCTGCGCCCGGTCGCCGAGATTCAATTCGCTGACTACGTGTACCCGGCCACCGACCAGATCATCTCCGAAGCCGCCCGCCTGCGTTATCGCTCGGCCGGCCAGTTCACCGCCCCCTTGACCATGCGCATGCCGTGCGGCGGCGGCATCTACGGTGGCCAGACCCATAGCCAGAGTATTGAAGCGGTGTTCACCCAGGTCTGCGGCCTGCGCACAGTGATGCCGTCCAACCCGTATGACGCCAAGGGCCTGTTGATCGCCTCGATCGAAAACGACGACCCGGTGATCTTCCTCGAGCCTAAGCGCCTGTACAACGGCCCGTTCGATGGCCATCACGATCGCCCGGTCACACCCTGGTCCAAACACCCGCAAGCGCAAGTGCCGGACGGTTACTACACCGTACCGCTGGACGTGGCCGCCATCGTGCGTCCGGGCTCGGCGGTGACGGTGCTGACCTACGGCACCACCGTATACGTGTCGCAAGTCGCCGCCGAAGAAACCGGCATCGACGCCGAGGTCATCGACCTGCGCAGCCTGTGGCCGCTGGACCTGGAAACCATCGTCAACTCGGTGAAAAAGACCGGCCGTTGCGTGGTGGTGCATGAAGCCACCCGCACCTGCGGCTTTGGTGCCGAACTGGTGTCGCTGGTGCAAGAGCATTGCTTCCATCACCTGGAAGCGCCGATCGAACGCGTCACCGGTTGGGACACGCCCTACCCGCACGCGCAAGAGTGGGCGTATTTCCCAGGGCCGTCCCGCGTGGGCGCGGCGTTGAAACGGGTCATGGAGGTCTGAATGGGCACGCACGTTATCAAGATGCCGGACATTGGCGAAGGCATTGCAGAAGTTGAACTGTCGGTATGGCATGTAAAAGTCGGCGACCTGGTGGTTGAAGACCAGGTGCTGGCGGATGTGATGACCGACAAGGCGATGGTGGACATTCCCTCGCCGGTGCACGGCAAAGTGATTTCTCTGGGCGGCGAGCCCGGCGAAGTCATGGCGGTGGGCAGTATTTTGATCAGCATTGAAGTCGAAGGCGCCGGGAATGCCAAGGATGCGCCGGTGGTGGCTGAGCCGGTGAAAGCTGCGCCAGCGCCAGTGGTTGAAGCCAAGCCAACGCCTGCGCCTGTGGCTGAAGCAAAGCCAGTTGCCAAACCTGCTGCGGCACCGGTTGCGCGTGACGCGAACGAACGCCCGTTAGCTTCGCCTGCCGTGCGCAAACACGCGCTGGATGCCGGCATTCAGCTGCGTCTGGTACAGGGCAGCGGCCCGGCAGGTCGGGTGCTGCACGAAGATCTGGACGCTTACCTGCAACAAGGTGCAACCCAGGCTTCGGCAACCGCCAACCCTTACGCCGAACGCAATAGCGAAGAACAGATCCCGGTGATCGGCATGCGCCGCAAGATCGCCCAGCGCATGCAAGACGCCACCCGCCGCGCCGCGCATTTCAGCTACGTGGAAGAAATCGACGTCACGGCGCTGGACGAGCTGCGCGTGCACCTTAATGAGAAGCACGGCGCCACGCGCGGCAAATTGACCTTGCTGCCGTTTATCGTGCGCGCCATGGTCGTGGCGTTGCGTGACTTCCCGCAGATCAACGCACGCTACGACGACGAAGCCCAAGTCATCACCCGCCTGGGCGCGGTGCATGTGGGCGTCGCCACCCAAAGCGATGTGGGCCTGATGGTGCCGGTGGTACGTCACGCCGAAGCCCGCAGCCTGTGGGGCAACGCCGAGGAAATCGCACGTTTGGCCAGCGCCGCGCGCAATGGCAAGGCCAGTCGCGATGAACTGTCGGGCTCGACCATCACCCTGACCAGCCTCGGCGCGTTGGGCGGCATTGTCAGCACGCCGGTGCTGAACCTGCCGGAAGTCGCCATTGTCGGCGTCAACCGCATCGTTGAACGGCCGATGGTAATCAAAGGCCAGATCGTGGTGCGCAAGATGATGAACCTCTCCAGCTCCTTCGATCACCGTGTGGTCGACGGCATGGACGCGGCGCAATTCATCCAGGCCATTCGTGGCCTGCTCGAACAACCCGCCAGCCTGTTTTTGGAGTAAGGCATGCCTCAGACATTGAACACCACGCTGCTGATTATCGGCGGCGGCCCTGGCGGTTATGTGGCGGCGATCCGTGCCGGCCAACTGGGCATCCCGACCATTCTGGTCGAGGGCCAGGCGCTCGGCGGCACCTGCCTGAACATCGGCTGCATTCCCTCCAAAGCCTTGATCCACGTGGCCGAGCAGTTCCAGCAAACCGTGCACCACAGCCAAGGGTCGCAACTGGGCATTGAAGTGGATGTGCCGACCCTGGACATCCGCAAGAGCGTGGAATGGAAAGACGGCATTGTTGATCGCCTGACCACCGGCGTGGCCGCCTTGCTCAAGAAGCATAAAGTGCAGGTGATCCACGGCTGGGCCAAGGTGGTGGACGGCAAGACCGTCGACGTCGGCGACCAGCGCATTCAGTGCGAGCACCTGCTGCTGGCCACCGGCTCGAAAAGCGTCAACCTGCCGATGCTGCCGATTGGCGGGCCGATCATCTCGTCAACCGAAGCACTGGCGCCGACCCGCGTGCCCAAGCGCCTGATTGTGGTGGGCGGCGGCTATATCGGCCTGGAGCTGGGCATTGCCTATCGCAAGCTCGGCGCCGAGGTCAGTGTGGTCGAGGCACAGGAGCGTATCCTGCCGGCCTACGATGGCGAACTGACGCTGCCGGTGGCCGAATCGCTCAAGCAGTTGGGGGTCAAGCTGTACCTCAGCCACAGCGTCACCGGTTTCGAAAACAACAGCCTGCAGGTACGTGACCCGAACGGCGACACGCTGTCGCTGCAAACCGATCAGGTGCTGGTGGCCGTGGGCCGCAAACCCAACACCCAGGGCTGGAACCTCGAAGCGCTGAACCTGGCGATGAACGGCGCGGCGATCAAGATCGACAACCGTTGCCAGACCAGCATGCGCAATGTGTACGCCATCGGCGACCTGAGCGGTGAGCCGATGCTGGCGCACCGGGCCATGGCCCAGGGCGAGATGGTCGCCGAACTGATCAGCGGCAAACACCGCGAATTCAACCCGGCCGCCATCCCGGCGGTGTGCTTCACCGACCCGGAACTGGTGGTGGTCGGCAAGACCCCGGACGAAGCCAAGGCGGCCGGCCTGGACTGCATCGTGTCGAGCTTCCCGTTTGCGGCCAATGGCCGGGCGATGACCCTGGAGTCTAAAACCGGCTTTGTGCGCGTGGTCGCGCGGCGTGACAACCACCTGATTGTCGGCTGGCAGGCGGTGGGGGTTGGTGTGTCCGAGCTGTCTACGGCCTTTGGCCTGTGCCTGGAGATGGGTTCGCGCCTGGAAGATGTGGCGGGCACGATCCATGCGCATCCGACCCTCGGCGAAGCGGTTCAGGAAGCGGCTTTAAGAGCATTGGGCCACGCGCTGCACCTGTAAAACCGTGGTGAGGCCATCGCAGGCAAGCCAGCTCCCACAGGGCAATGTATTCCAAATGTGGGAGCTGGCTTGCCTGCGATAGCGGTGTATCAGCCAATACACACGCTCAATGGTCCGCCCACCTGCTCCCACACCGGCCAAGAATGAAGTATTGTTGCGCCCATCCAGTAAAAAACCGACAAGCCTGCCTTCGACCAGGCGGTTGACCAGAGATAGAGGGTGTCATGGGTAACGAAAGCATCAATTGGGACAAGCTGGGTTTTGACTACATCAAGACCGACAAACGGTTTCTCCAAACCTGGAAAAACGGCGAGTGGCAAGCGGGCACCCTGACCGACGACAACGTGCTGCACATCAGCGAGGGTTCCACCGCCCTGCACTATGGCCAGCAGTGCTTTGAAGGCCTCAAGGCCTACCGCTGCAAGGACGGCTCGATCAACCTGTTCCGTCCGGACCAGAACGCCGCCCGTATGCAACGCAGCTGCGCACGCTTGCTGATGCCGCATGTGACCACCGAAGACTTCATCGAAGCCTGCAAACAAGTGGTCAAGGCCAACGAGCGGTTCATCCCGCCGTACGGCAGTGGCGGCGCGCTGTACCTGCGCCCGTTCGTGATCGGCACCGGTGAAAACATCGGCGTGCGTAGCGCACCGGAGTTTATCTTCTCGGTATTCGCCATCCCGGTCGGCGCCTACTTCAAGGGCGGCCTGGTGCCACACAATTTCCAGATCTCCACGTTCGACCGCGCCGCGCCACAGGGCACCGGCGCCGCCAAGGTCGGTGGCAACTATGCCGCCAGCCTGATGCCGGGCGCTGAAGCAAGGAAATCCGGTTTCGCCGACGCGATCTACCTGGACCCGATGACCCACTCGAAAATCGAGGAAGTCGGTTCGGCCAACTTCTTTGGTATCACCCGCGACAACCAGTTCATCACGCCGAAGTCGCCTTCGGTGCTGCCAGGCATCACCCGCCTGTCGCTGATCGAACTGGCCGAGACCCGCCTGGGCCTGAAAGTGGTCGAGGGCGACGTGTTCATCGACAAACTGGACCAGTTCAAGGAAGCCGGCGCCTGCGGCACCGCTGCCGTGATCTCGCCAATCGGCGGCATCCAGTACGACGGCAAGCTGCACGTGTTCCACAGCGAAACCGAAGTGGGCCCGATCACCCAGGCGCTCTACAAAGAACTGACCGGCGTGCAGACCGGCGACGTTGAAGCGCCAGAGGGTTGGATCGTCAAGGTCTAACCCCAAAAAACGCAAAACCCAATGTGGGAGTGGGCTTGCCAGCTCCCACATTTGATTTCGGTGTGCTCACACGTCCTTGGGAATATTCACCGCAATCTTCTTGCCCATGCTGATCCTCGGCTCCACCCCATACCCCAACGCCTCGTAGAACCCCACCACCGCGTCATTGCCGCCCGTAATCTGCAGGTTGATTTTCATGCAACCCAACGCAGTCAACGCCTGCTCGGCATAGCGCACCAGCGAAGCACCCAGGCCCTGCCGACGATAATCGCGGTGCACCGCCACCGAATACAACCAGCCGCGATGCCCGTCATAGCCGGCCAGAATAGTGCCGATCACGGCCTTTTTATCCGTCGCCACAAAGAACAACCCATCGTTTACCGCCAGCTTTTTGTCGATTGCCAGGCTTGGCAGGTTGTGCGCGGTGTCATAGCCAAACGCCTGCTGCCACAGCGCCACCACCTGGGATCGGTGCGGACGATCGCGATACGGCCCGATGGGATGGCGCGATAACAAGGCCTTTTCCATCACCAGCGTGCGCTCATTGCCATGGTAAACGTCGCGTACCGTGTGAAAGCCCAGCTTGGTATAAAACGGCTCGGCCGTCAGCGATGACGGCACGCTCAGGACCGTCACCCCGGCTTCAACGGCCCGCAGCTCAATCTCGATCATCAGCAGCCGGCCAATGCCCTGCCCTTGCAACGCCGGGTTGACGAATACCGAGCGCACCACATTGCCATCAAGGGCGGCGGTGGCGACGATCATCTGATCCTGGGTCGCCACCAGCACCACCCGGCGCTGGAGCAAGGCCAGCACGGCGTCGGGTGTGAAGTTGCTGGCAACCCGAGCAATCACATCTGCCGGGTAGTCCCGCGCATTGCTGCTGTGCAAGGCTGCCAGGATGACCTGGCTGATGCCCTCGGCATCGGTGGGTTGGGCAAGACGAACAGCGGTAGACATGCATTCTCCTTCCTGGCTCGGGTTTCGCGACCGCCACCATACTAATGTGGGAGCTGGCTTGCCTGCGATAGCGGTCTGTCAGTCAGCGCATCTGGCGCAGACAGACCGCCATCGCAGGCAAGCCAGCTCCAACAGTTTGATTGCATTTCAACTCGCCAGCCGATTCGGCTGCCCTACCCCACTTTTCAGCTTTCCCGGCTGAGCCGCCCCGCTATATCAGCCGGGATTCACCCGCCACAGCGCACAAAATAGCCCCACTGCTCACCCCATGGATTCGTGCCCCCATGCAAACCACCAACACTGTCTTGATGATTCGCCCGGCGCGCTTTGCCTTCAACCCGGATACCGCGATCAACAACCACTTCCAACGCCAGCCACTTGACCCGCTGAGCGCGCAGCAAAAAGCGCTGCAGGAGTTCGACGGCTATGTCGATACCCTGCGCCAACATGGCGTAGAGGTGCTGGTGGTGCAAGACACCCCGGCGCCCCACACGCCCGACTCGATCTTCCCCAACAACTGGTGGAGCAGCCACGCCGATGGCAGCCTGGTGCTGTACCCGATGGAAGGCCAGAACCGACGACTGGAGCGCAACAAAGGTGTGCTGCAAGTGCTGGAGCAGCGTTTTGCGATCCGTAGCACCATCGACCTCAGCCCCCTCGAACAACAGAACATCTTCCTCGAAGGCACCGGCAGCATGGTGCTCGACCGCCAGCACCGTATCAGCTATGCCTGCCACTCCGGGCGTACCCACCAAGACGCCTTGCGCCAGTTCGCCGAACGCCTCGACTACCAACTCTGCGTCTTCCACGCCGTCGACCGCCACCACGCGCCGATCTACCACAGCAACGTGATGATGAGTGTCGGCCGCGACCTCTCGGTGGTGTGCCTGCAAGCCCTGCCCGATGCCAGCGAACGCCAGGCCCTGGAGCGCTCGCTGCGCGACACCGGCAAAGACATCCTTGCCCTCGACTTCGACCAGCTCGAAGCCTTCGCCGGCAACATGCTTGAAGTCCACGACCGTGACGGCCAGCCGCTGCTGGTGATGTCGGCCAGCGCCTGGAGCGCCCTGCACCCGGCCCAGCGCACGCATGTAGAACGCCACACCCGCCCGGTGGTGGTGAACATCGACAACATCGAACGCATCGGCGGCGGCAGTGCCCGCTGCATGCTGGCGGAAGTGCACCTGCCCGCCCGCGCCTCATTTCAATAAGGAGTCTTGCCATGACCCGTTATATCGACGTCAACGACCTCAGCTACCTGGTTTCACAAAAAGGCCTGCAAACCTGCATCAGCGAAATGGCCGAATACATCCGCGCCGACTACCTGCGCTGGCAGGACTTCGAAAAGTGCGCGCGCCTGGCCAACCATTCGCCGGACGGCGTGATCGAGCTGATGCCGGTGTCCGACGCCTCGCTGTACGCCTTCAAGTACGTGAACGGCCACCCGAAGAACACCCTGGCCGGCATGCTCACAGTGATGGCCTTTGGCGCCCTGGGCGATGTCGACACCGGCAAGCCGGTGCTGCTGGCCGAAATGACCCTGACCACCGCGATCCGCACCGCGGCCACCTCTGCCCTGGTAGCCCGCTACCTGGCGCGCGACAACAGCCGCAGCATGGCGTTGATCGGCAACGGCTCGCAAAGCGAGTTCCAGGCCCTGGCCTTCCACGCCATGCTCGGTATCACCGAAATCCGCCTGTTCGATATCGACGCCAAGGCCACTGCCAAGCTGGCGGCCAACCTCAAGGCGTTCCCGGCGATCAAGGTGATCCTGGCCGCCAGCGTGGCCGAAGCGGTCAAAGGCGCGGACATCGTCACCACCGTCACGGCCGACAAGGCTTACGCCACCATCCTCACCGACGACATGATCGAGCCCGGCATGCATCTGAATGCCGTAGGTGGCGACTGCCCCGGCAAAACCGAGCTGGACCGCCGCATCGTCGAGCGCGCCCGGGTGATCGTCGAGTACGAACCGCAAAGCCGTATCGAAGGTGAAATCCAGCACATGCCCGAAGATTCGCCGGTGACCGAGCTGTGGCAAGTGATCAATGGCCAGCAGCCCGGCCGCGAGAACGCGCGCCAAGTCACGCTGTTCGACTCGGTGGGCTTTGCCATCGAAGACTACTCGGCCCTGCGTTACGTGCTGGACGTGGCCAAGGCGCTGGATGTGGGCAGCACACTTGAGCTGGTGCCGGACCTCGCCGACCCGAAAGACCTGTTTGCACGCCTGGCCCAACAGCCATGCGTACAGCACAAAAAGCGCGCCTGAAACCGCTCTGGCCTGCCGCTTTGCGCCCAAGGCAGGCCGGATTTACATCAGTCAAAAGCCGATTTTGCGCGTGCCGCAGCCGATTCCGCTGCATTGCGCTTTTTAACAGCGCAATTTGCGCTTTATGCACGGGGTAAACGACACAAAAAACGCACCACCATGAAGCATTCTCTGCTCCCAGCGATTCACCGCCCTTACATCAATTACAAAATATAGGGACTGTCACATGACTCCATTGCGATCACTCTTCGCCGCGTTGCTGTTGCCACTGTGCGCCAGCTCCGCCCACGCCCAGGACTGGAAAGAAATCCGCTTCGGCGTGTTCCCCGAATACCCGCCCTTTGAGTCCGTCGCCGCCGACGGCAGCCTGCAAGGTTTTGATATCGAGTTGGGCAACGCCATCTGCGCCAAGCTCGAAGTCAAATGCACCTGGGTGCACAACGAATTCGACGGCATGATCCCGGCCCTGCGCGCGCGCAAGTTCGACGCGATCATGTCGTCCATGGCGGTCACACCGGCTCGCGAAAAAGTCATCGACTTCAGCGACCGCCTGTTCCTCAGCCCCACCTCGGTGATCACCCGTAAAAACGCCGAGTTCGGCGACACGCCGGAGTCGCTCAAAGGCAAGCAGGTGGGCGTGCTGCAAGGTTCACTGCAGGAAGCCTATGCACGTGCGCACCTGGCCAGGCTCGGCGCGCAGATCAAGGCGTACCAGTCCCAGGAGCAGAACTACGCCGACCTGCAAAACGGCCGCCTCGACGCCACCCTGACCGACAAGCTCGAAGCCCAGCTCAACTTCCTGTCCAAGCCTGAAGGCGCCGACTACAAGACCGGCCCGGCCTTCAAGGACCCGACCTTGCCGCTGGATATCGCCATGGGCTTGCGCAAGAACGACGCCGAACTGCGTGCGCTGATCAATAAGGGCATCGCCGCCGTGCAGGCCGATGGCACCTACGCACAGATCCAGAAGAAGTACTTCGGCGATCAGGATATCTACAACGAATAGGCCTACGCCGGCCCCTGTGGGAGCTGGCTTGCCTGCGATAGCGGTGGGTCAGCCACTGTAGATGTTGGAGGCGGCGACCGCCATCGCAGGCAAGCCAGCTCCCACACAAGCCAGCTCCCACCGTTAATCTCTGTGCTTGATCGAGATCTCCTCAATGAACGAACTCCTCAACCTGCAAGGCTACGGCCCGATGCTGGCCCAGGGTGCCTGGATGACGCTCAAGCTGGCGTTGCTGGCGCTGACCCTGAGCCTCGCCCTGGGCCTGATCGCCGCCGGCGCCAAGCTTTCGAGCGCCAAATGGCTGCGCGTGCCCGCCACCCTGTACACCACGCTGATCCGCAGCGTGCCGGACCTGGTGCTGATCCTGCTGATTTTCTACAGCCTGCAACTGTGGCTCAACGACCTGAGCGAAGTGTTCGGCTGGGATTACTTTGAAATCGATCCGTTTACCGCCGGGGTGATCACCCTGGGGTTTATCTACGGCGCGTATTTCACCGAAAACTTTCGCGGCGCCATTCTCAGTGTGCCGGCCGGGCAACTGGAAGCCGCCACCGCCTACGGCCTGAGCCGCTGGCAGCGTTTTCACCTGGTGCTGTTCCCGCAACTGATGCGCTTTGCCCTGCCGGGCCTGGGCAACAACTGGCTGGTGCTGCTCAAGTCCACGGCGCTGGTGTCGATCATCGGCCTGTCGGACCTGGTCAAGGCTGCGCAAAACGCGGGCAAGACCACCAATGAGCCACTGTACTTCCTGATCCTCGCGGGCCTGGTGTACCTGGTGATCACCACCCTCTCCAACCGCATCTTCAAGCGCCTCGAACGGCGCTACAACCTCGGCATCAAGGGGATGGCGCGATGATCGAACTGTTCCAGCAATACGGCCTGGCCTACCTGTTCAGCGATGGCACAGGGTTGTCCGGAGTCGCCATGACCTTGTGGCTGTTTATCATCTCGGTGGTCGCAGGTTTTGTGCTGTCGATCCCGCTGGCGCTGGCGCGCGTCTCGCAGCACGTCTGGCTGCGCTGGCCGGTGGAGGTCTACACCTATCTGTTTCGTGGCACGCCGCTGTATATCCAATTGCTGATTTGCTACACCGGGCTTTACAGCCTGGAAGTGGTGCAGGACAACGCGCTGCTTAATCAGTTTTTCCGTAATGCGCTCAACTGCACGTTGCTGGCGTTTGTGCTCAACACCTGCGCCTACACCGTGGAAATCTTCGCCGGGGCGATCCGCAACATTCCCCACGGCGAAATCGAAGCCGCGCGTGCCTATGGCCTGCACGGCTGGCGCCTCAACCTGTTTGTGGTGGTGCCCGCCGCGCTGCGCCGTGCGCTGCCGGCCTACAGCAATGAAATGATCCTGATGTTGCACGCTACCTCGCTGGCCTTTACCGCCACCGTCGCCGATATCCTCAAGGTCGCCCGCGACGCCAACGCCGAGACGTTCCTGACGTTCCAGGCTTTCGGCATCGCCGCCCTGCTCTACATGCTGCTGTCCTTTGCACTGGTGGGCCTGTTCCGACTGGCCGAACGTCGCTGGATGCGTTTTCTTGTTCCTACCCGAGGCTAACCCATGAATCAGTCCGCGCAGGCCCTGGCCGCTTACCCTGTTGACGCCCCCGTTGCCAAACCGGCAACCGCTGCGATCAAGCTTCAAGTCGAAGGCATCCACAAACGTTACGGCGACCACGAAGTGCTCAAGGGCGTGTCCCTCAATGCACGCAACGGCGATGTCATCAGCCTGATCGGCGCCAGCGGTTCGGGCAAAAGCACGATGCTGCGCTGCATCAACTTTCTCGAACAGCCGGACGCCGGGGTCATCACCCTCGATGGCATCAGCATCGAAATGCGCCAGGGCCGTGCCGGCACCCGCGCGCCGCACCAGGAACAACTGCAAAACCTGCGCACACGCCTGGCCATGGTGTTCCAGCACTTCAACCTGTGGAGCCACATGACCGTGCTGGAAAACATCACCATGGCCCCGCGCCGGGTGTTGGACGTGAGCGCGGCAGAGGCGGAAAAACGCGCACGCCTGTACCTGGACAAGGTCGGCCTGCCCGGCCGCGTGGCCGATCAATACCCGGCGTTTCTGTCCGGCGGCCAGCAACAACGCGTGGCCATCGCAAGGGCATTGGCGATGGAGCCGGAAATTATTCTGTTCGATGAACCGACCTCAGCGCTGGACCCGGAACTTGTAGGAGAAGTCCTCAAAGTCATACAGACGTTGGCCGAGGAAGGTCGTACCATGCTGATGGTCACCCACGAAATGGGCTTTGCCCGCCAGGTGTCCAGCCAAGTGCTGTTTTTGCACCAGGGCCGAGTCGAGGAACAAGGCGGCGCCGAGATCCTCGACCATCCCAACAGCGAACGCTTGCAGCAATTTCTTTCCAACCGTTTGAAGTGAACTCATGGATACCAAGGCCAACGGACCCCACTCTTCGCCCACGCTGGACCGCATCGATGAGGCGATCATCGACGTGTTGCGCCACCAGGGGCGTATCACCTACGAAAAGCTTTCCTCGCTTGTACACCTGACACCCAGGCCGTGCCTGGAACGGGTGCGCAAGCTGGAGCGACGCGGGGTGATCCGTGGTTATGGGGCGATCATCGATGTGCAGATGGTCTCGCCAGGGCTGTCGCTGCTGGTGCTGGTGGCCTTGTCCAATCAGAGCGGGCGCTCGGCGCAGAAGGCCTTTGAGGCCTGCGTCAAAGCCTGCCCGCAGGTGTTCGAGTGCCAACTGATCAGCGGGCCGTTCGACTACAGCTTGCGCATGCGCTGCCGGGATATGGAGCATTACCGGGTGCTGACGGAGACCTGGTTGAACAACGATGAGCTGCACATCGATAAGTTAGTGGCGCACCCGGAGTTGGCGGTGGTCAAAAACACCGCGACCGAACTGGCCTGAAACCCACGCTAGATCGTTCCCACGCTCCGCGTGGGAATGCATCCAGTGACGCTCCGCGTCACGACCTCAAAGCAGACGCGGAGCGTCCAGGGCGGCACTCCCACGCAGAGCGTGGGAACGATCATCGAGCCAGCTCCCACATTTTTAACTGTGCCCGCTTGAGATTTTCTTGCCCGGCCTGGCCCCGATCAGCTTCGCCTGCCCATCCTTCTGCTTGCCCGTGCGCGCCTCGCTGATCAACCCCGGTATCAGCTTGCCCTCCGGCAGATTCTTCCAGAACCGGCTGGGCAAATGCCCTTCCATCACTTTGGGGTTTAACCGCGCCGGGTTGAAGATATGGCTGTAATAGGTCAGCCACATCGCACTGTGTGGGTCTTCGACATTTTGCGCCAACTGTTGCCATGCCTCAGGGCACTGGCGTTGATGAATCAACTGCTCACCGTCGTAATACACACCGTCCAAAGGCGTTGCGATCATCCAGCGATGGCGGCCCATGCGCCCGACAAAATGCTGGCTGGCGGACTTCAAGATGTCATGGGCCGGCTCATGCCACGCCACATACTCCGGCAACTGCGGGCCGGCCTGCGCAGGCAAGGCAATAAACCGCACAAACGCATGCAGGTGATGGGCCTCGCGGCTGACCTGTTTGATGCGCCGCTGTAACTCACTGCCCAACTTGTCCCCGGCCAGCATCGCGGTGCGGTCGCCATGGCTGACACGCCACAACACCTCATACAACAGGCTCCAACGCTGATCACCGTGGTAACACGCGGCCGATTCCAACAACTCCAGCAACGCCTTGGGGATTCGTGCCTGAAACGGCCCGAGCTGCTCAGGCACAGGCTCGTCCGTGGCAAACAGGTCCGCCACTTCGGCCTCGCCCCAGCTCACCTGGCTGGGGTCGACCTGATGGCTGAGCAGCCAGCGCGCCTGCTCGCGCCAGGTGCTGAAGAGGTTGTCGCATTCCAGGCTGATCATCCCCACAGCCCCATCTGTTGTGGCTGCGGGCGGTCACGCAGTTGCTCGCGCAGCAGCACGCTGGTGCTGTCCGCCTGTTGCGGGTGGTAGTCGCTGGTGATGAAAAACGGCTTGGCCTTGGCCAGCACGCAACGCATGCGCGCCAGGTCTTCAAAGCGAATTTTGCGTTCGCGGCGCAGGTCGACCAGGCGCTGGGTGGTACGCAGACCAATGCCGGGAATGCGCGCGATCAGCGTGGGTTCGGCGCGGTTCAGGTCCAGCGGGAACACCTCGCGGTGCTCCAGCGCCCAAGCCAGCTTGGGATCGATATCCAGCGCCAGATGGCCTGGGCCTTCGAACAGCTCATTGGCGCTGAAACCGTAACTGCGCAGCAGAAAGTCGGCCTGGTACAGGCGGTGTTCACGCATCAGCGGCGGCGCGGCCAGCGGCACACTTTTGGGGCTGTTGGGGATGGGGCTGAACGCCGAGTAATACACGCGCCGCAGCTTGTAGTTGCCATACAGCGCCTCCGCACCGTGCAGGATGGTGCTGTCGTCGGTGTCATCGGCGCCGACGATCATCTGCGTGCTCTGCCCCGCTGGCGCAAAACGCGGTGCGCGCGGCTCGTTGAACACCGTCTGCTCGCCGGTGTAGATGGTCTGCATGGCTTGCTTGATCGAGCCGATCTGCTTCTCCGGCGCCAGGGTTTGCAGGCTGGCGTCGGTGGGCAACTCGATGTTCACGCTGAGGCGATCGGCATAACGCCCGGCTTCGACGATCAGCGCAGGGTCGGCTTCGGGAATGGTCTTGAGGTGGATGTAACCGCGAAAGTCATGCTCTTCGCGCAACAGTTTGGCGACTCGAACCAGTTGCTCCATGGTGTAGTCGGCCGAGCGGATGATGCCGGAGCTGAGAAACAGCCCGCTGACGCAATTGCGTTTGTAGAAGTCCAGGGTCAGGGTAACCACCTCCTCCGGGCTGAAACGCGCACGGGGCACGTCGCTGGAGCGGCGGTTGACGCAGTATTGGCAGTCGTACAGGCAGAAGTTGGTGAGCAACACCTTGAGCAACGACACACAACGCCCGTCCGGCGTGTAGCTGTGGCAGATGCCCATGCCATCGGTAGAACCCAGCCCGGCCTTGCCCTCGGAGCTGCGCTTGGGCGCGCCACTGCTGGCGCAGGAAGCGTCGTACTTGGCGGCGTCGGCGAGGATGCTGAGTTTTTCGATCAACTGCATGAAGGGCTACCGATACTGGTTTTTTGTACAGTATCAATAGCCCGACGTTGTCACAAGTGCCGTCTGTAGGAGCGCGCCTTTTGTGGCGAGGGAGCTTGCTCCCGCTGGGCTGCGAAGCGGCCCCAAAAACGTGCGGGCGCTACGCACCCGAGCGGGAGCAAGCTCCCTCGCCACAGTAATCAGCTGGCAGTGGCCAGCAGCAAATCCTGCACCGAGCGTGCCTTGCCACGATGGCGATCGTTTTCATACAACGAGGCGGCAATCTCATCGGCCCGAATCGGCAGTACCGACAGCAAAGTGTCGCTCAACCCATGGCTGGCCTGGCTGAAGCCCTGGATATAGATACCGGCCTTGCAGCGCTCGTCGGTGACGATCCGATAGTCGCGGGCCACTTCGAAGTCGCCCATATAGGCTTGCAGGGGCGCCAGCAGTTCGCGGTGCATCTGGCGCTCATAGCCGGTGGCCAGGATCACCGCGTCGTAATGGCTCACGCTGGTGTCGCCGTTGGCGTTGTTGCGCAGCACCAGTTCGATGCCCAGCGGCCCGGCCGTGGCTTGCTCGACCACGGTCATGGTGCGGAAGGCCTGGCGGTTGATACCGGAGACTTTCTGGCGGTAAAAAATCCCGTAGATGCGCTCGATCAGGTCCAGGTCGACCACCGAATAGTTGGTGTTCTGGTACTCGGCCACCAGGCGCTCACGCTCGGCGCCGACTTGCTGGAACACCAGGTCGGTAAAGGCCGGCGAGAACACTTCGTTGACGAATGGGCTGTCGTCCGCCGGTTTGAGCGCCGAACCGCGCAGGATCATGTCCACCTGCACCGACGGGAAGCTGTCGTTGAGGTCGATAAAGGCTTCGGCCGCGCTCTGCCCGCCGCCGATGATGGCAATGCGCATAGGCTTGCCGTCCACGCACGGCTGCTGGGCCATGCGCTCGAGGTATTGGGAATGGTGAAACACCCGGCCGTCGTCCTTGAGCGCCTTGAACGCCTCCGGCACACGTGGCGTGCCGCCGGCGCTGACCACCACCGAACGGGTGGTGCGCACATGCTGTTCGCCCTGGGCATCACGGGAAATTACGCGCAACGCTTCAACCTGCTGCTGGTGCAGGATCGGCTCGATGGCCAGCACTTCCTCGCCATACCGCGCCTGGGCCTGGAACTGCCCGGCGACCCAGCGCAGGTAGTCGTTGTACTCCATGCGGCACGGATAGAAAGTGCCCAGGTTGATGAAGTCCACCAAACGGTCGTGGGCCTTCAGGTAGTTGACGAACGAGTACGGGCTGGTGGGGTTGCGCAGCGTCACCAGATCCTTGAGGAACGAAATCTGCAGTTCGCTCTGGGTGACCAGGGTATTGCCGTGCCAGCGGTAGTCGGCCTGCTTGTCGAGAAACACCACGTCCAGTTTGCCCTGGGCTTTTTCACGCTCCTGCAGGGCGATGGCCAGCGCCAGGTTCGAAGGGCCGAAACCGATCCCGATCAGATCGTGAACCGCGGGCGAAGCAATTGCCTGTGTCATTCCAGTGTCCTCTGGATAAGCCCCTTGGCGGTGGGGCGGGAATACCTGCAAAGCCTGAACAACAGGCCATGTGTTGATAGGAAACGAGGACAATGAAATAAAATTTAACTGATCTGTGATCAGTGCGCGTCCCACTCACGCATGCGCACCCGGCAATGCTTCATGGCGTTGACGATATGTTTTTCCACCAGGCTGCGGGAAATGCTCAGGCGCTCGGCGATCTGCGGGTGAGAAAGGCCGTCGAGCTTGCGCAGCAGGAAGCTGTCGCGGCAGGCGCTGGGCAGCTCGGCCAGGGCACGTTCGAGCAGGGCCAGGCGCTGGGCCTGATCGTGGCTGGCGTGGGGCGAACTGGTGGCGAAGCGTTCTTCGCTGTCCAGCACCTCCAGCGGCTCGGACTGGCGCAAGGCATTGCGCCGATGGCCGTCGATCACCAGGTTCAGCGCAGTACGGTACAAAAACGCGCGCGGCTGTTCGATCGGCGTGTCGCTGGCGCGCTCCAGTACTCGCACGTAGGCGTCATGCACCACATCTTCGGCCACCTGACGGTTGCCCAGCTTGGCGTTGAGGAAACACACCAGCTCGCGATAGTAGTTTTCCAACATGACTCCCGACCGTCTGGGGGGACGGCATCAGTTCCTTGAGTGCTTACGAAGACAGGCCATGGATGATGGCAGTTTGAGTGCGTGCAATTTATAGTAATTCTCATCTACTTTTAAAGAAGTCTTGCATCAACCGTCGATTTTTTTATTCGACAGAGCTGTTACTACCTATGTAAGCGCCTAAATCGTCGGGCAATTTTCTCGTATAACTGTCAGCCCTCCGCTAACTGCGGTCCACACTTCCCGGCTGGAACCAACGCATGAAACGCCCTCGCCCCGCCCGACGCGCCCTGCTGGTTGTCGCGTGCCTGATTCCCATCGTTGCCCTGGCGGCCTGGCAGATACTGCCGCCGGGCCGCGACAGCCTCGCCACTGTCACCGTCACTCGCGGCAATATCGAAAACAGCGTCACGGCGCTGGGCACCCTGCAACCACGCCGGTATGTCGATGTGGGCGCACAGGCATCCGGGCAGATCCGCAAGATCCATGTCGAGGCCGGTGACCAGGTCAAAGAAGGCCAGTTGCTGGTCGAAATCGACCCGGCCACGCAGCAGGCCAAGCTCGATGCCAGCCGCTATGCCATCGACAACCTCAAGGCCCAGTTGCAGGAGCAGAAAGCCCAGCACCAACTGGCGCGCCAGAAATACCAGCGCCAGCAACGCCTGGTGGCCGGCAACGCCACCCGCGAAGAAGACGTGCAAACCGCCAAGGCCGAGCTGAGTGCCACCCAGGCACGGGTCGACATGTTTCAGGCGCAGATCCGCCAGGCCCAGGCCAGCTTGCGCAGCGACGAGGCCGAATTGGGCTATACACGCATCTTCGCGCCGATGAGCGGCACGGTGGTGGCGGTGGATGCGCGGGTCGGCCAGACCCTCAACGCCCAGCAGCAGACCCCGTTGATCCTGCGTATCGCCAAGTTGTCGCCGATGACCGTATGGGCCGAGGTCTCCGAAGCCGACATCGGCCACGTCAAACCCGGCATGACCGCCTATTTCACCACGCTCAGCGGCGGCGGCCGGCGCTGGACCAGTACCGTGCGCCAGATCCTGCCGATCCCGCCCAAGCCCCTGAATGAAACCAGCCAGGGCAACGGCAGCCCCAGCAGCACCAGCAAAAGCGGGAGCGGCCGCGTGGTGCTCTACACCGTGCTGCTGGATGTGGACAACGCCGACAATGCCCTGATGGCCGAAATGACCACCCAAGTTTTTTTCGTCGCCAGCCAGGTCAAGGATGTGCTCACCGTGCCGGTTGCGGCCTTGCTCGGCAGCCACGGCAGCGATAAACAGACCGCCCACGTCGTGGCCAAAAACGGCTCAATCGAAGAACGCGACGTGCGCCTGGGCATCAGTGACCGTTTGCGCGTCGAAGTGTTGGACGGCCTCAGCGAGGGCGACCACGTGTTGATCGGCCCAGCCGACGGCAATGGGGGTTGAGTTGACCACGCCGCTGATCGAACTCAAAAACATCCGCAAATCCTACGGCGGCGGTGACAGCCCGCAGGTCGACGTGTTGCGCGGCATCGACCTGTCGATCCACGCCGGGGAGTTCGTCGCCATTGTCGGCGCCTCCGGCTCCGGCAAGTCCACGCTGATGAATATCCTCGGCTGCCTCGACCGCCCTTCCGAGGGCGACTACCTGTTCGCCGGCGAAAACGTCGCGCACCTGGGCAGCGACGAACTGGCCTGGCTGCGCCGCGAGGCCTTTGGGTTTGTGTTCCAGGGCTACCACCTGATTCCGTCCGGTTCGGCCCAGGAAAACGTCGAGATGCCGGCGATCTATGCCGGCATCAGCGCCACCGAGCGGCATGCCCGCGCCAAGGCCCTGCTCACGCGCCTGGGCCTGGCCGACCGCACCGCCAACCGCCCGCACCAACTCTCCGGCGGCCAGCAGCAACGGGTGTCGATCGCCCGCGCACTGATGAACGGCGGGCATATCATCCTCGCCGACGAACCCACCGGCGCCCTCGACAGCCACAGCGGCGCCGAGGTGATGACGCTACTGGACGAACTGGCGAGCCAGGGCCATGTGGTGATCCTGATTACCCACGACCGCGAAGTCGCGGCGCGGGCCAACCGCATCATCGAGATTCGTGACGGCCAGATCATCAGCGACTCGGCGCACAGTGACACCCATGTACCGGTCACGGCCAACAGCGACGCGCTGCAAGCCGTCGACCTGCGCCAGCGCCTGGCCGACGGTGCCGAGCACAACGGTGCCTGGAAAGCCGAACTGCTCGATGCGGTCCGCGCGGCCTGGCGAGTGATGTGGATCAATCGTTTTCGCACCGCGCTGACGCTGCTGGGGATCGTGATTGGCGTGGCGTCCGTGGTGGTGATGCTGGCCGTCGGCGAAGGCAGCAAGCGCCAGGTGATGGCGCAGATGGGCGCGTTCGGCTCCAATATCATTTACCTCAGCGGCTCCTCGCCCAACCCGCGCACGCCGCCGGGTATCGTGACCCTCAACGATGTCGCGGCACTGGCGATGTTGCCCCAGGTCAAGCGCATCATGCCGGTCAACGGCAACGACGCGGGGGTTCGCTTTGGCAACCTGGATTACCTGGCCTATGTGGGTGGCAACGACGTCAACTTCCCCGAAATTTTCAACTGGCCGGTGGTCGAGGGCAGCTATTTCACCCAGGAAGACGAGCGCGCCGGCGCCACCGTCGCGGTCATCGGCCACCGTATCCGCGAAAAGCTGTTCAAAAACGTCGCCAGCCCGATCGGCCAATACATCCTGATCGAAAACGTGCCTTTCCAGGTCATCGGCGTCCTCGCCGAAAAAGGCTCCGCCTCCGGCAATAAAGACAGCGATGACCGGGTCGCCATCCCGTATACCGCCGCCAGCGTGCGCCTGTTCGGCACTTATAACCCCGAATACGTGGCGATTGCCGCCGCCGATGCGCGCAAGGTCCATGAGGCTGAAATGGCCATTGATCAACTGATGCTCAAGCTGCACAACGGTAAACGTGACTACCAGTTGACCAACAACGCCGCGATGATCCAGGCCGAAGCCCGCACGGCCAACACGCTGTCGCTGATGCTCGGTTCGATTGCGGCGATTTCCCTGCTGGTGGGCGGGATCGGTGTAATGAACATCATGCTGATGACCGTGCGTGAACGCACCCGCGAAATCGGCATTCGCATGGCCACCGGCGCGCGCCAGCGCGACATCCTGCGCCAGTTCCTAACCGAGGCGGTGATGCTCTCGGTGGTCGGCGGCCTGTTCGGCATCGCCCTCGCGCTGCTGGTGGGCGGCGTGCTGGTACTGGCCGAGGTGGCGGTGCAATTTTCCCTGGTGGCGGTGTTTGGCGCGTTTGGCTGTGCGCTGGTCACCGGTGTCGTATTCGGCTTTATGCCGGCCCGTAAAGCTGCCCGGCTCGATCCGGTTAAGGCGTTGACCAGTGAATAAACGATCTTCCCTGCTGGGCGTGTGCCTGTTGCTCAACGCCTGTACCGGCAACCCGCCGAGCGTCGACAGCGGCCTCGCGCCGCCGCCCGCCTGGCAGTACGCCGAACGCGATGCCACGCAGGCGACCAACCAACGCTGGTGGACACACTTCGGCAGCCCGCCGCTCAACCGCCTGATCGACCAGGCGCGACGCGACAGTTATGACGTGGCCGCCGCCATGGCACGCGTGCGCCAGGCCCAGGCGAGTGCGGTAATTGCCGGGGCGCCGTTGTTACCTGAGGTCAAGTTCAACCTCACCGCCAGCCGTGAAAAACTGCTGCGCGGCAGCGGCAATGCCTCCTTGGACGCCACCGACAGCAACAAGACCGTCGACAGTTTCGGTGCCAACCTCTCAGCCAGCTATGAACTGGACTTCTGGGGCGGCCGCGTTGCCGCCCGCGACAGCGCCCTGCAAAGCCTGCGCGCCAGTGAGTTCGACCAGGCCACCGTGGAGCTGACCCTGCTCAGCAACGTCGCCGACCGCTACGCGCAAACCCTCGCCGCGCAGCAACGCCAGCAGATCGCCGAGCTGAACCTGGCCAATGCGCGCAACGTGCTGGACCTGGTGCAAACCCGCTACAGCGCAGGCTCCGCCACCGCCCTGGAGCTGGCCCAACAGAAAAGCCTGGTGGCCGGCCAACAACGGCAATTGCCGCTGATTGCGCAAGTGGCCGAAGAATCGCGGATCACCCTCGCCGCCCTGCTCGGTCAACCCGTACAAGCCCTGGACCTGGGCACCGAGCCGTTCCAGGCGCTGACCTGGCCAAGCATTGGCCCCGGCGTGCCGAGCCAATTGCTCAGTCGTCGCCCCGACCTGGCCCGCGCCGAGGCGCAACTGGCGGCGGCCAGTGCCGACGTCACGGTGGCACGCGCAGCGATGCTGCCCAGCGTAACCTTGGGCGCGACAGTTGGCTCCGGTGCCTATAAGGCCGAAGACATCCTGCGCAGCCCGTTCTACAACCTGACCTCGGGGCTGGTCGCGCCGATCTTCAACAATGGCCGATTAAGCGCCGAGCGCGACAAGGCTCGCGCCCGCCAGGATGAACTGCTGCAAACCTATCGCGGTGCGATCATCAACGGCTTTGCCGATGTGGAGAAAGCCCTCAGCAGCATCACGCGCCTGGACCAGCAACGCCAATGGCAGGCCGAGGAGCTGCAACAGGCCCAGGCCGCCTTCCAGATCTCCGAGAGCCGCTATCAGGCAGGCGCCGAGGACTTGCTGACGGTGCTGGAAACCCAACGCACCTTGTATGCGGCCCAAGACTCGAACGTGCAACTGCGGCTGTCGCGTCTGCAAGCCAGCATTGCCTTGTACAAAGCGCTGGGCGGCGGCTGGGATACGCAGATCCGACAATAAAACTGTAAACTCCTACACAAAGCGTTTATTCGCCCTACATTCTTCGACCCTGGGTCCTTGGTAAAAAAGCCGTCCTCATACGGCAGCCCGGACCCTCCTGATGAAACCCAGCGTTCTGGTAAAAAACCTGGCGTGTATCGGCCTCTGGCTGATCGCCGGCCAGGCGTTGCCCGAGCCGCTGATCGCGCCGACCGCGATTGACTGGCTGCTGGATTGCCCCTTCCCCGCCCAGGAGCGGCCGGACCCCGAAGTGCTGGAACGCACCCAATGCGCCAGTGTGAATGTGCCCCGCGACTATGCCGCGCCCAAACGCGGCAGTGTGCGCCTGACCCTGACCCGCGTGGGCGCCCGCCAGCCGCTCAGCCGTGAAGGTGTGGTGTTTATCCAGGGTGGCGAGCCGCCAAAGGGCCAAGGCGCAACCTTCGCCCTGCACCTGACCAGCCGTTGGGAGTCCTATGCTACCCAGGCCTATCGCACCTTGACCAACCGCTATGACGTGATCGAACTGAGCCCCCGTGACCTGAGCCAGCCCAGCGGCGTAGAGCAAGCGGCGCGTGATATGGAGTATGTGCGCGCCCAACTCGGCGAGGCCCAGCTCAATTACCTCGGCAACGCGCAGGCCACCCGCCTCGGCAGCCGCTATGCCGCGCTGTTTCCCGAGCGCGTCGCACGCATGGTGCTGGTCAATGCCGAGCAGGCCGAGCCGGTCGCTGCCGGCATCGAGCAATTGCTGCTCAAAGAGCCAGCCCGGCCTGGCACCGCCGCCGGGTGCATTAACCGCTGGGTCGGCGATTTTCTCGTATTCGGCAAACAGCCGCCCGCGTCCACACGCTGCCTCGACCTCGGCAGCTGGGAATAACCCGCGCATTTGCGACCACTTCAGGCCGAAAACGACACCTTGCGTTGACGCTCCGGCTCAATCGTTATTAAGTGCTATTAATCCGCATTAATAGGATCAATAGAACAGCATGCTCAGCCGCCCGCTACGACGCAAACGCCAGAAGCTTTCCGATGTGATTGTCGAGTCGGTCAAACGCTCGATCGTCACCGACGCGCTCAAGCCCGGCGACCGCCTGCCTACCGAGCGCGAGCTGATGGAAAGCTTCCAGTGCTCCAAAGGCTCGGCCCGTGAAGCACTCAAGGCCCTGGAAGTGGAAGGTCTAGTGAGTACACGCACCGGCCCCAGTGGTGGCGCCTACCTGAACCAGGCCGGCACTGAACCGGCCAGCCGCGCGTTGCGTAACTACCTGCACTTCCAGCACCTGGATGGCGAGCAGGTGTACCAACTGCGCAAGGTCATCGAGGTAGAACTGGCAGTATCGGTGCTGGGTCGCTTGAGCGAAGACGACTATCAAGCCCTGCAAGACAACGTGGATTTTTGCAGCGCCCCCGAAGACAGCGAAGCCGGCCAACGCGAACAGCGCCTGGCGGAACTGGAATTCCATAACCTTTTGGCCAAGGCCTGCCCCAACCCGCTGCTGAGCTTTATGGCGCAGTTTCTCAACGACTTGTTGCGCGACCTGGTGGTGCTGAAAAAAGCCTACAAGCCCAAGCGCAAACAGTTTGACGCGGCCAACCTGGACTATCACAAGCAGTTGCTGCTGGCCTTTCGCGCCGGTGATGAAACGGCCGTGCGCAACCTGATGCATGAACATATGTGCGACGCCGAACACCACATGACGGCGCTGGAAGGCGAGGTCAGCCCGCACTTTTTGCTGGAGTTTGATCATAGCTGAGGCGCACCCCATCCCAATATGAAAACCCAATCAATGTGGGAGCTGGCTTGCCTGCGATGCGGGCGCCTCGGTGTATCAGTTGAACCTGACTGATGCCATCGCAGGCAAGCCAGCTCCCACACTTGAGCCGTTTCCAACCGTTACACCGTTTCACCCAATTTAATAACAGGCCTGCCCACAGGCCCTTGCTCCACCGTATCGCCCTTGCCGCTCCTGCCAATAACTAAACCAGGGAGTCACCCCATGCAGCGTCGTACGTTGTTGAAAGCCAGTCTTACCGCCGCAGCCGCGCTCAGCCTTCCGCTGAGTGTGCGCTCTGCATTCGCCGCCGAGCCTTTTACCTTTTACGGCCTCAAGTCCATGTCCGGCGCGTTTGCCAGCTATGGCAAGTTTGCCGACATGGGTTCGCGCCTGGCGGTGGAACAGCACCCCGAGTTGCTCGGCCGCCCGCTCAACTACAAGGTCATCGACACCGAAGGCAATGCCGGCAAAGCCGTGCGCAAGGTCCAGGAAGCGATCCAGCAGGACGGCGCGCGGTTCTTCCAGGGCTGCACGTTGTCGTCCTCCGCGCTGGCGGTGGCCAAGGAAGTCGACAAGGTCGGCGGCGTGTTCATGACCCCGGTGGGCGCCGATGAAGTCACCGGCAAAGACTGCAACAAGGCGACCTTCCGCTGGTCGGTGCCCACCTACGGCGCGATCCGCGAAACCATGCTGCCGCTGATCAAGCTGCTGCCCAACGCCAAGCGCTGGTACACCATCACCCCGCAGTACGTGTTTGGCGAAGCCTTGCTCGAAGGCGCGAAAACCGTGCTCAAAGACAACGGGCTGGAACACGTCGGCAACAGCTACCACTCATTGCAGGAACAGGAATTCTCCGGCTACCTGACCAACGCCATCGCCGCCAAACCCGATGTGCTGGTACTGCTCAACTTCGGCAGCCAGTCGTCCAACACCCTGCGCCAGGCGGTGAACTTCGGGATCAAGGAGCGCATGAAAGTGCTGCTGGTATGGTCCGCCGGGCTCGACCAGTTCCAGGAACTGGGCAGCGACGTGCTCGAAGGCGTGTACCTCGGCGCCCAGTATTGGCACCAGGTCGACACCCCGCTCAACCGTGAACTGGTCAAGCTCACTCAAGCCAAATACGGCATCAACCCCACCTACCCGCTGGCGGCTGATTACATCAGCACCAAAGTCATGCTGGAAACCATCATCAGCACCGGCAGCTTCGACGGCCCGACCGTGGCCAAAGCCCTGCAAGGCTTGAGCTACGAAGGCCCGACCGGCAAGGAGTCAATCCGCGCCGGCGACCATCAGGTGATCAAGGATTACTACCTGCTGATCGGCAAAGCCGCCGGCGACATGGCCGACAAGGACGACCTGGCCAAGGTGCTCAGCGCCGGGCAATCGTTCCCGCCGGTCGAGGCGACGGGCTGCACGCTCGCCTGATCCCCTGAATTGCTTAGCGCAGGGCCGCGCGAGCGGCTGCCTGCCGAGGGTTTCTGCATGCTTAATCTTTACCTGTTCCAGATCCTCAACGGCCTTGGGCTGGGGATGATCTACTTCCTGATCGCGGTCGGGCTGACGATCATTTTCGGCCTGCTCAACTTCGTCAACTTCGCCCACGGGGCGTTCTTTCTGCTGGGTGCGTACATCTGCTACACCGCCGTAAGCCTCACCGGCAACTTCTGGCTGGCGCTGCTGATCGCGCCGCTGGTGGTGGCCGCGCTGGCGTGGGTGATCGAGCGATTGTTGATCCAGCGGATTTACCACTTGCCACACATGTTCCAGATTCTGGTGACCCTGGGGATCGCGCTGATCATCCAGGAAGCCAGCGTGATGATCTGGGGCCCGGTGGGCAAAAGCGTCGCCGTGCCGGAACTGCTGCGCGGCGTGCTGGTGGTGGGCGATTTCGTCTACCCCTACTACCGCCTGTTTCTCATCGTGTTTTCCGCGCTGATCGGCCTGGCCTTGTGGCTGCTGCTGGAGCGCACGCGCTTCGGCGCCCTGGTACGCGCCGGCAGTGAAAGCACCGAAACCGTGTCGCTGCTGGGCACCAATATCTTCCGTCTGTTTTCCATGACCTTTGCCCTTGGCGTGGCCCTGGCCGGTGTCGCGGGTGTGCTGTTTGCACCGTTGCGCGGCGCGCAACCCTTTGTCGGCCCGGAGATCCTCGGCGTGGCCTTCGTGGTGGTGGTGATCGGCGGCATGGGTTCGTTCAGCGGCGCGCTGGTCGGCGGTTTACTGGTGGGCGTGGTGCAAAGCCTGATGACCACATTCTGGCCCCAAGGTGCGAGCCTGATGATCTACGGCGCGATGGCCGTGGTGATTCTGGTGCGCCCTTACGGCCTGTTCGGGAGAGCCTGACATGAGCGAGAAAAACCCCCTGCCGTTTGCCAAAACCCAATCCAAAGCCATGTTGCTGTGGGTGCTGGCGGTGCTGATCGGCTTGCCGTTGATTCTGCCCTCGGCCACCCTGGCCACCGAGATCCTGATCTTTGCCCTGGCCGCGCTGGCCTGCAACCTGTTGCTGGGCTACACCGGGCTGTTGTCGTTTGGCCAAGGCATCTTCTTTGGTGCCGGTGCGTATTGCGCGGCGCTGCTGATGATCCACCTGCAACTGGGCTTGTTCACGGCATTACTCGGCGCCGCCTTTGCCGGAGGGTTCCTGGCCTTGCTGGTCGGCGCGCTGGCAATCCGGCGCACCGGCATTTACTTCGTGATGCTCACATTGGCGTTCAGCCAGATGGCCTACTTCGTCGCCTACACCTTGAGCGACTGGACCGGCGGCGACAACGGCCTGCTCAGCGTGCCGCGCCCGGAGATCCGTCTCGGTGACACCGTGCTGCTGTCGCTGGCCGATGCCCGGGTGTTCTATGGCTTTGTCGCGGTGCTGTTCCTGCTGATCTTTATCGGCGCGCGCCGAGTGATCGCCTCGCCATTCGGCAGCACCTTGATGGCGATCCGCGAAAACGAAACCCGCGCCTCGGCCATCGGCTATGACACGCGCCACTTCAAGATCCTGGTGTTCGTGCTGTCCGGCGCGGTCACCGGCATCGCCGGGGCGCTGTACGCGATGCTGCTGCACTTTGTGCCGCTGTCGAACATCGACCTGGCGATGTCCGAGAACATCCTGATCATGACCATCGTCGGCGGCACCGGCTCGCTGTTCGGCTCATTGCTGGGCGCAGGCTCCATCGTGCTGTTGGGGGACTTCCTCTCCGACCTGTGGCCACGCTGGCTGATGCTGCTGGGTGTGATCCTGATCTTTGTGGTGATCTTCATGCGCGGCGGCTTGTGGGGCGGCCTCGCATCGTTGTTCGAACGGGTACGCGGCAGTCGCAAGACCGCCATCGTCGCCAAGGAGGAAGGGCTATGAGCATCCTGCTGGAAACCAAAGACCTGGAACTGGCCTATGGCGCGTTCCATGCGGTCAACGGCGTCAACCTCAAGGTCGAAGCCGGCACCATTCACACCATCATCGGCCCTAACGGCGCGGGTAAGACCAGCCTGTTTCACTGCCTCACAGGCGAGCGCCAGGCCACCGCCGGGGCGATTCATTTTGACGGCAAGAACCTGATACGCAAACCGGCCCACGGCCGTGTGGGCCTGGGCATGGCGCGCTCGTTCCAGCTCACCAGCCTGTTCCAGAACCTCAGCGTGCGCGAGAACCTGCGCCTGGCCGCCCAAGGCCGCGACGGCGCACGTGCGCTGAACTTCTGGCGCCGCGTCGACAGCAAGCGCGAGCACCTGGAGATGGCCGATCAAGTGTTGGAGCGTCTGCAACTCACCCGTCGCGCCGACACCCTGGCGGGCGAGTTGTCCCACGGCCAGCAACGGGTGCTGGAAGTCGGCATGTCGATTTGCTCCAAACCCAAACTGCTGATGCTCGACGAACCGACGTCGGGCATGGGCATCGATGACATTCCGATCATGACCCAGCTGATCAGCGACCTCGGCCGCGACCACACGGTGCTGTTGATCGAACACAACATGAGCATTGTCATGTCCATCAGCCAACGCATCACCGTGATGAGTCACGGGCAGATTCTGGTGGAAGGCACGCCGGAATTCGTGCGTGCCGATGAGCGTGTGCGTACGGCTTATCTTGGGGAGGCTGCCTGATGCTGATTGTCGAGAATATCCATTCCTACTATGACAAGAGCCATGTGTTGGAAGGCGTGTCGCTGACCGTCAACCCCGGTGAACTGGTGACGCTGCTGGGCCGAAATGGCGCGGGCAAGACCACCACGCTGCGCAGCATCCTCGGGATTATTTGCCCGCGCCAGGGCCAGATTCACTTCAACGGCCAGGCGTTGGTGGGCCAGAAGATCTTTGAAATCGCCCGTCAGGGCTTGGCGCTGGTGCCGGAGAACCGCGGGATTTTCCGCCTGCTGACGGTCGAGGAAAACCTGCGTATCGCCGTGCGCAAGACCAGCCGCTGGCAACTCGAAGACGTGTACGGCATGTTTCCGCGCCTCAAGGAACGGCGTAAAAACGCCGGCCACGCACTGTCCGGCGGCGAGCAACAGATGCTCGCCATCGCCCGCGCGCTGCTCAACGACCCCAAGCTGCTGATCCTCGACGAACCCACCGAAGGCCTGGCGCCGGTGATCGTTGACGAGCTGGTGAAAATCCTGCGCAAGGTCAAGGACGACGGCCTGCCGGTGTTGCTGGTGGAACAGAACCTGATGGTCTGCGACAAGCTCGCCGACCGCCATTACGTGCTCGAACAGGGCCGCGTCGTATACGAGGGCAGCGCCGCTGACTTCCGCGCCGACCCGAGCATCAAGAACCGCTACCTGGCCCTGAGTGCCTGACCGGAGATTTGCACATGAATAGTTTTGCGCAACCGCTCAAGAGCAATGCCCCGCTGATCAACCGCGACCGCTTGTGGCAATCGTTGATGGACCTGGCCCAGCTTGGCGCCACGGTCAAAGGCGGCGTGTGCCGCCTGGCGCTCACCGACCTCGACCGCCAGGCCCGCGACCTGTTTGTGCAATGGTGCGAGGCCGCCGGGTGCAGTGTCAGTGTCGATGCCATTGGCAATATCTTTGCGCGGCGTGCCGGACGCAATCCCGCCCTGCCCCCGGTGATGACCGGCAGCCATATCGACACCCAGCCCACCGGCGGCAAGTTCGACGGCTGCTACGGCGTGATGGCCGGGCTGGAAGTGATCCGCACCTTGAATGACCTGAATATTCAGACCCAGGCCCCCATCGAGGTGGTGGTGTGGACCAACGAAGAAGGCTCGCGCTTTCCGCCGTGCATGATGGGTTCCGGGGTGTTTGCCGGCAAGTTCGACTTGCAGGACACCCTCGACAAACTCGATGACCAAGGCCTGTCCGTGGGCGCCGAATTGCAGCGCATCGGCTACGCCGGCTCCCGCGCGGTGCTTGGCCACCCGGTCGGCGCATATTTCGAGGCGCATATCGAGCAAGGCCCGGTGCTGGAAGACCGCGCCACCACCATCGGCGTGGTCATGGGCTGCCTCGGCCAGAAGTGGTTCGACCTGACCCTTACCGGCGTCGAAGCCCACGCCGGCCCAACGCCCATGCACTTGCGCAAGGACGCCCTGGTGGGCGCCGCCGAAGTGGTCAGCGCGGTCAACCGCATCGCCCATCAACAGCAACCGCACGCCTGCGGCACGGTCGGTTGCCTGAACCTGCACCCCGGCTCGCGCAATGTGATTCCAGGCCAGGTGCACATGACCATCGACCTGCGCCACCTGCATGCCGACAAACTGCAAGCCATGGTCGATGAAGTGCGCGGCGTGATCGAAGCCACCTGCGCCCGGCATGGCCTGACCTTTGAACTGACGCCCACCGCCGACTTCCCGCCGCTGGACTTCAACCCAGCCTGCGTCAACGCCGTGCGTGACGGTGCGCAGGCATTGGGCTTGAGCCACATGGACATCGTCAGTGGCGCCGGGCATGACGCGATTTTCGTCGCCGAACTCGGCCCGGCCGGGATGATCTTTGTGCCGTGCGAAGGCGGCATCAGCCATAACGAAATCGAAAACGCCGCGCCGGATGACCTGGCAGCGGGCTGCGCGGTGCTGCTGCGCGCCATGGTCAACGCGGCGCAGGGAGAGGTGGCATGAGTGAGATTGGCCAACTGACGGCGGTGCAACTGCTGCAGCATTTTCGCGACAAGACCCTGTCACCGGTAGACGTCACTGAAGACGCTTTGCTGCGGATCGAGCGCTATAACCCGGTGGTGAACGCCTATTGTCACGTAGACCCTGAAGGCGCATTGAACGCTGCGCGGGCCTCGGAACAACGCTGGTTGAAAGGTGAACCCTGCGGCGCACTGGACGGCGTGCCTGCCTCGATCAAAGACCTGACGCTGACCATTGGCATGCCCACCCGCAAGGGGTCGCGCACCTCCTCTGCCGACGGGCCGTGGGATGTGGATGCGCCCTTCTCGGCTTTTATGCGCAAAGCCGGCGCGGTGCTGCTAGGTAAAACCACCACGCCGGAATTCGGTTGGAAAGGCGTCACCGACAACCCGCTGTACGGCATCACGTGCAACCCGTGGGACACGCGCACCACAGCGGGCGGTTCGTCGGGTGGCGCCGGTGCGGCGGCGGCGCTGAACCTGGGCGTGCTGCACCAGGGCAGCGATGCCGGTGGCTCGATCCGCATTCCCTGTGCGTTCACCGGTACGTTCGGCATCAAGCCAACTTTCGGGTATGTGCCGCAGTGGCCGGCCAGTTCCATGACGATTTTGTCGCACCTGGGGCCGATGACCCGCACGGTGGAAGACACGGTACTGATGCTGCAAACCGTGGCCCAACCGGATGCGCGTGATGGCCTGATCGGGGCGCCGCGCCATACGCCGTGGTTGTCGGGCGCTACGGATTTGAAGGGTTTACGCGTGGCCTATAGCCCTACGTTCGGGTATGTGGACGTGGACCCGCAGGTGGCCAAAGTGGTTGCCCAGGCGGTTGAGGGACTTGTGCAACTGGGGGCGCATGTCGAGCAGATCGACCCAGGTTTCAGCGACCCGCTGGAGGTATTCAGCACCTTGTGGGCAGCCGGTGCGGCTCGCCTCACGGGTTCCATGAGTGATGCGCAAAAACAATTGCTGGACCCTGGTTTGCTGCGTATTGCCGAACACGGCCAGCAGTTGAGCCTCGGCGATTTTAACGACGCCCTTGAAGCCCGTGCGGCGTTGGTGGCGAGGATGGCGGCGTTTCATGAGCATTACGATGTGCTGGTCTCTCCGATGATGCCGATTACAGCGTTTGCAGCTGGGCATAATGTGCCGCCGGGTTCGTCGATGAAAGCGTGGATGGAGTGGACGCCGTTTACTTATCCCTTCAATTTGACGCAGCAACCGGCAGCTTCGGTGCCCTGCGGGTTGGCAGCGAATGGTTTGCCGGTGGGCTTGCATGTGGTGGCTGCGCGGTTTGCGGATGAGCAGGTGTTGAGGGTGTGTCAGGCCTATGCCAAAGCCTTCCCTACTGAACACCTTGAAGCACCGCGGGTGCTCTGAACCCTGCATGTGCGGTCGCATCCGGCTTATAATCCGCGCTTCATTTTTTGTTGAGCGGGTTGTTTTAGATGCTATTTACAAGGACTTTTATGGCGAGTGCAGTGCTCGCCGTCCTGCCGGTTATGGTCCATGCCACAGCGTTGGACTTGAGCTACGAAGCGCCTGTGCTTGAGGCGGTGCCACACGATGCACCGGCGACGGCGAAATCGTTGTTCCCGGTTCAGACCCAGGCGCCGGTGACGTTTGAGTACAAGTGCAAGGGGCCGCGTTGTCAGTATGAGGATGACCTGGAGCAGCGGCACGAAGACCAGACCACGCAGAGTTGGTCCATCGGTATTCACTAGGGTTCGGCCTGCCTTGAGCTGAAATGCAATCATCAACTGTGGGAGCTGGCTTGCCTGCGGTAGCGGTTTGGCGGGGGGGGTTGGTCGGGGTACATATCCATTGCTGCGGTAACGGCGGCCTATGGTTTCGCTCTTACAGCGACTCACTTTTCGAAGGACCGAAAAGTAAGCAAAAGGTCCTCGCCCCAACACTCGGTGCCTCGCTGTGGCTCGGCATGCCCGCAATCCGACAGTGATTTGGGGGGCCGCCGCGATGGGCCATCCTTGGCCCAGCGCGGCTAAACCGGCATCCCTGCCGGTTTACCCCCCAAATCCCTGTCGAATTCCGGCCATCGTGTTTGACGGGGCGATTTCAGATCAAGATCAAAAGCGCAGATCAAAAGACCGCTGACTTCGTCATCGAAAAGGATGTAAGGGCCAGAGCAACAGCAACAGCAACAGCAACAGCAACAGCAACAGCAACAGCAACAGCAACAGCAGAGCCATACTCGGTCAAAGGTGGGAGCTGGCTTGCCTGCGATGGCATCAACTCGGTGTGCCTGATGTACCGAGGTGTCTGCATCGCAGGCAAGCCAGCTCCCACAGAAAAGCAGATCCCAGGTGTATGCAAATCCGCTTTTCGCTTTTGATCTGAGGCGCCCCATCAACCACAATGGTCGAACGCAGGCTTGAATCCGTGGGTAACCCGGCAGGACGCCGGGTTAGCCGCTGTAAGAGCGGAACCATAAGCCGCCGTTACCTAAATAACGGATATACACCCAACAACCCCACACACACGCCAGCTTCGAGCACATTCCATTACACTGTCCCCCATTCATCCCCGGGGGCTTCATGGACATCGAACTGGCACGCACCTTCCTCGAAATCACCCGCTGCGGCAGCCTGGCCGCGGCCGCCGAGAAACTGCACGTCACCCAGACCGCCATCACCGCACGGGTCAAAAGCCTGGAAAGCCAGTTGGGCAGCACACTGTTTGTGCGTAACCGCGCAGGCGCCAGGCTCACCGCCGATGGCGAAGCGTTTGTGGTCTACGCCAACCAATTGCTGCAAACCTGGGAAGCCGCCAAGCGCGACCTCCCGCTGCCCGATGGCTACCGCAATGTGCTGCATATCGGCGGCGAAGTCAGCCTGTGCAACCCGTTGATGCTGGGCTGGGCCAAGGCCTTGCGCGAACAGATCCCCGGCCACGCGCTGCGCACCGAAGTGCGTGAAGGTGAATACCTCTTGCGCCAACTGGAACTGGGCGTGCTCGATGCCGCGCTGGTATTCCAGCCGCAATACTGGCCTGGCCTGCAGGTCGAGCAAGTACTGGAAGAAAAACTGATCCTGGTGCAGTTAACAAGCAAACCCGCCCCTTACGTGTATATCGACTGGGGCCCAGGCTTTCGCCAGCAACACGACGCCGCGCTGCCCGACAAAGCCCGCGCCGCGTTGAGTTTCAACCTCGGGCCGCTGGCCCTGCAGTACATCCTGGAGAACGGTGGCGCCGGGTACTTCCGCACGCGGGTGGTGCAAAGCTACCTGGACAGCGGCGTCATGCAACGCGTCCCGAAAGCGCCGGAATTCAGCTTCCCGACCTATCTGGTCTACTCACGGGCGCGGGATTCGGCGGTATTGCAACAGGCGCTGGGGCTGCTGCGCGAAGTGGTCAAGGCCGAAAGCGACTGGTCACAACGCTGGGACCCGCTGATTTGAATCACCCTACGCCCGCGCGCATGCTAGCCTGCGGATGTTTCCCAGCGCAGCCTTACCGATGAACAAGAAAAAGTCCGTCACCATCAGCGACATCGCCGAACGGGTGGGCATGACCACCATCACGGTGTCCCGCGCACTGAGTAAGCCCGACCTGGTCAAGCCCGCCACCCTAGCGCGCATTCTCGAAGTGGCGCGCGAGCTGGACTACGTGCCCAATGCCTTCGCACGCGGGCTTAAGCGCAGTGAAAGCCTGATCATCGGGGTGATCACCGCCTCGGTCGACAACCCGTTCTACAGCGAGATGATCAAGGCGATTTCCCGCGAGGCGAAGAAGCACGGCTACACCATCATGCTGGTGGACACCGATGAGCTGGAAGAACTCGAAAGCAAAGCCGTCGATACCCTGCTGGGCTATCGCGTGGCGGGGATTATCTTGTCGCCGGTCTCGGACGAACCCAGCTACCAACCCGACTATCTGGAGCGCCTGGGCAACGGCAAAACTCCGGTGGTGTTGCTCGACCGCACGATCCACGACAGCCCGTTCAGCCGCGTAGTGCTCGACAACTACCACAGCGGTATCCAGGCGGCGCACTACCTGCTGCGCCAGACACCCGACCTTAAACGCCTGCTGGTGCTGACCGGCCCGCAGCACTCACGTATCACCGTGGAGCGCCTCAAAGGGTTGCGCGAAGTGCTGGCTGAACACCCCCATGTTCAGGTTGAAGTGCAGGCCGGTGACTACACGCTGATGCCGTCTTACCTGCACACTCTCGACTACCTGGCCGAGCACTCGGCGCCCGATGCAATCATGGGTTTCAACCAGTTGATCACCCTCGGCGCCCTGCGTGCCTTGCGCATGCACAACATCGCCCACGACAGCCTGACCATTTGCGGCATCGACCGCCTGCCCTTCGCCGATATCTTCGGCGTGCCGATCGCCTGCGTGGCCCACGACGCCTCACTGGCCGGCAGCAGCGCGGTACGCCTGCTGCTTGACCGCTTGCAAGACCCGTACAAGCCACGGGACAAAGTGGTGATCGCCGGCGTGCTGGAAAACGGCTAGCGGCTGGTGTAGCCGCCATCGATCGGCAGGCTCACGCCGCTGATCATGCTGGCGGCATCGCTGAGCAGGAACAGCACCGGCAATGCGACTTCCACGGTTTGTGCGAAACGCCCCAGCGGAATGGCCGCCAGCGCCGGGTCGCGTTTGGCCGGATCCGACCAGGCCTTTGTCGCCATTGGCGTAAGTGTGACCGTGGGGTTGACGCTGTTCACACGAATGCCAAAGCGGCCCCACTCGGCGCACTGCACGCGGGTGATCGCGTCCAGCGCGGCCTTGGAGGCGCAGTAGCCGAGGTGATCGTCCAGCGCCACCAGTGACGCCTGGCTTGAGACATTGACGATGCTGCCGGGGATTTTCGCTTCGATCATTTTTGCCGCCACTCGGCTGGCGACCTGTGCGGCGGCGCGAGCGTTGACCTGCATGACCTGATCGAACGCCTCCGCGCTGATGGCGGCGGCGGGCTCCAGGCGTGAGATACCGGCGCAGTTGACCAGGCCGTTCAGCGGCGGCAAGTCTGACAGGGCTTTGTCCAGGGCGATGCTGTCGGCGATATCCACGCATAAGCTGTTGCAGCCCAGCTGTGACAAGGCTTGCGCGTCGCGGCCAAGGGCGAAGACTTCGGCACCGGCGGCAATCAGCTGTTGAGCGATTTCGCGACCGATGCCGCTGCTGGCGCCGGTGACGAGAATGCGCTGGCGGGTGAAGTTGAAGGTGGTGGTCATGGTCACTTCTCGATAAACACTGAAGATCCCTGTGGGAGCTGGCTTGCCTGCGATAACGGTGGGTCAGTCAGCACATTTTTCACTGATACACCGCTATCGCAGGCAAGCCAGCTCCCACATTTTTGATCTGTGTTGGGTCAGTTGGTTTGCAGGCTATGCATGATCGGCTTGAGGGCCGGATACAGCTTCAGGTACTCGGCAAACGCCCGGTCATACGTCATGACATTCTCGCGCTTGGGCTGCGCCCGCAGTTCCAGCTGCACCCAGCCTTTGTCCATCTCGTCATCACTCACCAAGCCCACCGTATGCGCCGCCAGCAACGCCGCGCCCAAGGCCGCTTCCACCTCCTGCACAATGGTGTAGACCGGGTAACGCGTGACGTCCGCGATAATCTGCATCCACAAATCCGAATGGCTCGCGCCACCCACCACGATCAGGCGTGGGTCCAGCGAATGCGCGCCCTGGGTACCGGCTTCAATGTTGTGGCGCAGGGCAAAACTCACCCCTTCAAGCACCGCGCGGTACAGGTGAATACGGCTGTGATACAGGTTCAGCCCGACAAAGCTGCCGCTGGCGCGGTCGTCCCATACCGGGCTGCGTTCGCCCATCAGGTACGGCAAAAACAACAAACCTTCGCTGCCCGCCGGAACCTGGGTGGCGCTCTGCTCCAGCAACACCAGGCTGTCCTGGCCGGTGGCCTGGGCCTGCTGTTCTTCGGCCTGGCAGAACTGTTCGCGAAACCAGCTGACCGACGCCCCGGCGGTGATCGCACCGCCAAAGATGTACAGGTCTCGATGGCCGTTGTAGACGTGAGGCATGCTCACCAGGCCGTGGTGTGCGTCCACGTGCTGGTTCAAATACCCCCAGCACATGCTGGTGCCGATCATCGCCACATGGTTACCCGGCTGCGTAACACCCGCTGCCAATGTCGCCATCGCCGCATCCACACCGCCGGCGAGGAGTGGCGTGCCTGCCTGCAAGCCCAGGCGCGTGGCCCAGCTTTCGAGCAAACCGCCCACCACCTCACCGGAATACACCAACCGCTCGGGCATCATGGCCTGAGGAATGCCCAGTGCATCGAGCATCTCGGCGGACCAGCCGCGCGCTTTCACGTCGTAAACCCCGCCAATATTGCCGGCGCTGCTATGGTCCACCGCCAATTCGCCGGTAAGGCACCAGTTGATATAGCTGTTGGGCGGCAGCAGGTAGCGCGTATCAGCCCACACCTGCGGCTGATGCTGCTTGAGCCAGAGCATCTTGGTGAAGCCGTAATAGCTGTCCACCGAGTTACCCGTTACTTCGAACAAGCGTTCCTGGTCCAGGTGCTCACGCACCCACGCCACCTGCTCGCCGGCACGCCGGTCCATCCAGATAAGGCACGGGTGCAGCGGCGTCATCTGCGCGTCAACAGCAATCCCCGAACCGCCATACAGGCTGCTGATGCACAGCGCCTTGACCTGCCCGGCCGCCACACCGGACTTGGCCATGCACTGCGCCACACACGCCTCGACGGCCTCCAGCCACACCTGCGGCCATTGCTCGGCCCAGCGCACTTTCGGGGTATCGACGCGATACCCCTGGCTGTGCTGGGCGATGATCGTACCTTGACCATCCACCAGCAGCGCCTTGGTGCTCTGGGTTCCTATATCGACACCCATTACGTAGTTCATAGATCAAATCACCGGCTTCAACAGCACCTTGATCGACTTGGTCGAGTTGGCCAACGCGAAGGCCTCGGCAAAATCATCCAGCGGGAAGTCATGGGTAACAATGCCCTTGGACGTCACCAGGCCGCGCTCAAACAGGTCGATAGCGATCGGGTAGCAATATGGGCCGAGGTGCGCGCCGCGTACGTCCAGCTCCTTGCGGTCGCCGATGATCGACCAGTCGACGCTGGTTTCGGCGCCGAACACACTGAACTCGACAAAACGCCCGAGCTTGCGGATCAGGTCCAGGCCTTGGGTCACGCCGGCGGGCACGCCCGTGGTTTCGATGTACACGTCGCAGCCATAGCTATCGGTGAGGCCGTTGATAATCTCGCGGGCATTGTCGCGGGACGGGTTGATCACCACGTCGGCGCCAAATTGCTTGGCCAGTTCCAGGCGCTCGTCGACCATGTCGATCACCACCAGTTTTTTCGGGGTTTTCAGTGCAGCCACCTGGACCATGCACAGCCCCAGCGTACCGGCACCGGCGATCACCACCACGTCATCGAGCTGGATTTCGCCACGGTTGACGGTGTGGATCGAACACGCCATCGGCTCCACCAATGCGGAGTCTTCCAGCGACACCGACTCGGGAATCTTGTGCACGATGGCGGTCTTGGGAATGCGCATGAACTGGGCCATGCCGCCTTCGGCGACTTCACGCTGGAAGCCGAAGATATTGTGCACTTCACACATCCAGTACTTGCCCGACTTGCAGAAGCGGCACTTGCCGCACGGCACGATCTGCTCGGCGATCACCTTGTCGCCCACCGCCACTTCAAAGTGCTCGCCGGCGCCCTCCCCCACCTCTTCCACGTAACCGAAAAACTCATGGCCCGGCACCACCGGTGCCTTGACCCACGGGTTATCGCCACCCCAGAACATCGCCGCGCCGGAATGGCACTTGCAGTCACTGGCGCAGATGCCGCAGGCGGCGATACGGATCACCAGTTCATTGGGGCGCGCCTTGGGTTTGCCGATGCGCTCCAGGCGGTAGTCTTTCGGGCCGTGGCAAACGACGGCTTGCATCTCGGTGTGCTTGTCCATGTGTTCGGTCCTTTCTTGTCAGGTGTTTATTTATGGCGCTGACGGCTGATGAAAATCGCCAGCAAAATGATCCCGCCCTTGATCACGCTCTGGACGTAGGGCGAGACCCCGAGCATGTTCAAACCGTTATTGAGTACGCCCAGCAGCATCGCGCCGAGCAAGGTGCCGACAATGACCCCGCGCCCGCCGGCAATCGACGCACCGCCAAGGACCACCGCCGCAATCGCATCCAATTCGAACGACACGCCGGCGTTCGGCTGGCCGCTCATCAAGCGTGAGGTGAGCACCAGCCCGGCAATCGCTGCGGTCAGGCCGCTGATGCCGTACACCAGCAACTTGAAGCGCGCCGCCCGCACGCCCGACAAACGCACCGCTTCTTCATTACCGCCGATGGCGTAGATGTAGCGGCCGATGCGCGTGTGTTGCAGCAACACATAGGCGGCAAAGTAGGTGACCAGCATGATCAGGATCGGCACGTCGACGCCGAACAGGCTCTGGCGGCCGAAGAAACCGAACCACTCCGGCAACCCCGAAATCGGGTAGCCGTCGGTGTACATCAGGCCCAGGCCACGGGCGATGCCCATGGTCGCCAGGGTGACGATGATCGGCGGCATGTGCAGGTAGGCGACGAACACGCCATTGCCGATGCCGAAGGCCACGCCGATCAGCAGGCCGGCGCCAATCGCCAGGCCCGGCGGCAGGCCCGCGACCATCAGCCCTGCGGTCAAGGTGCCCGACAGCGCCATCACCGGGCCTACCGACAGGTCGATGCCACCGGTGAGAATCACGCAGGTCATGCCCACCGCGATAATCGCGTTGATCGACACCTGGCGCGCAATGTTCGACAGGTTGCTGGTGGTGAGGAAGTTATCGCTGGCGAAGATCATCACCAGGGTCACCACCACCAACCCGACGAAGGGATAAAACGCCGGCGAGCGCACCAGCCGTGCCAGGTTCAGGCGCAGTCGGCGGGTGTCGCCGGTATTAATGGACATATTCACTTGAGCCCCCTGTTGCATGGCGCATGACCTCTTGTGGGTTGACGGCGGCCGCTTCCAGCAGCTTGACGATGGCGCCCTTGTGGAACACGGCGACGCGGTCGCACATGCCAATGACTTCGGGCAGTTCGGAAGAAATCATGATGATCGCGTAGCCTTGTTCGGTGAGGCTGCGCATCAGGGCGTAGATCTGCGCCTTGGCGCCGACGTCGATGCCGCGTGTGGGTTCATCGAACACCAGCACGTCGCAGTGGTGGTTGATCCAGCGTGCGATCACAACCTTTTGCTGGTTGCCGCCGCTGAGGTTGAACACCCGGCTTTCGCCGCTGGGCGCCTTGATCGACAGCTGGCGCATCAGCGCGTCGACGCTGGCGCACTCTTTGCTCTTGTCGATCAGGCCCGTGGCGTTCTGATATTTGGGCAGGTTGTTCAGGGAGATGTTTTCGCGAATGCTGAAATCGGTGATCAGCCCTTCGCTCTTGCGGCTTTCCGGGAGCAGCCCGATGCCGTGGGCCAAGGCTTGCGCCGGGTCATCCAGGCTGACTTTCTCGCCGCGCAACCACACGTCTTTGCTCACCGACGGCAGCGCACCCATCATGCCCAGCGCCAGTTCGGTACGACCGGAGCCGACCAGCCCGGCAAAGCCGAGGATCTCGCCCTTGTGCAACTGAAAGCTGTTGCGCGGGCCATTGCGTACCAACTGGATGTCCTTGACCTCCAGCAACAACGGACCACGGTCTTTCGTGGGTTTGGGTGGAAAGCTGTTTTCCAGGCGGCGGCCGACCATCATTTCGACGAGCCGGTCGATATCGCTGTCGGCCACATCGGTCACGCCTACGTTACCGCCATCGCGCAGCACGCTGATGCGGTCGCACACCTGGAAAATCTCCTCCAGGTGGTGAGAGATAAAGATCACCGCCACACCCTGGCGCTTGAGTTCGCGCATGATCTCGAACAGCAGTTCGGCTTCGCTGGGCGTGAGCGTAGCGGTCGGTTCATCGAGTACCAACAGGCGCGCATCCAGGGCCAGGGCCTTGGCGATTTCGACGAATTGCTGCTCGGCCACGCTCAGGTGCTTGACCGCGCATTGCAGGTTGATACTCACACCGAGGCGCTTGAATAACGCCTGGCTGGCTTCGACCATTTCGCGCTTGCGCAGCAGGCCGAAGCGGTTGCTCAACTCATGCCCGAGGAAGATGTTTTCCACCGCCGTGAGATAGGGAATCAGGCTGAATTCCTGGAACACAATGCCGATACCGGCGGCGATCGCATCGCGGTAAGTGGCAAACTTTTGCACCTGGCCATCGATTAAAATCTGCCCTTCGTCCTGATGCTCGACGCCGCCGAGGATCTTCATCAGGGTCGACTTGCCCGCGCCATTTTCACCCAGCAACGCATGGATTTCGCCGCGTTCGACCTGCAGGTTGATGGACTTGAGGGCTTGTACGCCCGGATAGCGCTTACAGATATTTTCCAGCTTCAGAAGACTGCTCATGCCGCCGACCTCGTATTCAGAAGGAGACCTCAAGCCCCACGGTTCACGTGGGGCCGGGGCGATTTACCAGCTGAAGTCCTTGGCCTTGGCCTGGTCGATCAAGGTGATGTCGACGGGAATGGTGGCCGGCACTTGCGAGCCCCACTTCTTGGCCAGGGCGATGCCCAGAGCCAGGCGGATCTGATCGCGCGGGTATTGCGCCGAGGTGGCGATGAACTTGCTACCGGGCTTCTGGATCGCCTTGATGGCTTCCGGTGCGCCGTCGACGCTGACCAGTTTTACGTCCAGGCCGCTGGCTTCGATGGCCGACAGTGCGCCGAGGGAGCCGTTGTCATTCACGCTGAAGATGCCCTTGAGGCCGGGCTGGGCCTGCAGCATGTTTTCGGTGACGGTCAGCGCCTGGTCACGTTCCTGCTTGCCATTCTGGATGCTCACGATCTTGATGTCCGGGTGCTTGGCCACCGCTTCTTTGCAGCCGCGCACACGCTCAAGGATCGGCACCACGGCGATGCCGTCGAGGATCGCGATATTGCCTTTGTCGCCGATGTTCTTGGCCAGGTATTCACAGGCCTGGAAGCCGGCGTCGAAGTTTTTTGAACCGACAAAGGAGTCCAACGGGCCGTCGGCCTGGGCGTCCACTGCGACCACGACCACACCCGCGGCGTGCGCAGATTTGACCGCCGATTGCACGCCAACCGAGTCGGTGGGGTTGATCAGCAGGATATCGATGCCCTTTTGCAGCATGTCTTCGACATCGCTGACCTGCTTGGACACGTCGTGACGGGCATCGGTGATGATCAGCTTCGCACCGATGGTTGCGCCGGCTTCTTCCAGGGCGTTTTTCATGGTGACGAAATAGGGGTTGTTGATTTCCTGGAAGGAAGCGCCGATGCGGATGGGCTTGGCGGCGTCGGCAAACGCTGCGCTGGTGGCGCCGAGGGTGATGCTGACAGCCAGTAAACACAGGGTTTTCGGGAGCATTTTCATGGCGTGGTTCTCTGTTTTGTTTTTATTTTTAGAGCAAATGTTATCGATAACATTTTGCGAGAAGCTAGCAAGTAAATCAGGCCTGTGCAAGCCCCCGTCGGTCGCCCGCGGTTCAAGTGTGGGAGCTGGCTTGCCTGCGATAGCATCTACTCGCTCTACCTGACACACCGAGGTGTGTGCATCCCAGGCAAGCCAGCTCCCATAAAAGCCTGTTTCCACACAAGCCAGCTCCCACACTTGAACCGCGGACTGCGCAAAAACTCGCACTATCTCGCGTACCAACTAAGCTCAGGCTCCAACAAAAAAACCAGAGCGTGCCGCCATGGCCCATCCCACCGAGACCTTCCGCGCCGGCTACCGCGCCGCCGTGAGCGCCCGTTACAACCCCTGGCTGCACGCCAGTTTCGTGCTCGGCTACGGCATCGTCTGCATAGCCCTGGCCTGGTCCTCCACCACGCACATCACCGCGCTGCAGTGGCTGACCGTGCCGCTGACGCTGGTGTTTTTCAACCTGTGCATCTACCTCGTACACCGCCACCTGGGTCATCACAAACACAGCCTGGCCCGGCTGTTCTATGCGCGCCACACGGGTGACCACCACAGTTTCTTTACTCCAGGCCACATGACCTATGACAGCCCGCGAGACTGGCGTGTGATTCTATTCCCGGCCTGGCTGATCGTGCTGCACAGCCTGACGATCACCCTGCCCGCCTGGTGGCTGCTCAAACAATTGAGCCCCAACGTCGCCGGGTTGTTTGCCGGGTGCATGATCCTTGGGTATTTACTTTACGAAGTGTTTCACGCCTGCGAACACCTGCCCGCCGAGCACCCGGTGGCGCGCTTGCCATGGATTCGCCAGATGCACCAATTGCATGCCCTGCACCACCGCCGTGAGCTGATGCAGGGGCGCAACTTCAATATCGTCCTCCCCCTGATGGATTACCTGTTCGGCACCCTGCACTGGGAGCCGAACGCCCACGACAACCAGGAATAGTCATGAGTACCCGCCCCAAAAAACTGCGCCATTTGCTGTTCGTACTGCTGCTTGCAGTCATCGCTTTTCTGCTGCTGATGCCCACCAAAGTGCAACCGGTGAACTGGTCGCCGCCCAAGGCGCCCTCGCTCAAAGACGGCGCCTACGCCGAAAACCAGCGGCTCAAGGGTATTGAAAAAATCGGCGCGCAGGACATCGCCGGCCCCGAAGCCTTGCTGCTCGACCCCCAGGGCTTTCTGATCAGCGGCCTGCAAGACGGGCGCATCATCCGCACCTCGCCGGACAGCCACACGCTGGAAGTGCTCGCCAACACCGGCGGCCGCCCGCTCGGCCTGGCGTTGCACCCGGATGGGCGCTTGATCATTGCCGATGGGGTCAAGGGGTTGCTTGCCCTGGATGCCAATCGCCAACTCAAGCCATTGAGCAGCAGCGCTGACGGCGTACCCTTTGGCCTCACCGACGATGTGACCGTCGATGCCAGCGGGCGCTATGCCTACTTCAGCGACGCATCAAGCCGCTGGGGCTATGGCCAGGACGGCACAGCAGTGATTGAGCATGGTGGCGACGGCCGGTTGCTGCGCTATGACTTCAACAACGGCACCACAGAGGTGTTGCTGGACCGGCTGCAATTTGCCAATGGCGTGACCCTGGGGCCGGATGAAAACTACGTACTGGTGAATGAAACCGGCGCCTACCGTATCAGCCGCTACTGGCTCAAGGGCGAGCGCAGCGGCACCCATGACCTGTTTATCGACAACCTGCCGGGCCTGCCGGACAACCTCAGTTTCAATGGCCGCGATCGCTTCTGGGTTGCCCTGTATTCGCCGCGCAACCCGTTGCTGGACGGTTTCGCCGGCTACCCGCTGTTGCGCAAGGTGATGGTGCGCGCACTGATGGTGGTGCCCAAGCCCATCGAGCGTAAAGCCTTTGTGCTGGGGCTGGACATCGATGGCAAGGTCATCGCCAACTTGCAGGATGGCAGTGCGGGCAATTACTCGCCGGTCACTACCGCACGCGAATACGGCGACTGGTTGTACCTGGGCTCGCTCACGAGCACCAGCATGGCGCGCCTGCCGTTGAAGCTGGCGCTGGCCGGCGAATAACAAAAAGGGGCAGCCTGTTCAGGCTGCCCCTTCTGATTTACATCACGGTATCAATGGATGATGTCCTGGGTGCAGATGTGCCCAAAGGTCACATACTGCACGTTATCACCGCCGACACCCACGCCCGGGAACTCGTCCAGCTCGATACGCCAGCCGCCGAAGTTGAAGGTGGTGTCCCAGGTGTACTGCACGCCGGTGCTGCTGTCCGGGTACTGCACACGGTTATCGCCAAAGCAGGTACCGAGCGCAGCACTGGCCTGGGATGTGCCGGCACTGTTGGTGGTGGCCTTGAAGTCGGTCCAATGAAACTCGGTGCCCTCAAAGCGCTTGTCGACACGCAGCACAGGTGTGACGCCCAGCAGCGGCGCGCCCGTGGAATCGGACCAGTTGGTGGTCCAGTTCAATGTGCGCCCCGCCTGAGTCGCCATCCAGAATATCGATGCCGGCACCCGCACGATGTTGTCACCGGTTACCTGCGAGGTGTTCAGCCGTGGCGCAGAACCGAGGCTCAACTTGTAATATTTGCTTGGATCCTGCGTCACGGCCGGGTTGGCCCGCACACGCACCTTGACCGTCGTACCCGGCGTGACGCTCGGGTAGGTGGACGTAGAGCCGGCCGGTACGACGATCCAGTTGACGCCATCAAAGCGCTCGAAGATCCATTGGTTACGGCTGCCACTGTCATCGCCTGCCAGGTACATGCTCACGGCCTGGCCACGCACGGCCTTGAAGTCGAAGTAATCGACGTCGTTGGCGTTGTCCAGGTTGCCGCTCACCTTGTTCATGGTGTCCGGCAGCGCAAAAGCGTCCTGCGGTGTGTCGTTGGGCTCGAAGGCATCGATGTTGGTGTCTACCGCCACGCCGAAACTGAACTGCGCGTTGGTGGCGGTCTTGGCCACCATGTACCAGTAGTAGTCACCAGCCGGCAGCACGCCGTCGATGTATTCATCGGCATTGCCGGCGTTATCAGCGGTGGCCAGCAGTTGCAGGTTGCCTTGGCCGTCGTCGCGGAACAGGCTCAGCGACATGTCGGCGCCGGCACTCTGGTTGATCAACTGCACCAGCACCCGCGCGCTTTTTGGCAGGTTGAAGTGGTAAGGGAAATCCTGGCCCGTTTGCACTTCGCTGATGGTGTAGAGGGTGTTGATATCCAGGGTCGGAAACAGCGGAACAAAGTCGGCGACCGCTGCACTTTTCAGCTCGCTCTGGCTCGGCTTTTTCAACGTGCCGATGACGGTGTTGAACGGTGCGGACCTGGCCGCTTTAGTGACCGCCTTGGTCTTGCCGTCCCGCGCCTCCAGCAGCTTTTGCCGCAGCGCCTCCGAAATCGGCACCGCAGTGAGCGTGCCGCCAGGTTTGAGCGCGTCAATCTCGCCTTGGCTGACTGTGCCGGGGGTGAGTTTGGGAAGGGTGAGGTCGGCCAGGGCAGAGGCCGAGATAAAGCAGGAGGCCATCATGGCCGCGCCCAGCATAAGGGCTTTCGTTGGTTTCATTTTTTATCCATCCATAGTTAAAAAATTGAAGCTCAGGTGATCGGTGACATCCGGTCACCTGGGATGGAATGTAGAACAATACTGTATGCATGAACAGTATTTTTTAGAAAAAATTAACCTCCTTCAAATAGGTAAGTCACCCCACCTGCGCCAAACGGACCAGACCACGGTTGTGATCAGCCAGGTAAACCCCAGGTAATAGGGCCATAACACCCAGCGTTTGAGCGCTAAAGGCACAGACGCCAGTTCGGCCTCGGTCACAACACCGGCTTTCACGTGGCGCTTTGAATCGGACAGAAACTCAAAAATCAGCAACATGCGGTACTGCCTGTCAATCCACTCCTTTCGTCTCCAAAAACGTTTGTTGCCACGAACCCGCTCGTTGTGACTGAAGTAACTTTCCACCTCATCGAGTTTTGTATATTCGGCAAAAAGCATCAGCCCCAGAACGACGAACATCCAAACAAACCACACAATTGAGTAGACCAGAAAAAAATCCATGGTTACGCGCCCTCTGGCTCGAAGATCAAATCACCATTGACCTCCAGGATTTTCCCACCCAGAAGCGCTCCATAATCACCACCTTCATTGCCTACGCCATACCCTCCAGCGGCGCCTCCAATAACGCCACAGGCAAGCGCACCATTCCCCTTCATAGAAATACCCAACACGATGTTGCATGCACGACGAGCGATGGCTGCACCATATTTTCCGCCCACAGCGGCACCTGCCACCGCCCCCACCAACCTTCCCGTTTCCACATACCTCGCCCTTCTACATTGCGCCTCCCTTCCCATCCCGCACGCCTCCTTGATCTCTAATCCTGCTGCTCCCACATCCAATGCCAACCCCACATAAGTGCCCTTCCCCAACCACTTCGACACCTGCGCCACGTCCCCGACCCGCTGCGCATACCCCGCAATCTCACCCTTATGCAGAAAGCTTTTGGTCGATATCCCTAGCACCTTCTTCAACGACTGATTGCCCCGCAACCCCGTGCCAAACCGCGCCGCGCCTTGCAGTTGCGCGTCCAACTGCCGAAACAGCCCTTGGCGCTGACGAGCAAACTCTCCCCGCTCCAACCCACCGCCCTTCAACCGCTGATGCAAGCGCTCAATCGCCTCCAGGGTCTGCGCCACCTCATCCAGATGCCGTGCCCACGCCGACGTGGCGCTGCCGATACCAATCGAGCCGTTCGCCAGCAAGCTCTGCAGCAAATCGTAGTTATTGATTACCGCCGAACCGGCCGATGGCTCCAGCCCCCAGCGAATCTGCTCGCCATAACGCATCAACCAAGCTTCTTCACTGCGACAGCTGAAGCTGAAGTCGTCAGGGATAATTACCAGTTGCCCCGGTGTTACCAGGCCAGTACGTAAGTGCCGGTTCAACACGTCAAAGTGATCAGAACGCTGACGATTTGGCGCCCCGCCCATCGCCCTGGATTTCAAACTGCCGTAGTCCGTTGTGCGGTCATTGATGAACCCCTGCGCCATGCCTTCCATCCCGGATGCAATGAAGATGGCGTCGGAATATAGGCAAGCACAGGCGGCCCGCACACAAGGGCGGGCGCGGGAAATCACATTTGGGAAGTTGCCTACTCGGCAGAGAAAAATCGCCTACAAAAACCCGCGATTAATACCCGGTCATCTCCAGATACCCCACACCACCGTCAAACTGCACCGGCCCTTCCCAGTACGGGATACTCAGGTTCATCCATGCCTTCGGGTTGACGGCCTGGGGCGTGATATCCAGTTGCTTGCCGGGAATTTTCAGTGACCAGCGCGTAGGAACAGCGCGCCCGTCAACCTCGGTGGTGGCCAGCGGTATGAGTTGAATATCGGCGTTATGCAGGGTCTGGGTGTGCCCTTGCTGGTCGATCCAGGTGCCGGTCAGGTAACCCGCGCCGTCTTTTTGCCGCACGCGAAACAGCATCAATTGCTCGCCACGGTCCAGGTGCAAGGAGAACCAGTCCCAGCCGGTCTGGCTCGCGGCCAGCGGCTGGCTGCTCCATTCGCGGTCGAGCCAGGCCGGGCCGCTGACCTGGTAGGTGGTGCCGTCGAGAGTGACATTGCCTGCTGCGGTAAAAAACGGCTGGCTGTAGTAGTAGGACGCCTGGCCTTGATCGGATTTGCGGCTGTAGCCGTTATCACCTTGCAGCACCAGCGGGCGGCTGGAAGTCAGGTGCAAGTCGTAGGCAAACTGTGGGCCTGTGGCCTTGAGTTGCATATCGGCCAAGGCGCTGGCGGCATCGGGCCGGGTGGCAAAACTCCAATCGTCGAGCCAGGCAGTAAACGGCGCTGCCTGGGCGCCGGCCTGGCCAACACCGCCACGGGCGTAGCGCTCGGCGGCGTAATGCCGGGTGGCGGAGGTGACGGCGGCGTGGCCCAGCCAGATCGTCGAGTCACGCCAGCCCGCGTGTATCGGCGCGGCCTTGAGCGCGTTGCGAAACAACGTCCATTGCACGCCGAACACATGGCCTTGGGCATCCTTGAGGTTGGCGGTGACGTACCACCATTCGATGCGAAAGCCGGGGTGCGGGCCGTGGTCTTCGGGAAAGCTGAAGACCTTGCCAGGCACCACCTGGGCGAAATCCGCCGCTTCACTGCCAAGGCCGGCGAAGCTTTCCTGCGGCGCGGGGGCTTTGTCGCAGGCGGTCAATAGCAACACGGCGGCCCAGCACCAGGCGTTAATCTTCATGGGCAAAGGTCCTCAGCAAATCCGCCGGGCGGCTGCGGTACAACTGCCACAGTGGCCAGGCCGAGGCCAGCAGCGTGGCAAGCATCGCCAGCCCCAGCAATTGCGCCAGCTGCCATGGGAACACTTGCAGCGGCAAGCGCCAGCCGAATGCCTGCACATTGATCACCGCGTCCAGGCACCACGCCAGCAGCAGGCCCAAGGGTAAGGCCAGTACCAGCGTCAACACCGCCAGCAGCCAGGTTTGGCCGAGGTTGAGCAGCATCAGTTGCCGGCGCGTCACGCCCAGCGCCCACAGCGGTGCGAGTTGGCCAAGGCGGCTTTGGCTCTGGGTCAGCAGGCTGATAAACAGCGCCACACCGGCGACACCCAGGGTCAGGCTGTTGAGTGCCGCGGTGGCGGCGAAGGTGCGTTCGAACACCTGGCTCGACCAGCCTTTGAGCTGCTGCTGATCGACGATGCGGCTGTCCTCCAGGGCAAAGGCGCGCCGCACCTCCTGCACCAGCGCCGGCACATTGCCGGGCAGTACGCGCAGGTTGAAGCGCGCCGGTGCCAGGCCCGGCCAGTGCGCCAGCAGGTGTTGCGAATTGACCAGCAGATGGCCCTTGGGGTTGCCGTAGTCGGCGTAAACCCCCACCACTTTTGGCGACCACACGCCTTGCGGCGTGGGGAGCTTGATGGCGTCGCCCAGGCCCACCTTCAAGCGGCGCGCCAATTGCTCGCTGAGCATCACGCTGTCGCCCTGCAACAGTTGATCCCAGGGTGTGCTGACGGCTTGCAGCAGCGGCCAGTGCTGGCGATAGGTCGGGTCATCGACCACCCCGAACACATCCGCCGGCCAGCCCTGCAATTGCACCGCCACCTGCCAGGTGGGCAGCACCGCCTGCACCAGCGGTTGCCGCGCCAACCAGGTGGAAAGCTGCTCGGCCTGGGCCGGGTTTTGCGGGTTGAGGTACAGCTCGGCGGTAAGGCGTTGTTCCAGCCAGTTATTGAACGTCTGGCGAAACCCCGAAGTCATGGAGCCCGCACCAATGTTCGCCGCCAGGGCCAACAGCAACGCCATCAGCGCCAGGCTCAAGGCCGGCAACTGTTGGCGGCAGTCGGCAAGAAACCACTGGCCCAACACCGAACGGCTACGTCCAAGCACCGCCGTCAACAGGCCATTGAGCACCACCGGCAGGCCGAGCGCCGCGCCCAGCAGCAAGGCTGCCATGAGCACAAACCCGGCAGTGAGGCTGTTGCCCCACCACAGCGCCAGCACTGCAATCGCCAACGCAGTAGCCGCCACCCAACCCTGACGTCGCAGCCAGCGCCCGTGTGCCTCATGCCAGGCCTGGGCATTGGCCAGCGCCAGCAAGGGCAAACGCGACGCGCGCCACAGGCTGCTGGCGCCCGCCAGCAGCGCGCCGAGTAGGCTCAAGCCCAAGCCGGCCAGCCACCACCACGGGCTGAGGTTTAATTGGCCTGCCACCTCGGCGCCATACAGCCCGCGCAGGCTGGCGGCCACATCCGGGAGCAACAGGCTGGCCAGCAGGTAACCACTGATCACACCCAACACGCCACCCAGCAACGACAACACGCCCAGCTCAACCGCCAGGCTGACGATCAGCAGGCGCGCGCTGACCCCACAGGCACGCAAGGTACGCAGCAAGCCACGGCGTTGCTCCAGGGCCAGGCCGATGGCGGCGTGGACAATAAACAGGCCGACTACAAAGGATAAAAAACCCAAGGCATCGAGGTTCAGGTGAAAGCTCTCGGTGAGGCGCGAGAGGTTGTTGTCCTCGCCTTGCTTGAGTTGCAGCGCGGCGGGAGGCGTCGGGTGGGTGGCGGCAAAGGCCTTGTCCACCAGCAGGCGCGACAGGCGCCCCGGCATGTCCAATAACGGTTGGGCGAAGCCGATATCGGTCAGCAACAGGCCGGGAGCCATGTCAGGCTGAACCTGCAATGGTGGCAACCGTTGCCCGTTCGCCGTCAACGGTCGCGCACCGGCCTGCAACCCCAACGCCTGCAAGGTTTGCGCGGCGATCCAGGTTTGCCCAGGCGGGTTGAAAAACCCGAGCATCTGCGCCTGGCTCAAGCGCTGCCCCGCCACCGCACCGCCACCGGGCAAGGACAACGGCTCGATGCCCATCAATTGCAGGCGCAGATCTTCATGCCCCTTGAGCTGCAGCCGCCCCTGCACCACCGGCGACACCGGCCAGCCGGCGCGGCGCAGCTCGGCAAACAGCGCTTGCGGGAAGCTCGCGCTGTCCGGCGCAGTCAGGCTGGCTTGGGGCTCACCGCCGATCAATTGGCTGGCACGTGCATAGCTGTCGCGCGCCTGGCTGTTAAGGGCTTGCACGCCGGTCAACAACGCGGTGGCCAGCCACAAGCCGGTGAGCACGCTGAAGAACTGCACCGGGTGTCGTCGCCAATGGCTCAACAATGCGCGCAGTGCCCAATAAAATACCCTCATCTCATGCGACCACACGACCACGCCGCAACACCACCTGGCGGTCCAGGCGCGCGGCGATGCGCGGGCTGTGGGTGACCATCAACAGGCTGGTGGGGCTGTCTCGCAGCAGGTCCAGCAGCAATTGCAGCACGTCATCGCTGGTGGCCTCGTCGAGATTGCCGGTGGGTTCATCCGCCAGCAACAAGCCGGGGCGCGAGGCCAACGCACGGCCCACCGCAACCCGCTGCTGTTGGCCGCCGGAGAGTTGTTCGGGATAACGCTTGAGCAAATCGCCCAGGCCCAGGCGCTCAACCAGTTGCGCCTGCCATTGCGGGTCGAAGCGCCCGGCCAGACGTGCCTGGAACGCCAGGTTGTCGTCGACACGCAAACTGCCGATCAAGTTGAACTGCTGGAACACCAGGCCGATTTCGGTACGCCGCCAATGCGCCAGTTGGGCCTCGCTCAATTGGTCCAGGCGCTGCTCGCCCACCTGGACAGTGCCACTGTCCACACGGTCGAGCCCGGCAACCAGATGCAGCAACGTACTTTTTCCGCTGCCGGACTCGCCCATCAGCGCCAGGCTGCTACGTTCCCCCAGGTACAGGTCGACACCCGCCAGCACCGGCAGTGGACCTTGCGGGGTGGCGTAGCTTTTAACAACACCTTGCACCTGCAACATAAACACGCTCGTTTAAAGGACTGCAAACGAGCATAACGGCTGGTTGACGGCCCCATGCAAATTTTTCACATGGATTTCACTGCTTGCCCACCCTCGCCCCTCTAAATTGCCCGCCATGCGTTGTTAGACGGCAACTTGTTAGTTACCGCCCACGGCAACTTTTAACCGTCGAATGTTCAGCCAAAAGACAGCAGCGCTATGACACGCTCCGCTTCAACTACGGACATCCGTCAGTGCGTTGCGCCTATTTGAATAAAACACTGAAGACAGTGCCCATGGTGAATGATGTGGTTGACCTTACCCTGACCAAACCGCGCTCACGCCGGGGCTATCTCAAGCGCCTGCGAAAGTGGTGGGCGGGCCTTGCCGTTATCGGCTTGCTGCTCGCCGGTTTCCTGGTGTGGCCGTTCTCGCCGCGCGACCTGAGCGTCGGCGATCGCCTGCTGACCTCGCAAGTGCTGCCGGCCTGGCGTAATGGCGACCTGATCGTGCTGGTGCGTCACGAAGAGCGCTGCGACCGCTCGCCCAATGCCTGCTTCGGCGCACCTGAAGGCCTGACGACCGTCGGCACCCAACGCGCTGAAGAAGTGGGCAAGGCCTTCAAACTACTGGGCCTGGAAAACAGCGACATCGTTGCCAGCCCGGCCTTGCGCACGGTACAGACCTCGCACTTCATGTTCGGCAAAGCCGAGCTGACCGCTGGGGAAAAGACCATCTGTGGCGAGGACATCGATGAAGAACTGCTCAGCCGCAAACGACCTGGTCGTAACCTCGTTTTTGTCACCCACAGCGGCTGTATTGCCGACTTCGAAAGCGCCCTGGGCTACCCCCATGCGACGTTCTCCGAGTACGGCAGTGCCCTGTTCGTGCGCGTACTGGCCAACGGCAAATTCGAGACGCTTGGCATCATGAAAGGCCCCGCCTGGGCCGCCGTACTTAAAAAGCTATAGACACTTTTTTACCTATAACTTTCTTCATGTTCAGCAAAACGACAGCCCTGTTCTGGCATGTTCAACTGCGCCCGCTACTATTGGACGTCATGAATACTTTCATCGACTTAGTGAACTTAGTGATTCTTCCTACAAACTTTTACACATCTGCTTACTTCGCCATTAAACGTCAAGGAGCGACGTTTTCATGACTCGACTGCTTAAACCCTTACCTCTATTGCTATTGGCCTTCGCGGTATTCTATCTACTGCCCATGGGCCTGCACGGTTTGTGGATCCCGGATGAAACCCGCTACGCCCAGATCAGCCAGGAAATGCTCCAGAGCGGCAACTGGGTCGCACCGCACTTCATGGGTGTGCGCTATTTCGAAAAACCTGCCGCCGGCTATTGGCTGATCGCCCTCGGGCAGGCGGTGTTCGGCGAAAACCTGTTCGGTGTGCGTGTGGCTTCGGCCTTGACCACCGGCCTGAGCGTGGTGCTGGCCTACCTTATCGCCCGCCGCCTGTGGAACGACCCACGCAAAAGCTTCGCCTGCGCCCTGCTCTACATGAGCTTCGGGCTGGTGGCCGGGCAAGCGGGGTATTCCAACCTCGATCCGCAATTCACCTTCTGGGTCAACCTCAGCCTGGTAGCGCTGTGGTTTGCCCTCGACAGCCGCACCTCGCGTGCTCGTCTGGGTGCCTGGGCAGTGCTGGGTGTGGCCTGCGGCATGGGCTTTATGACCAAGGGCTTTCTGGCCTGGCTGTTGCCCGTGCTGATCGCCGTGCCGTACATCCTCTGGCAACGCCGGCTGGGTGAACTGTTGCGCTACGGCCCGCTGGCGATTGTGGTCGCCGCGATCGTCTGTATGCCGTGGGCCTTGGCCATTCACTTGCAGGAGCCCGACTACTGGCGCTTCTTCTTCTGGCACGAGCATATCCGTCGCTTCTCTGCCGACAATGCCCAGCACGCGCGCGCCTGGTGGTTCTTCCTGCCGATCATGGTGGTTGCCTGCCTGCCCTGGGCGGCGTTGCTGCCGGCCACACTGATCAAGACCTGGAAAGACAAAGCCCAGCCGGCCATCGTGTTCCTGGCGCTGTGGCTGCTGTTGCCGCTGACCTTCTTCAGCATGAGCCGCGGCAAATTGCCGACCTACATCATGCCGTGCCTGCTGCCGCTGGCCTTGTTGATGGGCCATGCATTGATCGACTTGATCCGGCAAGGCAAGACCCGCGCGATCCTGATCAATGGCCTGGCAAACGCCGTGATCGGCCTGGCGGCGATGGTGGCGTTGATCTACCTGCAAATCAGCAACCCGATGTACGGCAACAGCCACGCAGAGATGTTCAGCCTGTCCCTGGCGTTTATCGTTTTGCTGGCCTGGATTCTCGCCAACCTGCTGCAAGCGCTGCGCCCGCTGACCTTGTGGGCAATGCCGGCCCTGGGCATCGGCTTGCTGGTGGCGTTATTGCCGGCGGGCATGCCGGCGATGATCACCGATACCGAAATGCCCGACCAGTTCGTGCTTGAGCATCTGGATGAATTGCAACAAACCCATGCTTTGATCAGCAACGAGTTGGGCTCCGCATCGGCCTTGTCCTGGCGCCTGGGTCGCCCGGAGGTGGCGTTTTACGACACCGAAGGCGAGCTGCGTTATGGCCTCCAGTACGCCGACTCGGTGCACCGCAAGGTCGACCTGGACAGCGTGCAAACCTGGCTTGCGCAGGCGCGCCAGCAAGGTTCGGTCGGTGTGCTGATGCGCGTGCGCAGCACCAGCGAACACCGCGAAGAAGGGCAACTGCCACCGGGTGGCAAACGCTATCGCAAAGGCGCCCTGCTCTTGATTATTTATCCGCAGCTTCCTTAACGTTACGTCTGCCTTGAGAGCCGCCCATGAGTGTCTTCAAAACCGAACGCGGCGCCCTGGTGCTGCTGCTGGGCGTCTCGGCGCTGCTCCTGCTGCTGGGCCTGGGCAGTCGCGACCTGTGGGGGCCGGAAACCCGCTGGGCCAATATCGCGTTGCAGATGCTGCAAAGCGGTGATTACTTCGACCCCTACCTCAAGGGTGCGCCCTACTACGACAAACCCCTGCCCTCCTACTGGCTGATCACCGGCTTCGCCAACCTGATGGGCGGACTTGGCCCCTGGTCGCTGCGCTTGTCGTCAGTGATTTCAGCGTGGCTGAGCATCTGGCTGGTGTACTTGATCGGCGAACGCCTGTTTCGCAAAGGCACCGGGCTGATTGCCGGCTGGATGCTCGCCACCACCTTCTACTTCCTGTTCTGGGCGCGCGTGGCCACGGCCGATATCCTCACCGTGTGCGGCGTGCTGGCAGCGGTGTGGTGGTATTGGCGCGGGCCGGACGACACGCGGCTGGGGCGCTACACCGTGTTTTTCCTGCTGCTGGCGGCCACCTCGCTGTTCAAAGGCTTGATCGGTTTTGTGCTGCCGGGCCTGGTGCTGCTGCCGCACCTGTTCAGCGAACACCGCTACAAGCGCCACCTCAACCTGCGCCTGCTGCTGGCCATGCTGATTGCAGCGGTGTTTTATGCAATTCCCTTCGTGCTGTCCCACCTCTACGGCGCGCCGACTTACGGCGAGAGTGGCCTTGAACTGGTATTCAAGGAAAACGTCGTGCGTTTCTTCGACCCTTTCGACCACATGGGGCCGATCTACACCTACCTGATCTACCTGCCCGCCTACACCTTGCCCTGGGCACCGTGCTGGTTGCTGGGCCTGTGGCTGGCGCTGCGCAACTGGCGCCAAACGCCACCGAACGTGCGCTGGCTGGTGTGGGGCCTGGGCCTGCTATTTGTGTTTTTCACCGCCAGTGGCAGCCGGCGCAGCTATTACGTGCTGCCGCTGGTGCCTTTTGCCCAGTTGTTGGCGGCCTGGTGGTTGAGTGAACGCCTGGAGCAAAAAACCGCCAGTTGGCCACGTTGGCAAAAAGGCTTCGGTTTCACCGCAGGCTTGCTGCTGCTGGTGCTCGGAGGGATCTATCCCTGGGTCAACGGCAATGGCGGCGTGACCCGCTTCGCCGACGACGTACAGGCCGAGGCGGTCAAAAGTGCGCCGTGGGCTCACTGGCAGATGGTGATGGTAGAAGTCGACAACAAGGTGCCGATGTACCTGCAAAATGGCGGCAAACCGTTCTACTACGTCAGCGAGACCCAGGACTTCCCGCGCCAGGGCGACAGCGCCGCCTTGATGGCCTGGCTGGAAAAAACCAGCGGCCAGGGCTTCGACCCGCAGCACACCATTATCGTCGCGCAGTATTCCAAGGAAGACCCGACGCCGCTGGCCTACCTGGGCGCGGATCACACGGTGATCACCACACAGCCGGATAATGGCGAGCGGTTGTTCCAGAAGCGCTCGGGTGGCAGCGTGGCGTTTGTTCCAACGCCACGCTGACGGCATTATCGGCGTCACCCTGCCTGGAACGCCGCTAGCGCTTCTCAAACACGGCATAACCGACATAAGCAAAATCCGACAGCCGCCGCGCTTCAGAACCGGGGTAAGTGAAATGCTCACGTGTCAGGTAAGACGCAGGAAGGTCAGGAACGTCCTCCACCCTTCCGTCTATTTCGCCGTTACTGGCCGTGGAATGGGCGCCGCCTTGCTGATCAATGAATTCAAGGAGGTGTTCAGCATTCGCGGCACTGGCTGCGCGAACATCGGCGGGTAACCGGGGGTCGTTCCAGTCACCGCCTACGAGCACTTTGAAGGCGAGCCGTTCGTTCGCGTCGAGCACGTTATCAAGTGCCTTGAACAAGGGATTCACCGTGATTGCCTGCACCGCGCGTCGGTCACCTGCTGCGCGGCCGTGGGGGGCAGGCTTTGGCCAGACGACCCCACGACCGCCCTCCCCCAGTACGCGGTAGCCTTGCTCGGCGAACTGAGTCAGGCGGTCCACCTCGGACGCAAACCCCTTTATACCCTGCACGTCCAGGCGCCCATCCCCTGGATAACTGCCTTTGACCCGGCGCAGACAGGGGTCGTTGTCGATGTGGTGGATCACCCGCGCCAGGCGATACATGGCGTCGGCGCGCGACACGGGGTCTGGGTTGGCGGCGGTAAAGTCGCCCACCTGTCGCTTCAAGTGGGTGATCAGTCTGGTTTGGCGCTCACGCCTTTGTGGGTTCCAGCCATAGGCTCGCGACATGATGCCCGTGCCCAGCATGGGGTTGTCCTTGTAGATCTGCGTCGCTGAGCGTTGATCATCCGCCGGCCGTGTTTGCCCGCGCGTCGGCAGGCTGCAGGTGTCGGCCTCAGTGAGAGGGGCTGGCAACATCGGCGCGCGCGTCTGTATGAAAGGCTGAAAGTGTCCAAGCGTTGGGGTCATGAGCCAGGTTGTCCATCAAAATCCAACGGCGTCGAAACGCTGACGCCGACGTTTCAGGCGAAACTGCACAATGTGTTGGTGGTGACGGCAAAAAAGGTTCCATCGGAACCTGCGGTTGATGGCGATCGTTCCCACGCGCAGCAAAGGAACGCCTCTTGGGACGCGCTGCGTCTCTCCACCATTGCGCACTTGCGACGCGGAGCGTCGCGGGCTGCATTCCCACGCGGAGCGTGGGAACGATCAAATCGGAACCTGCGGTTGATGGCGTTTGGTCATGGTTTGTAAAGGGCCAGCAAGGCGTGTCCCTTTTAATTGCAGGACGTTTCCTAGACAATCCCTGCCGCCTTGTGCCTGTTGGAATCGATGGCTAGTCTGCGATCCGTCACTGCTCATCAGTGATCGGGTTTAGTCGCCCGCTAACATCACGCGCACGGTCTTCCGCCGATTTTTATGGTGGCTGTGCGTGGGGCGCCTTCGGGTGCGCCGGGTTTCGTGATGACCGGTCGACTAACCTGCGCACAGTCGCCACCCATTCGTTTAGTCGCGACGGGTGTCGACTCCTAATCATCACGGAGTTACACCATGAAAAAAGTCGTCCCCGACCCACCCCGCAACGCCAACAAAGACCGCGCCGCCTTCAATCGCGCCATCGACCATTACCTGCCCTCCAAAGGTGTTCAAATCGAAGACCTGAGCTTCGAAGATGCCCTGCTCTACACCGCCAGCTTGCTCGACAGCGCTTCAGCGACCGCGCTCAATTGCGGTGATCTGCTGGCCAGCCCCCAGCGGGCGAAGATTCTGGCGGTGTGGCATTTGCTTGAGATGGCCAAGACCACGGTGGACCGCTCTATCGAGTGCCTGAACCCGCCAAAACATCGCTCTGAATAAACTCGATTAACCCTGTGGGAGCGGGCTTGCTCGCGAATGCGGTGGGTCAGTCAACTTATCTGTAACTGATGCACCGCATTCGCGAGCAAGCCCGCTCCCACATTTGTCCGCATTTGCCCTTTTGAGATCGGTCCCATGCGTGGGCACGATCAGATCCGGCGGCGGCGGTTGAGTTGGGGGATCGCGGTTTGCGGCACTTCTACGCGCTGTACCTGAGCAGTGGTGCAGGCCGCCAATTGCGCCAACGTCGGCTGGCTGAACAAGGTGCGCGCATCCACCTCTAACCCGGCCTTGCGCATCCGCGCCACCAGGTTCACGGCCAACAACGAATGCCCACCCAGCTCGAAGAAGTGGTCGTGACGCCCTACCCGAGCAAGCTTCAACACGTCGGCCCAGATGCCCGCCATCAGGGTTTCAATCTCACCCACCGGCGGCTCATACGCGCGACTCACAACCGCCTCCAACCCAGGCTCCGGCAAGGCTTTGCGGTCGAGTTTGCCAGCCGGGTTAAGCGGCCATTCATCAAGCTGCACAAAGGCCGCCGGCACCATGTATTCAGGTAACTGTTCCAACACGTACGCACGCAAGGCTTCCAGGCTTGGCGCTTGCCCGCGCAGGGTAAAGTACGCCACCAAACGCTCATCACGAATCAGCACCGCCACGTCCCGCAGCGCCGGGTGCGCGGCCAGGCGCGATTCGATTTCGCCCAGCTCCAGGCGTACGCCCCGCAGCTTGACCTGAAAGTCATTGCGCCCCAGGAACTCAAGGTTGCCATCGGGCAAGTAACGCACCAGATCGCCGGTGCGATACAGCCGATCACCGGCCACAAAAGGGCTGTCGATAAAGCGCTCGGCGGTCATCTGTTCCACGCCCAAATAGCCCCGCGCAACGCCGACGCCGCCGATATGCAGTTGGCCGCTGACGCCCATGGGCACCGGCGTGTCATGCTCATCCAGCACATACAGGCGGGTGTTGTTGATCGCCCGACCAATCGGCAGTTGCACGGCCGGCACGGCGGCGCCGGGTTCCAGGGTCCAGGCGCTGCTGTCCACTGTGGCTTCGGTGGGGCCGTAGACGTTATGCAAGCGCACGTTGGGCAAGCGTGCCTGCACGCCTCGGGCCAGGGCTTCAGTGAGCTCACCGCCACCGCAGAGCACGTCGGTGAGGCTGGTGCACAGCGCGGACTCTTCCAGTTCCAGAAACTGCTGCAACATCGCCGGCACGAACTTGATCACGCTGATCTGTTGCTCGCGGATCACCTGGGCCAGGTACGCCGGTTCACGGTGCCCATCGGGCCGTGCGAGCACCAGGCGCATGCCATTGGTCAGCGGCCAGAACAGCTCCCACACCGAGCCATCGAAGCTGAACGGCGCACGTTGCAACAAGGCGCCGCCCTGGGCATTCGGGCACAACCGGGAGCCCCAGTGCATCAGGTTGCTTAAGCCCCGATGCTCGATCATCACGCCTTTGGGCGTGCCGGTGGAACCGGAGGTGTACATCACGTAGGCCAGGTTGGCGACGCTCAAACCGGGCACTAACGGGTTGCCGATAGGCGCCTGGCTCCAAGCGCAGCGGTCGAAGTCGATTACCGGCATCGACACCTCGCCGGGCAAGTCACGGGTGGCCGCGTGCACCAGTAACGCGACGGGCTGACTGTCGCTGAGCATGTAGGCCAGGCGTTCGCGCGGGTAGCCTGGGTCCAGCGGCACATAGGCGCCGCCCGCCTTGAGGATCGCCAGCAACCCCACCACCAGTTCCAGCCCGCGCTCGACGCACAGGGCCACACGCGAATCCGGCTGGACGCCGCGCTCGCGCAGGTGAAAGGCAAGCTGGTTGGCACGCTCGTTGAGCTCGCGGTAGGTCAACTGCCGTTCGCCGGCCTGCACCGCAATGGCATTGGGAATCTGCCGCGCATGGGCTTCGAACAGGGCTTGGACGGTGAGGGTTTCAGGGTAGTCGGTGTGGGTCGCATTAAAGTCCAGCAACTGCGTTTTCAGTTCGCTGGCCGGCAGCACCTGTACCTCGCGCAGGGGTGTGGTCGGCGCGTGTTCAAGGGCTTCCGTCAGGCCGCACAACACCGTCTCGATATAATCCAGCAAGCGCTCGGCACCGACCTTGCGCGGCGCCTTGGCCGTGAGGCGAAAGCCGCTGGCGACGTCGTCGACCGTCAGCATCAGCGGGTAGCTGAGGATGTCTTCGCTGCTGAGCAGCGCAATGCCCGGCACCAGGTTCAGGTCCCTGTCCGCCGCCGTGTGCCGATAGTTGAGCAGGCTGTTGAACAGCGGCGATGCACCGCTGCAACGCTGGGCCAGGGCCAGCGATGCCTGTTCATGGGCGACCAGCGCGCTCAGTTGCGCATGGGTGTCTGCCAGCGCAGCGACCACGCTTTGCCCGGCCAGGCGCACGCGCAGCGGCAAGGTGTTGATGAACATGCCCAAGGCACGGTCGGCGCCCTCGCCGGCTTGCAAACGGCCGAGCAACACGGTACCGAACACCACATCATCGCGGCCCGCGACCCGGCTGAGTACCTGGGCCCAGGCCAGGTGAAACAGGCTCGCGGCACTCACCCCAAGCGCTCGCGCTAGAGCGCGCAGGCGCAGGTTGAGGGCGTCTGCCAAGGGCCGTTCGGCCGCTTCGATGTCGGCGCGATTGGCCTGGCGCTCCTGCAAGCCGAACGCCAGGGTCGGCTCGTCAACGTCGGCCAGGCGCTCGCGAAAGAACGCTTCATGGGCCGCCTGGCGCGCTGCCGAACGGGCCTGCGCGACCACGTTGCGGTAAGGCACCGGTTCCGGCAATTGCGCCTGCTGGCCCAGCAAGTGGGCGCGAATTTCATCCACCAGCACAGTGGTCGAGGTGGCGTCGTTGACCAGGTGATGGAAGCGCAACTTGGCGACCCAGCGCTGGTTGTGCGGCTCCTCGGCGTAATCCAGTGCCATCAGCGGCGCCTGGCGCAGATCCAGCGGTGCGTGCTGATCCTGCAGCGGTTCGACGCGCAACTGCGCCTGGCGCCACACCACTTGCATCGGTTGTTCAAGCGCATCCCACACCAGGCTGGTGCGCAGAATATCGTGACGGTTGATCACCTGCTGCAACGCTTGGGCAAACGCCTCCAACTGGTCGCGACGGACAAAACTGAACAGCGCATGTTGCTGGTAGGGGTCGCGCGCGTCCGTGAGGTGGTGGTACAGCAAGCCCTCCTGCAACGGCGCCAGCGGGTAGATTTCCTGCACATTGGCAGCCCCACCGGGGATGCCGGCGACGATACGATCCAGGCTCGGCTGGTCGAGTTCGGCCAGTGCGAGCATGTCCGGCGTGATGTGGCTGCAACCTGGCGCAATACGATTGCCCGGCACCTGTACCTCACTGCCTCCACTGACCGCCGCCAGCGCGGCGAGCGTCGGCTGGCCGAACAACACCTGCACATCGGCATGCAAGCCGGCCTGGCGCATGCGCTGCACCAACTGCACCGCCAACAGCGAATGGCCGCCCAGTTCAAAGAAATGGTCATGGCGCCCCACTTGCTGCACCTGCAATAGTTCAGCCCAGATCTGCGCCAGCAGGGTTTCCGCGCCTTCGTACGGTGCTTCGAACTGGCGCGTGACAAAGGCTTGCTGGGTGGGCGCAGGAAGCGCCTTGCGGTCGAGCTTGCCGTTGGCGGTCAGCGGCATCGCCTCCAACTGCACATAGGCTGCCGGCAGCATGTAATCGGGCAGCGAGGCTTGCAGATGGGCACGCAACGCTTCGATTTCGACGCTGTGCCGGGCGACAAACCAAGCCAACAACTGGCCCTCGCGACACTGCACCACGGCTTCCTGGACCGCCGGATGGCTGGCCAGCGCGGACTCGATTTCCCCCAGTTCGATGCGCACGCCACGGATTTTCACCTGGTCGTCATTGCGGCCCAGGTACTCAAGGTTGCCGTCGGGCAGCCAGCGCGCCAGATCGCCGGTGCGGTACATCCGGCCCTCGCTGAACGGGTCATCCACAAAGCGCTCGGCGCTCAGTTCAGGCTGGTTCAGGTAACCCCGCGCCACACCCTTGCCGCCGATATACAGCCCCCCCGCCACGCCAATCGGCACCGGGCGCCGCTGTTCATCCAGCACGTACACCGTGGCATTGTCGATCGGCGCGCCGATGTGCAGCGCATGGCCCGCCTCGACGCGCCCGGAGGTGGCGACCACGGTGGCTTCAGTGGGGCCGTAGTTGTTGATCACGTCGAAGGTTTGTGCGCGGCTGAAACTGCGCAGGCGGTCGCCGCCGATCAGCAGGGTGCGCAGGGTCGGGTGTTGCAGGCGCTGGCTGAAGGTGTACTCGGCCACCGGCGTCGGCAAAAAGCACACGTCCAACGGCTGCGCACGCCACCAGTCGAGCAGCGCGTCGATGTCCTGGGCGTCGTCCTGTGCCGGCGCCAGGTGCAAGGTCGCGCCCACGCATAACGCCGGCCACACTTCCCAGGCCATTGCGTCAAAACCGAAGCCGGCCACGCTGGCCGTCTGGCTGCCCGCGTGCAGGTTGAAGGCGCGGCAGTGCCAGTCCACCAGGTTCGACACGGTGTGGTGCTCAACCATCACGCCTTTGGGCAAACCGGTGGAGCCTGAGGTGTAGATCACATACGCGAGGTTCGACGGCGTGACCGCCACCGGTGGGCTGTCACTGCGGCCATGCGTCGGCAGGTCCAAACGGATTATCGGCACGTCGAGCATCGGCAGGCGCGCCAGCACGTTGTGCTGGGCCAGCACCGCCACCGGGGAACTGTCGTGCAGCAGGTAGCTCAGGCGCTCGGCCGGGTGAGCCGGGTCCACCGGTACGTAGCAGGCGCCGGCCTTGAGGATCGCCAGCAACCCGGCCACGGTGTCCAACCCGCGCCGCGCCACAATCGCCACACGGTCATCCGGCTGCACGCCATGTTCGAGCAATTGGTGGGCCAGGGCATTGGCCTGTTGATCGAGCTGGGCGTAGGTCAATTGCCGGTCCTGATGCACCACCGCAATGGCGTCAGGCGTGCGCGCTGCTTGCGCCTCGATGCGCCGATGCAGGGTTTGCGCGCTGGCAGGCGCTTGTGCGGTGGCATTCCACTGCTGCAACCGGAGCTGTTCGGCCGGCGTCACCAAGGCAAACTCAGCCAGCGTCAACGCGGTATTTGCCAACCCCTGCTCCAGCAGCCAGGTAAAGCGCTGCGCCAACGCCTGCACCTCGTCCTCGCGAAACCACGCCTCGTTGTACACGCAGTGCAGGCAAGCAGTGTCCTGGTAACGGTTGCTGCGCAGGTGGAAGGCAATCGGCAGCGGCTCGTGGTAGTTGGATACCTTGACCGCGCGGGCCTGGACCTGGCCGAAGCGCAGGTCGTGATCGTCCTGCTCAAAGGACACCGACAAATCAAACAACTGGCCGCGATCGGTACGGCGCAGGCCTAGTTCACGGTTCATCTCGCTCAGGGGAAAACGCTGGTGGCGAAAGTCCTGCTTGAGCTGGTCACGCACACCGCGCACTACCGCGCTGAACGGCAATTGCGCATCGAACTGGAAACGCACTGCACTGACCTGGGTGAACAAGCCCACGGTGGAACGAAAACGTGCGTTGGAACGGTTGAGAATCGGCAGCCCCACCACCCACTCTTCACGCTGGCTGGTGCGGGTGAAATACACGTACAGCGCCGCCAGCAACACATGGAAGGCCGAGGCCTGGTAACGGTTGGCGACTTGCTCCATGCGGTTGAGCAGCGCTACCGGGAACGGCTCCACCCAGGTGTTGCTCGGCGCCGGGGCGTTGTGGCGCGGCGTCAGCAGCGGCTCGGGCAGCACCTGGTATTTGTCCAGCCAGTACGCGCGGTCACGGGCGTAACGGGCCGATGCCTGGTAACGCAGGTCCGTGTCGATAAAGTCGATATAGGACGGGGCGTACGGCTCCGGTTGCCGCCCCTGTTCAAGGTCGGTGTACAGCCGGGCCAGGGATTGCAGCACCTGGCCAAAGCCCCAGCCATCGAGAATCAGGTGATGGGCCTGGATGCCGAGGCGGTAGTGGTCGTCGTCGAGCTTGACCAGGACAAACCGCAATAACGGTTCACCACTCATCGCATAGGGCCGGGCCATTTGCGCTTGCATCAGCGCCTGGCTCGCGGCCTGCGGGTCTTGCAGCGCGCAGAAGTCGTGCCGTTGTACCTGCACCGTCAGCGCAGCGTCGAAGGTCTGTCGAGGCAAGCCGTCGGTATCGGTGTGCAACTGGGTGCGCAAGGCATCGTGCTTGGCCACCAGCAGCTCGACGGCGCGCTGGATCAGTTCCGGCACCAAGACGCCGGCAAAATCAACATAGCCGCCAATGTTGTACAGCGGCGAGTCGCCTGCTCGCAGTTGGTCGAGCCAGATGTCCTGCTGGGCGGCAGTCAGGGGGAAGCTTGGGGAATGCTTCATAAGATCCTTCTCAATAGGAGTCCGGCACGGCCGCACACGGGCCCATTTCGCCAAAATTGCCGGATTTGAGCATGGCGACCCGAAGGTGTCTGTCACCCGAAACCCGGACATTCATATGGATGGAAACGGGCTTGGCTGATGGTTAACTGCTGAAACGATTAAAGCGCTGTAGGAAATTGACTACACATGGCCGCAGTCAGTTTTTCTCAACACGCCCCAATTACTTATTTTTACTATAAATATCAATTGGTTAATCAGCTCTAATTTTTAGCCATGGTTTTTCGTTGGCGGAATTCTCCGTCTGAAACGTCGAATTAATGACGTAGTTTTTATGGCAGCTTGTGTCCCTCGTTTCCGCTACATACGTAGGACAAATCGCTATGGCTAAATAAAATCTCGAACGCCGAATGACGCTAAAGAAGAGTCACGTTCAAGGAGTACGGGCCGCCCCACACAGACCCAGGGCACCCGTTGACGGTTTTCGACATCAAGGATGAGATGGCTATGAGTCTGACTTCTAGTATTGGCGGCGCCCACAGCCCGCAGTTCTACGCCGAAATGGGTGAATTGATTTCAAACAGCGGCCAGGAAAATTTCGCCGCCAACATGCTGCATCTGGTGGATAAATGGGTGCCGATTCACTTGGTCGACCTGAGTGAATGGACCCTCGACGAACTGCGTGACAGCGCGATCGATATTCAACTGCTGGGCAGCGCCGGGTTGAAAAAACACCTGCTGGCGCCCCAGCCCGTACATGCGTTGAACGACCACCCGCTGCTACGGGAAATGCTGCGCATGCAAGACCCGTTGCTGATCCAGATGAAGGCCAAGGCCAACAGCGCACACCCACGCGGCACCTCGCACCAGTGCAACCTGGTCTCGCGCCAGGGCAACCGACGCTGCGTGATTTCGTTCTACCGCCCGCCGACCCAACAAGGCTTTTCCCTGGCAGAACTGTCGTTTCTCAAGTGCTTGTCGGACACCCTGTTGCCGTTGATGGAACGGCATGCGCGGATTTTGCGCCAGGCCCCTCACAGCCAGGCCGAACCAGCCCACAGCCAGCTGGAACAGTCACAGTTGCAGCGCGAGTTCTACAAGCGCCTGTCCCTCAGCGATATCACCCTGTCGGCGCGTGAGCAGGAGGTGTGCCTGGGCCTGTTGACCGGCGGCACCGTGCCGCAAATGGCGGAAAAACTCAGCGTGAAAAACAGCTCGATCGAAACCTACCTCAAGCGTGCCGCCGCCAAACTGGGCGTCAGCGGGCGCCATGGCCTGGCCAAATGGATGGTTGGCGCCTGATGAAAAAATTCGCCCTCACCACCGTTGGCATGGCCTGGGTGCTCGGCGGTTGCTCGCTGATCCCCGAGTATCAGCGGCCCGCTGCGCCGGTGCCGGCGCAGTACCCACAAGGCGGGGTCTACAGCCTGGCGCAAGCCGGCACTGTGGCGGTCGAGCCGGACTGGCAGCAGCTGTTCCACGACCCGGCGCTGCAACAGCTGATCGGCGCAGCGCTGGCCAATAACCGCGACCTGCGGGTAGCGGCGCTGAATGTGCAGGCGTTTCAGGCGCAGTACCGCATCCAGCGAGCGGACCTGTTCCCGGCGATATCGGCCAGCGGCGCCGGCAAACGCCAGAAAGTGCCGGGCGATCTGACCGGCACCGGCAAGTCGGCGATCACTTCCAACTATTCGGCCACCCTGGGCCTGAGTGCCTATGAGCTGGATCTGTTCGGACGGGTGCGCAGCCTCAGCGAGCAGGCGATGCTCACGTATCTGGGCACCGAAGAGGCGCGGCGCAGCGCGCAACTGAGCCTGGTGGCCAACGTCGCCAATGCCTACCTGACCTGGCGCGCCGACCAGGAGCTGCTGACCCTGGCGCAGCAAACCCTGACCGCCAACGACCACAGCTGGCAGCTCACCAGCCGCAGCAAAACCGCGGGCAAGGCCTCGGCACTGGATGTGGTGCAAGCCCGCACGGCAGTAGAAAGCACCCGCGCCAGCGTGGCCCGCTATGAGCGCCAGGTCGCCCAGGATGTCAACAACCTGGCCCTGCTGGTGGGCGGCCCGGTGGATGAAAACCTGCCGTCGCGCCCGCTCGCTGATGACCTGGTGGCGCGCCTGCCCGCAGGCTTGCCCTCCGACCTGCTGCAACGGCGCCCGGATATCCTCCAGGCCGAATACCAACTGCAAGCCGCCAACGCCAATATCGGCGCGGCGCGGGCAGCATTTTTTCCGTCGGTGACGCTCACCGCCAACGCCGGCAGCACCAGCAAGGAGCTGTCGGGGCTGTTCAAGGGCGGCGCGGGCACCTGGACCTTCCAGCCGCAAATCAACCTGCCGATCTTCAACGCCGGCAGCCTGCGCGCCAGCCTCGACTACGCCAAACTGCAGAAAGACATTACGGTGGCGCAGTACGAAAAATCCATTCAAACGGCGTTTCAGGAAGTCGCCGACGGCCTCGCCGCCCGGCAAACCTTTAACGACCAGTTGGACGCTCAACGGGATTTCGTCGCCGCCAACCAGGCCTATTACGACCTGGCCCAGCACCGCTACCGCAGCGGTGTGGACAGCAACCTGACGTTCCTCGATGCGCAGCGATCCTTGTTCAGTTCGCAGCAGGCGCTGATTGTCGATCGGCTGGCGCAACTGGTCGCGGAGGTGAACCTGTACACGGCTCTGGGCGGCGCCTGGAGCGTCAACCCATTGATTTCGCTGACTGATCGTTCCCACGCTCCGCGTGGGAACGCATCCCGTGACGCTCCGCGTCACAGCTCACAAGGCTCACATAAGCGCTGACATCGGGACGCGGAGCGTCCGGGGCGGCATTCCCACGCTGAGCGTGGGAACGATCAGTTCTGCCAGCGCAACGCCAATGCTGCCGGGCGGCGTATGACCTGCTCCACCGTTACTGTCCACAACCGCTGGGCGCCCTCGAAGCTGGCCACCTCAGGCCCGTCGAGGATCAGCGAAGTGCGCCCGGCAACCTGCAACACATCGCCCGACTCAAAATCAATAAACAGCAACCCCGCCACCGGGTTGAGCTGCAAATTGCCCAGGGTATTGAAGAACAGGTTGCCGGCAAAATCCGGGATGGTCAGCACGTCGCCTTCAACCCGCACAAACCCCGTATTGCCGCCTCTGTGTGAAACGTCCACCGAGCGTGCGCCATCCACGTCGGCGTAGCTGGCGACGAAGAAAGTGTCGGCGCTGCGGATCAACATTTGTGCCGCAGCGTCCAGGCTGTTGAGGCGCTCGACCGTGGTGCCGGGCTTGCGGGCGATGCCGTCGACGGGCCGCAACTGGATGTATTTGGGGCAGTTGCCATAGGTGTGCACCACATCGACCGAAAAACCTTCGTGGTCCAAACCACCGATGCGGCCGTTCATGCGGTTGCGGCGCCGGGTGTTGAGGTCAATGCCGAGCAAACCCACGCTGGCACCTAAGTGCAAGGCGCCAAGCGCCGGGTCGCTTTTGGACGGCAAACTGTCGATCTGCAAGGTGTGTGGGTCGGGTGAATGCGCAAAGCCCGGCGCGCCTTCAAGCATGGTCGCCCAGGGAATGCCCTGGGGATCCACTACGCCGAGCATCAGGTAGGGCAACAGCGGGTAGAAGTCGCGATGCTGCTCCGGCAAGTGATCGCGAATCACCTTGAGCCCGACCACGGCCATGCGCTCAGCCGCACCAGCGCTTGCTTGCAGGTGCCGTTCGCCGGCATGCCAGGGAGATTGTTCGACTGGGTTCATGTTGAGCACCTCAGGTTGGATGCGCCCATGCTGCGCCCCACCTGCCAACGTGAGAATGCCCACACTTGGCAATCCACTATTTCACCGACTGAAATGCCGGATGCTCACGCAGCGCCGCCACACAGTGGTCAACAAAACTGCGTACGCGCATCGGTGCGTTGCGGCCCTCGCGGTACACCACATGCACCGGCAACGGCGGCTGTTCAAAGTCAGGCAACACACGGCGCAACTGGCCGCTCAGCAGGTGCTGGTGCAGCGGGTAACTCACGCAACGAATCACCCCCGCACCCTGCACCGCCGCGTTGATTGCACCTTGCACGCTGGCACAGCTCAAACGCGCGCGGGCCTTGAGCTGCAAGCCTTGAAAATCCCAGGCCACCGGGTCGGCACTGGCAATCAGCCGATGCTTTTTAAGCTCGCTCGGATGTCGGGGTTCGCCATGGGCGGCGAGGTAATCGGGGCTGGCGCAGAGGATATGCCGCACCTGCCCCACCGGCCGAGCGATCAGCGATGAATTGGGCAATTCGCCGACCAGGATCGCCACATCCAGCCCCTCTTCGTGCAGGTTCGGGTAGTAGTCGTGGTAGCGCGCCACCAGGCGGACGTCGGGGTAGTTGTCCATATAGCTGGCCAATACCGGCGCCATCACATAACGGCTGAACAGAAACGGCAAGAACACCTGCAAATTGCCCTGGGCCTGCACGTGCAAGCCCTTGGCCGAAGCCTCGGCGGTATCGACGGCTGCCAGCAACCGCACGCAATCGGCCAGATAGGCGCTGCCCGCTTCGGTCAAGCTCACGCCGCGTGTGCTGCGTTGCAACAACGGCACCCGCAGGCGGGCTTCCAGGCGAGCAACCGCACGGATCAGGGTCGGGCCGGAAACCTGGGCCTGGCGCGCCGCCGAAGCCAGGCTGGGCTGATCAGCCAGCGCTGCAAACAGCTGCATGTCGCGATAGCGTTCCATCAGCCGCGGCGCTTCATCGCCGGGTTCAGGGCAGCGTCCTGCCCGAGGCGATGGGTGAGGAAGTCCACAAAGGTGTGGACCTTGGCCGGTACGCGGCCGCTTTTCTGGAACACCACCTGGATCGGCAGCGGTGGCGGTTCAAAAGCCTCCAGCACAACCTCCAACTCCCCCGCCGCCACCGCTGCCGCGACCTGATAAGACAGCACCCGCGTCATGCCCCAACCCAGGCGCGCCAGGTTGATCGCCGCATTATTTGCCGTGACCACCAGACGCGGCTCGATGGGCACCGTCAACGGCTGCCCGGCGTCGACGAACGCCCATTCACTTACCAGCTGGCTGGAGGATGACGTGACGATCTTGGCTTCACGCAACTGCTCAGGCCGTTGCGGCCGACCGTGCTGGTCGAGGTAACCGGGCGATGCACACACCACCCGGCGCACTTCCCCGACCTTTATGGCCTGCTGTCCAAGTTCTTGCAGATGACCGATACGCACGGCCACATCGACGCCTTCGTCGGTCATGTTAACCACACGGTCGACCAGTAAGGCGGTGATATTTACCAAGGGAAAGCGGTCCAGGTAATCCCCCAGCACCGGCGCCACATACAGCTCGCCGAACAGCACCGGCGCGGTCACCGTCAGGTGGCCGCCGGGGATGGAGTAGCTGCCCGCCGCCGCTTCCTCGGCTTCATCGAGCTCGGCCAGGATGCGTCGGCAATCTTCCAGGTAACGTTGGCCGGCTTCGGTCAGGTGCAGGCTGCGGGTGGTGCGTGCCAGCAACTGCGTGCCGATACGCTGTTCCATGGCGGCAATCGCTCGGGTCACGCTGGGCGGCGAGGTTTTCAGGCGCCGCGCAGCGGCAGCGAAGCCCTCCTCCTCGGCCACCGCCAGGAATACCTGCATCTCATGAAATCGATCCATCGGCACGCCTTCTCATTAGCTGAAAACTACTCACCCGTGGCGAGGGAGCTTGCTCCCGCTGGGGCGCGCAGCGGCCCCCAAAAAAATGACCGCGTATTGCCTGAATTAATGCGCTGCCCTTATTGGGGCTGCTGCGCAGCCCAGCGGGAGCAAGCTCCCTCGCCACAGGGGGTTCACATTACTTTGCTTGCAGACCCACGGCGCTGCGCGGCATGCCGACAAACCCCGGCAACGCCTCGATGCGAGCAAGCCAGGCACGCACTTGAGGGTAGTCGGCCAACGACACATTGCCTTCCGGCGCGTGGGCCACGTAGGTGTAGAACGCCACATCGGCGATGCTCGGCTGCTCACCAACCAAAAAGCGGCTTTGGCTCAGTTGTTCGTCCACCAGCTTGAGCAGCGCATGGGAACGGCTGATGGCCGCGACTGTATCGACTTCGGCACCAAACACCACCGCCAACCGCGCAGCAGCGGGTCCGGCGTGCAGTTGGCCGGCAGCCGCCGACAACCAGCGCTGCACGCGAGCCTGGCCGACAGGGTCGCTCGGCAGCCACTGGCCGTTGCCATATTGGTTGGCGAGGTACACCAGAATCGCGTTGGAGTCGGCCAACACCGTGCCGTTATCGTCAATCACCGGCACCTGGCCAAAGCGGTTGAGGTGGGCGATAAAGTCCGGCGCTTTTTGCGCGCCTTGCTTGAGGTCGACCAGGATAAATTCACTGGGCAAGCCCAGCAACGACAACATCAGCTCGACCCGGTGGGAGTGGCCGGACAAGGGGAAACCATAAAGCTTGATCGCAGGCTGGGACATGAGAGGCTCCAAAAGTGGGGGTGTTGACGCCACACATACTCCACCGCTGCCCTGATCGATGGAATCACCAGACTTTACAATCGAGCATTTCACTCGATGAAACAATCACTCGCCAAACAATTCCACGATCAGGTTGAACAAGGTGGTCTTCACCGCACTGTCCAACTCGGTCCAGGCCAACCCCGTGGTGGCCTGAAACCCACCCAATTGCAAAGGCCGCGACACGCAATTGACTGGCAACGCCCGCGCCGCCTGCTGCGGCAACACGCCGATGCCCAACCCGGCGGAGACCAGCGCGAGCATGGTGGTGAACTCACCCAGTTCGCTGGCGATGTCCAAGGGTATGCCGACGGCCTGGATAAGCTCATCGTAGAACCCCGGCGCGTAACGCCTGGCGAGGATATACACCGGCCACGTGAGCAGGTCGGCAGGCTGGATGGACTCCAGGGCGGCCAAAGGGTGGTCCATCGGCAGCGCCACGCAGAAACTCTCACGCAAGACCGCACGGGTCTGCACGCCGGGGTGGGCGGCCGGCAGGCGCATCAGGCCGAAATCCAGCTGGCCATTCTTTAACGCGGCGGCTTGGTCGGGGCCGGGCATGTCCTTGAGTTCCAGTTCGATACGCGGGTAACGCTGATGCACCGCGCGGATCAGTTGCGGCAGCAATTGCGGCAATACCGAGGACACAAACCCCAGGCGCACCCGGCCGATTTCACCGCGGTTGGATGCCCGCGCCGCCTCTGCCGCCCGAGCGGCCTGGTGCAAGGTGGCCTGGGCCTCAGGCAAGAACGCCCGCCCCGCTTCGGTGAGTGTGACCGAGTGGCGGTTACGATCCAGCAGGCGCACGCCCAAGCCGCTTTCCAGCACCTTTATCTGCATGCTCAGCGCCGGCTGCACGATCGACAACTGCGCCGCTGCCCGACCGAAATGCAGCTCCTGAGCGAGCACCACAAAGGCGCGCAAGTGCTTTAACTCCATTAAATTCTCTCAGCTATCAGAAACGGTTATCACAAATGGTGATCACCCGATCACAAATGAAAATTGGACGCTGCCCAGCGCCTGGGGTGAAGTAAGCCCAATTCATACACGATATGACGGGGCGTGGCCTATAACAATCCGAACACGGACCCCACGTATCTGCTGCTGGTCGCGCTGATCACGATTATCGGATAGATATTGTTGATCACCCACCTCAAGGTCCATCCCTTTGTCACCCTGGAGTTCATCATGCTGCTGTCGTTGGTAGTGTGAAGCGTTAGGAGAGGTAGCTCATGCAAAGCGTTCTAGACAACTTCCGCCTCGATGGCCGGCTGGCGCTGGTCACCGGCTCCAGTGCCGGTATCGGCCTGGCGATTGCCCGCGGCCTGGCCCAGGCCGGGGCGCAGGTGGTGCTCAACGGGCGCAACCGCAGCACCTTGCGCGATGCGGCGGCGCTGCTGGCGGCCGAAGGGTTGACGGTGCACACCCAGGCGTTTGACGTGACCGACAGCACGGCGATCCAGGCCGCCGTGGCGGACATCGAAGCGCGCCTCGGCCCGCTGGAGATCCTGGTGAACAACGCCGGCATGCAACGGCGTGGGCCGCTGGAGGACTACAGCGAGCAGCACTGGCGCGAGTTGATCAGCACCAATCTGGACAGCGCCTTTCTGGTTGGCCAGGCCGTGGCGCGGGCGATGATCCCGCGCAAGCGCGGGCGCATTATCAATATTTGTTCGGTGCAAAGTGAGCTGGGCCGCCCCGGCATCGCGCCGTATGCGGCCAGCAAAGGCGCGCTGAAGATGCTCACCAAGGGCATGGCCATCGATTGGGGCCCGCATGGGTTGACGGTCAATGGCATCGGCCCCGGTTATTTCAAGACGGAGTTGAACGCCAACCTGGTGGCCAACCCCGAGTTCAGCGACTGGCTGGTGCAACGCACACCGAGTCGCCGCTGGGGCGACGTGGCCGAACTGGCCGGTGCCGCCGTGTTCCTTGCCAGTGACGCTGCCAGCTTCGTCAACGGCCATATTCTGTACGTCGACGGTGGTATCACCGCGTCGCTGTAAACCGGAGAACTGTATGCACGCTATCGTTTGTCACGCCTCCAAAGACCTGCGGGTCGACCCCCAGGACGAACCGCAACCCCTCGCCCCCGATCAACTGCGCGTGCGCATTGCGCGTGGCGGCATCTGCGGTTCGGACCTGCATTACTACCAGCACGGCGGCTTCGGCACCGTGCGCCTGCGCGAGCCGATGGTGCTCGGCCACGAAGTGTCAGCGGTGATTGATGCCGTGGGTGCGGACGCCGGGCTGTTCAAGGTCGGCCAGCGCATCAGCGTATCGCCCTCGCGCCCGTGCGGCGGTTGCCGCTACTGCCATCAAGGCCTGCCGAATCACTGCCTGAATATGCGTTTCTACGGCAGTGCGATGCCGTTTCCGCATATTCAGGGCGCGTTTCGCCAGAGCCTGGTGATCGAGACGCATCAGGCACATCGGCTGGCCGACCACGTGAGCCTGGCCGAAGGTGCGCTGGCCGAGCCGCTGTCGGTGGGCCTGCACGCGATTCAACGCGCCGGCGCGGTGTTCGGCAAACGCGTGTTGGTGACCGGTTGCGGCCCCATCGGCAACCTGCTGATCGGTAGCCTGCGCGCCGCCGGTGCCGGTGAAATCGTCGCCGTGGACCTGTCTGCCAGCGCCCTCGCCTGCGCCGAAAAAATGGGCGCCACGCGCACTCACAACATTGCCGACGGCGCGGATGCGCTCAAGCGCTACACCGCCGAAAAAGGCTATTTCGAGGTAATGTTCGAAGTCTCCGGAAGCGCCCAGGCCTTGCGCAATGGCCTGGAATGCATCGCGCCACGGGGTGTGCTGGTGACAGTCGGACTCGGCGGCGATGTGTCGTTGCCATTGAACCTGCTGGTGAGCCGCGAGATCGACTTGCGCGGCACCTTCCGCTTTCACAGCGAGTTTGCCCAGGCGGTGGATTTGCTCAATCGCGGGATCATTGATGTGAAGCCGGTGATCTCCCACACGGTGCCGTTTGAACAGGCGGTGCAGGCGTTTGAACTGGCGGCGGACAAGACACAGGCGATGAAAGTGGTGCTGGATTTTGGTGTGGCTGACTGAGCTTGATTCACCGTTGTGGCGGCCTTCTGGCAGGACGGGGCCCGGTCAAATGTGGGAACTGGCTTGCCTGCGATTGCATCACCTCCGTGTACCTGATGTACCGAGGTGCCCGTATCGCAGGCAAGCCAGCTCCCACAGAAAAGCGCCATGTGGGTTGAGCAGCGGGCATCAGGTGACGGAACGGCCAGACCAGCACCTGAGGTTCAAGCGCGCTCTTCAAGCCGATCGCGCAAAAACCGATGGCTGTTGGAAAACAACCGACGGTAGGTGAGCAGCACCGCACCTACCGTGCCCAAGGCCGAGGAGGCGGCGATCAGAAACATGATCACGATCTGGTAACGCACCGCGTCCACCGGGCTTTCGCCGGCCAGTACCTGGCCAGTCATCATGCCGGGCAGGCTGACGATGCCGACCACGGTCATCTGGTTCAGCGTCGGGATCATCCCGGCGCGCACGGCCTGGCGGATCGCCTCCTGGGCGGCCTCCCAGCGTGAACCGCCAAGTGCCAGGATCATCTCGATGGAATTGCGCCCCGAGGTCAGTTCCTGGGTCATGCGCTCAATGCCCAAGGACACGCCGGTGAGGGTATTACCGAGGATCATGCCGAGGATCGGAATCGCATACTGCGGCTCGTACCACGGATGGATACGGATCACCGCAAACAACCCCACCGCCGTGACCAGCCACGAACTGCCCCACACCGACAGAATGCTGTCGACCCGTTGCCCACGGTAAGTGCGGCGCCCACGCCCCGCTGCGGATAACCCGGCGATCAAGGTCATCGCACACATCAGCGGCAGCACCACATACCAGTAGGCAAACTCGAACACCCAACCCAGCAGGTAACCGATGGCCAGCAATTGCACCACGGTACGCACGGCCGCCCACAGCAATTGGCGGCCCAGGCCCAGACGCAGCAACAGCGACAGCGCGCCGTTAATGAGTATCAGCGAGGCGGCGATGCCCATGTCCAATGCCGTGAGGTTTTGATAGTTCATGGCTGGGCGACTCCGCTCAGGACACCGGCGCTCATGTGCAGGTGAATGGCGCTCATGCGCCGGGCCTGGTCGAGGTCGTGGGATACCCAGATATAGGCGCGGGCATTGTCGGCGGCATACCAGGCGCTGATCAGTGCCTCGACATCGCGCGAGGACGTGGGGTCGAGGGCGGCCGTCGGTTCATCCAGCAACAGCACTTCGGGGTTCAGTTGCAAGGTGCGGATCAGTGACACCACCTGGGATTCACCACCGGACAGGTCGCCGGCGTTTTTGCCCAGGAAGTCCGGGCTTTTACCGGCATGTTCCAGCAGTTTGGTCACCGCTTGCAGGTCGAAGCTGCGCGTGCGCAGGGTCTTGAGGCTGAACGGGAAACGCAGGTTGTCCTCCACCGTGCCCTCCAGCAGCGCCGGGCGTTGCGACAGGTAGCTGATGTGGCTGCGATAGTGGGGAATCTGCGCATTTGCGATCGGCTGGTTGTTCCACAGGATCTGCCCCGACGTGGGCGCATCCAGCAACGCCAGCGCGCGCAGGAACACGCTTTTACCGGAGCCGGAGGAGCCGGTGATGGACACACGGTCGGCGCGTTTCAGGCTGAAATCCGTGGGTTGCAGCAACGCCACTTGGCGCCGCTCGTCCCTGCGCGTGAGGGCGCGGGTTTCGATCAATACGGTGTCGGTCATCAACTCGTACTCGGCTTAACGGCTTGCAATCGACTACTCCACTGCCTATATTTCGTGCCTGGCGCACTCCACGCCACCTTCCGCGGAAAGGGCTGCGCCCAGGATCCTGACTGAATATCACATTTCTACGACTCCCAACCTGAAAGCGGAAAAGGTTTGTGCAAGGAGATCGTATGTCGCAACGCCTCTTATCCTCGAATACCGACGGCCGCCTCAACCTTGAGCAGCAGCGCAAGCGCGCCAAGGAACTGTTGCCACGCCTGAAAACCCTCGACCCGCACGCCACCTTGTCCCAGGCCCAATGGCAGGTCGCCAGGCAGCTGGGTTTCAGCAGTTGGCCCAAGCTCAAGGCGCATGTCGACGCCATCGACTTCGCCGCCCGCCACCCGGACTTTGCTGCCAGCGATGAAGCCCGCACCACCCACTGGCGCTGTGGCAGTGACATTGCCCACAGCCTGCAACTGGCCGGGTTCAAGGGGCAGTTCCGCATGCTCACCGATCCGTTATGCATGGGGCCGGTGCGCGACCTGCCCAGTGAAGATTTCCGCGCGATGCGCAGTGCCTTTATCAGCCAGGCCTTTGCCCTGGACGCTGCTGAAGTAACCCACCGCGTCAATGATGAATACGACCACCTGCAGGCCCTGGCCAGCGCCGCTCACAGCGTGCTGTGGTGCGAAGCGGACGCCTATGATCAGCTGTTTCTGGTCCGCGCGCTGGCCGGTCTTGAGCGCGCGCCGAAAAAGCTCGAGCTGATCGAAGTCGACCGTATTCCGGGTGTCGAACGCTTTATCGGCATCGGCCAGCTGGCGCCCGATGTATTGGCGTGGTTGTGGCCCCAACGACGCTTGATCGATGACGCAGCGGTGCAACTGGCCCGACAGGCCTGGGCGGCTTACTGCGACAGCTCGCCGGTCAAGCTTGCGCAACTGGCTCACGGCAACCACCCGGCCCTGCCCTTTCTAGCCAACGCGTTGTTGCGCCAGTTGCAGGAGTTGCCCGGTATTGAGGATGGCCTGTCACTGACTGAACGCTTGTCGCTGCGCTACATCGCCGAGGCCGGGCCGGTGCCGTTCGGCCGGGTGTTCGCCGAACTGATGGCCAAGCGTGAGCCGCTGCCGTTCCTGGGCGACATGATGTTCCACGCGCTGTTGCGGCCATTGATCGACTGCCCGAACCCCTTGCTGGTCGAAACCGCGACCGAACGCGACTGGCCGCGCCGCGAACTGGCATTGACGCCACTGGCGCACCAAGTGCTGGGCGGCGAGGCTTATTGGTTGGACCACGCCGGGCATGAGCGCTGGGTCGGCGGCGTGTGCCTCAAGCCTGGCCAACCGCATTGGGCACTGGCCCACAACAGCCTGCCGGTGTGGCGCACCTGAGGCCGGCTCAGCGCTTGGGCGATAAACCGACGGCGCACGCCATCACTGCCGGGTCGCCCAGGTAAACGCTACGCGCAGCCGTCGAGGGTGCAGCGACCCGGCTGTCGACAGCGCGCAACATCGGTCGCTCAACCGTCGGCAGACTATGCAGGGGGTCGACAATCTCCATGCAGCGGCGCAGGGAGTTGAAATCCGGCGACTGCGACAGCGACAGGTGCAAGGTCTGGCTCACCGACACCGACACCACCGAGCTCTGTGCGCATTGCCCGTCGTAGATCAGCGTATGGCGAATCAATGGGTTGTCATGGCAGTACTTCAACAGGTTGACCTGCCGCGAACGCACCAGCGCCGTATTGATGATCAACAGGTCGAATGCCACGCAACCGGAGCGCGTCAACGCCTGCAATTCGTCGAACGAACTCAAGGGGGCGATGCGGTGGTAGCCCAGCTGGTTGAGCATTTTCTCCAGCTTGATCCGCTGCAGCAGGTCTGCATCGGCAATCAGAAGGCGTAAGGCTTTATTGGACATAGGGTAAACCTGACAGTTGGGCATCAGCGTCGATCATTCAACGTCGAACACGGTAACTGTCGGGGCTCGAACATGCCTTTAAGGCGATTCTGAAACGGGCACTGCACGCTTTTAAGAATCGCCTCAAAGCCCTCGCACTCACCCGCCCCTACCATGGCTGCGTTCCCACACGTTGCCATGGAATTTTTGTGTTCATATTTTTACTCAGAATGATGCTGCTGGCCGGCGGGCTGCTGGTGCTCGCGCCACCGCCAGCCAGCGCGGCGCTGAAGATCGAAGGCACACGCCTGATTTATTACGGCCAGGACAAGGCCGCCGGCATCAGCGTGGTCAACCCGGCCTCACAGCAAGTGGTGGTGCAAACCTGGATCACCAGCGAGGACGAATCAGCCGACAGCCCCGTGCCGTTTGCTGCCACCGAGCCGTTGGTGCAACTGGGCGCCGGCGAGCATCACATGCTGCGCATCTTGTATGCCGGTGAAGGTCTGCCCGCCGATCGCGAATCGCTGTTCTGGCTCAATATCATGGAGATTCCGCTCAAATCCGCCGACCCCAACAGCGTGCAGTTTGCGATACGCCAACGGCTCAAGCTGTTCTATCGGCCACCGGCGCTCAAGGGTGGCTCGGCCGAGGCGCTGCAGCAGTTGGTGTGGAGCCGCGATGATCACAGCGTCATCGCCCACAACCCAAGCGCATTCCACCTGTCGTTGATCAATGTGCAGACGGACACCCAGCAGCTCAGCGACTACCTGCTGCTCAAACCCCTTGAGAGCAAGCGCCTGAGTACAGCGACTGCTTTACCTACAGGATCCACCCTTCACTTCACCGACATCAACGATATCGGTTTGCAGGCCCGCCATAGCGCGGTGCTCAAGTGATCAATCGCGGGAAACTTGCATTTATGTCTCTCACCAAACGTTTACTGCCCCTTCTACTGTGCGGCTGCGCGGCCCTTCCTGCCACAAGCTATGCACTGTCGTGCGTGGAAGATGGCAGCGGCGCCTATGTCGATATCAACCCGCTTGGCACCTCATTGGCGGTTGCGGCTGATGCACCGGACGGTACGATCATCTGGGAGTCGGGCCCACGCTCCACGAATGTGTTGTGCAAGGACGACCGCAACCACGGCCGCGAAGAAGTGTATTTCTACGTCAACCCGGCCAACGTCAGCATCGGCCAAGGCATCCGCGTAGGCATCCGCTACAACAACGCGCCCATCACCCAAAGCACCGGTAAGGTCGGCACCGGTTTTTACTCGGACCGCGGTTGCAACTGGTCCAATTGCACAGGCTGGGACAAAGCGCGCTTTACCCTGAACTTCAGTGTATTCATCGAAAAATACGGCAAGACACCGCCCAGCGGTCAAGCCAGCACCCTGGCTCAATATCGCGTGTTCCAACTCGACGGCGTACGCGGGCTCAACACCAACCCCAACAGCAACCTCAACTACATCGTCACCGGCATGAACGACATCCGCTTCGTGCCCTGCGCGCCCGAACTGACCATTACCCCCAGTGTCGTCAACTTCCCCACCCCATCACGCAAGGCGCAGGTCGGCGCCGTGGCCAGCACCGCGAACTTCAACCTCAGCCTGCGCAAAGTCTGTGACACGCCCTACACCGTCAATGCACGCTTCGCCACCACCCCGGGTGGCGGCAGTGTCATCAACGGCTTGCTGGTGCCGGCCAACAACAGCTCGGTGGGCATCTCATTGTCTCGCGCCGACAGCGATCAGCGCCTGCCCTTCAATGACTGGTTTACGTTGCAGACACTGATGGGCTCCGGCCAGGCACGCAATGATTTTCGCGCCGACCTGAGCTGGCGCACCCTGCCGATTCCGGGGGCTTTCGAAGCCGCAGTGGTGGTGGACATGTTTTACAAGTAGCCGACGACTTTAAGGATCGTCTTATGCCGTTGGCATTGATATGCCACTACTCTGCGCCGATGCGATTGAAAAGTTACCTGCTCCAGATCAACCCCGTCCTCTCCCGACCCGAAGCAGCCAGAAGGCTGCTTCGTATTTTTGCGAGCGTGCTGCTCGTGGGCATCCTGAGCGGGGTCTATACCTTTCTGCTGTCGACCTTCAACAACGACATCTCCCAGCGCCGCGGCTACATGAGCAGCGCCATCGCCGAAGCCCATACTTTTTTCACCAACCGCGAGGCGCTGCTGCAAAGCCTGAGCCTGTCGGCGGTGCGCAAACAGTCCAGGCTCTACCCCTCCTCCGAGGAAGAACAACACCTGGAACTGGGCAACACACCCGGCAACCAGTGGAGCATCTGGCTGACCGCACGCATGCGCGACTACCTCAAGGCCAAGCAGCTCAACCTGCTGTATGTGAACGCCGGCCCCAGCCCACAGGTGACGCGGCTGTACGACGCCACCGCGCAGGTACTGCCGATTTCCAAGTGCATGCTCAACCGCCTCAAGGCCCTGCAGCACAGCGACCCGGCCACACTTAACGAGTTGTGGCTGAGCGACAACACCGAAGGCCATTCGCACCTCTACATTTTCATCCGCCTCGACGAGCGCGACCCTGAGTCCGGCTGGCTGGGCCTTGAGATGGAAAGTCGTGAAGTGTCTTCAACCCTCAGCGACCAAAGTGCCGGTGAGTTCATGATGCTCAACTCCCAGGGCATGTTGGTGTTTACCAACAGCACCGACACCCAGCTCAAGCAACAACATTTGCGGCCCGGCGAAGAAAGCTTTTTCGGCTTTGTCGGCAACGGTTTGCTGCCCGACCACCTGGTGATTCGCAAGCACTTGAAGTCTTCGGAATGGCAACTGATGTATTCCATCGACCTGCGCGCGGTGGTCACCGGCCTGTGGAAACAGCTGCTCGGCTCGCTGCTGTTCTGCCTGATGAGCCTCACGCTGATCTGGCTGGTGATGCGCCGCGTCGACCAGCGTTTCATTATTCCGTCGATCCATCGCATCCAGGCGTTGATCGAAAGCGAAGCCTTTGGCCGCGATGTGATTCAGATCGCGCCCGTGGCCCTTTGCGTGCTGCGCCGCACCGACGGCCAGGTGGTGCTGGAAAACACCCTGGCCCAGCAATGGTTGGGCAACGGCCCGGAGCGCGAGGCACTGCGGGCCGGCTGGATCGAGCAAGCCTTCGCCCAAGGCCCGTGCGAACGCAGTGATTACTTTGAAACCATCGACGGCCGCCACCTGTACCTGAGCAGTGCCCCCACCCGCTATAAAGGCGAAGACGTGCTGTTTTGCGCGTTCAGCGATATCAGTGCGCGCAAGCAAGTCGAAGCAGCGCTGGAAGAAGCACGCCAGTCGGCGGACGCTGCCAACGCCGCCAAGACCCTGTTCCTGGCAACCATGAGCCATGAAATCCGCACGCCGCTGTATGGCGTGCTCGGCACCCTCGAATTGCTGGCGCGCACGCAACTGGATGCCCAGCAAAGGGACTACCTGCACGCCATCGAAGGCTCGTCGTCGACCTTGTTGCAGTTGATCTGCGATGTGCTCGATGTGTCAAAGATCGAAGCCGGGCAGCTGGCGCTGGAAATGAGCGAGTTTTCACCGCTGGATCTGGTCCACGAAATCATTCAGGGCTATGCCGCAGCCGCCCAAGGTAAGGGCTTGCAGTTGTATGCCTGCTTCGACCCGAAGCTGCCCGAAAGGTTGATCGGCGACGTGACGCGCATTCGCCAGATTCTGAATAACCTGCTCAATAATGCGGTGAAGTTCACCGACTACGGCCGCGTGGTATTGCGGGTAAAGGTACTGGGCCGTGACGGTGAACGCTCCAGCCTGTTGTGGCAGGTCTCGGACACCGGCAAAGGCATCGCCCAGGAAGACCAGGCGATGATTTTCGAACCGTTTTACCAGAGTGAAGGCAACACCAATGTGGTCGCCGGCACCGGCCTGGGCCTGCCGATCTGTCAGCGCCTGACCGAATTGATGAACGGCAACATCCGCATGGTCAGCGAGTTGGGCCTGGGCAGCAGTTTCAGCCTGATCCTGCCGCTGGAAGAAGCGCCGACCACGCCGATGACCGCGCTGTTGGCCGAGACCATCTATGTAGCGTCGCCGATCCCGGAACTGGCCAACTCCGTCAGCGGCTGGCTGCGCCGCTGGGGTGCCAGGGCCCAGGCCGGCCTGCCGACGTTGCCGGACACGCATCTGCTGCTGCAAGTGCACCCCGGCAGCGTCGACCCATTGCTGGCGCCCGAATGGCCGGGGCCGGTGATTCACGTGAGCAGTAATGCCTGCACCGCCGTGGAAGCCGAGGCCGGCGCCTGGCACGTCAACCTCAACCACCTGGGTGCGATTCATCAGGCCGTGAGCCAGGCGCAAGGGCTGTGGGTGGCCCGTGCCGATGAGCAAACACGCCAGCGCGACCTGAACAAACTCAACCTGCACTTGCTGGTAGCCGAGGACAACATCATCAACCAGCTGATTTTGCGTGACCAACTCGAAGAACTCGGCTGCACCGTGGAGCTCGCGGCCGATGGTCAGGAAGCGTTGCAGCTGTACACCGCCGGTAGCTTCGACGTGGTGTTGACGGACGTGAACATGCCCCACATCAACGGCTATGAACTGGCACGCGAACTGCGCCGCCAAGGCTGCCCGTTGCCGATTATCGGGGCCACCGCCAACGCCATGCGCGGCGAGGCCGACCTGTGCCTGGCCGCCGGCATGAACCATTGCCTGGTCAAACCCTTTGCGTTGCGGGCTCTATTCAACTCCCTGGCGCCTTATGCACGGATCACCCATGAAGCCCCTTAGTATTTTGATTGTTGAGGACCATCCCCTGCAGCACATCTACCTGCAGCACTTGCTCAGTGAGTTGGGGGATTTCAGGCTGGAAACCGCCGAGGACGGCAAAGAAGCGCTGGAGCGTTTACGCCAGCGCGATTTCGACCTGGTACTGACCGACCTGCTGATGCCCGGCATGGACGGCGTGCAATTTATCCAGTGCCTGGCCAACTTGCGCAGCAAGCCGGCCCTGGCGATCATGAGCGCCGCCTCGCGGCGCATGCTGATGGCAGCCAGCCTGGTGGCGAAAAACCTCGATGTGGAAGTGATCGGGCTGATCTCCAAGCCCGTTAACGCCGAGGCCTTACGCAATCTGGTCGATCAGCTCAGGAACACGGTGCGCAAGCCCTCCCCCGAACTGCCCGAGCACATGGACATCGACCGCCATACGCTGGTGCAGGCCATGAGCAGCGGCCAGTTGCAGGCCTGGTTCCAACCAAAAAAATCCCTCGCCAACGGGCGCATCGTCGCCGCCGAAGCCCTGGTGCGCTGGATGCACCCCGAGCAAGGCGTGATGCTGCCGGCCGCGTTCCTGCCGGCGATCAAGGCCTTCGAGCTGGAAGAACGGCTGTTGTGGCTGGTACTCAAACAGGCGATTCACGCCCAGGAGCAGTGGCGCCAACGCGGCTATGAAATCCCGGTGGCGATCAACCTGCCCACCCACCTGCTCAACAGCCATGACCTGGCGGACCGCCTGCTGGAGTTTGTGCTGCACCACGACGGCATTCCCGGAATGATCTGCTTCGAGTTGATGGAATGCTCGGTGCCACAGGACATCAGCAACTTCTACGCCGGGGCCTGCCGCTTGCGCATCAAAGGCTTCGGCTTGTCCCAGGATGATTTTGGCAAGGGCTACAGCTCATACCTCAACCTCGTCTCAACACCGTTTACCGAACTGAAGATCGACCAGGCATTGGTGCAGGGCAGCCATGACAACGAAGGCATCGCCCAAGCGCTGGCGAGCATCATCGCGCTGGGCCGCAAGCTCGGCCTGACAGTGGTCGCCGAAGGTGTGGAAACGCCTGCGCAATTGGCGCTGCTGCGCAAAATCGACTGCAATCAGGTGCAGGGTTTCCTGATCTCCCACGCGGTGTCTTCGGACCAATTTCAGCAACTACTGAACAATGATGGCCCCGCGACATCTCACTAGCTGGAGGCCCCGGATTATTTGCCCTTTATAAAGCGCAAGCTCCATCCAGTGCCGATTTGTCCTGCGCCTGCGGAAACCCCTGATGAAGCACAACAACGCGATACTCGAAGCCTTTACCCGCAGCTCCGTACGCTTGAACAAAGGCCTGATGGTGCTGATTGGAATCGCGTTGCTGCTGCTCCTCACCAACTACTGGTCATTGCAACGCGGGATCGAAACCCGTTATGGCGCAACGCGCTTTCATTTTGCGCGGCTAATGGAAAACCTCAGCGAGCAGCAAACCTATCTCAAGAGCTTGACGCACCCAGGCATCCAGGCCGAATTGCTGCGGGCGACCAGCGTGCAGGTCAGCCTCAAGAGCCGAATGGTCGAGAACCGCCGCACGTTATATGAAGGCCAGAAGTACTCGTTTTCGGTACCGTTCGACGTCAAGTTCGATGAGCAGCAGGTCGGCGTAGCTGCCCGGCCACCGATTTTTGCCCTGGGCGCGCACCTGACCAGCTACTACAGCGCCTTCTGGTCTTCGTCACCGTACGAGGCACCGCAAACTTTTCTGTTCAATCGCCAGACCCACTACACCATCACCATTCCCTCCGTGGGCTATCAGCGTCGCGAAAGCACTGAAGAGACCGGCAACCAGGTGGCGCTGGTCAATGCTGTGCAGCAAAGCCTTGCGCAGACGCCACAGGTACTGGAGCAGGATTGGGTGTACTGGAAAGCAGGGCCGGAGCCCGAGCACTTGCTGGCCTACATTGGCCTGTCACTCGACGGCCAGGGCCAGACGGTGATCGGCACCCTGCTCGACCTGTCGCAGGTCGACGATGTGCAGCGCGCGCTGGATCACTCCGCGTTTGATCGCTTCACCTTGTTTGCGCCCGACGGCACCCGTTTGGTAGGGCCAGCCACCGAGCCGTCGCTCAGCAATGGCGTGCACTTCACGGCACATGGCTTTGAATTCAAGATTACCCAGGCTGGCGACCGGCCCTGGAGCGCAGTCTATGGCCTGAACTACTCGCACTTCTTCCACTCGGCCTTATGGCCATTGAGCACCCTGGCGCTGCTGCTGGTCAGCCTGATAACCCTGGGCTGGGCCGGCAGCCGCTGGTACCGGCGCCAGGTGATCAGTCCGGCGCGCCTGGCCCACGAACGCATCGCCGAAAGCGTGGCGTTCAGCCGCGTGATCATCGACACCGCGCCCACCGGTTTGTGCGTGGTGCGGCGCAGCGACGGCAAGGTGCTGATCGAAAACCAGCGCGCCCAGCAGTGGCCGGGCACCGCACGTCTGGTGGCGGCCATGGCCGGTCAACACGACGGCGTCGAGAACGGCGAAAGCCACTTGGAGATCGAAGGCCGGCACCTGCAAATCGGCTTCGTGTCGACCCGTTATCAGGCCGAGGACGTGCGCCTGTATGCCTTCAACGACATCACCCGGCACATCGAAGACGCCCAGGCGCTGGAAGAGGCACGTCACGCCGCCGATACCGCCAACGAGGCCAAGACGTTGTTCCTGGCGACCATGAGCCATGAGATCCGCACCCCGTTGTATGGCGTGCTTGGCACCCTGGAATTGCTCGGCCTGACCGATCTGGATCCGCATCAGAAGACTTACCTGCACACCATTCAACGTTCGTCCGCCACGCTGTTCCAGCTGATCAGCGATGTGCTGGATGTGTCGAAGATCGAGTCCGGGCAAATGGCAATAGAAGCCGTGGACTTCTGCCCGCTGGACATGCTCGAAGACACCTTGCATACCTACGCCGCTTTCGCCCAGCGCAAGGGTTTGCAGCTCTACAGCTGCATCGATCCGCGCTTACCGGACTGCCTGATGGGCGACCCGATGCGCATTCGCCAGATCCTCAATAACCTGGTGAGCAATGCGATCAAGTTCACCGACATCGGGCGCGTGGTGATTCGTGCCCGGGTGATGGCGCTGGACGCCGAGCATGTCGACCTGGAATGGCAAGTCACCGACTCCGGCGTCGGCATTCCCGAAGCGCAGCAGGCCAAGCTGTTCGACCTGTTTTACCAGGCGCCGGACACCGCCAGCGAAGGCGGCGCCGGGCTGGGACTGCCCATTTGCCGCTGGCTGGCGCAGATGATGGACGGTGAGATACGGGTGGTCAGCGAGCCGGGGCTGGGCAGCAGCTTTACCCTGAAAATGCGCCTGCCGCTGTGCTGCGGCACGCTGACCAACCTGCCGCTGATCGAACCCAGCCCGACGCCGGTGTACGTGCAGGCGCCGGTGCGCGAACTGGCGCAGTCGATGAGTGACTGGCTCAATCGGCTAGGCATCGCAGCGGCCTTGGCGGCGACCACCCAGGAAAAAGACAGCCGCCACGCGGTGCTGGTGGACCTGCTGCCCAGCGAGCCCGCCAAGCCATGGGGCGGCCAACGCGTGCTGTGCCTGCCGGGCGCACACAGCCCGCCGCTGCACACGGCTCAAGGTTGGGTGGTCGACCTGCACGATGTGCGCAGCATCGCCAGCACCGTGTCCCTGGCGCAGCACGGCAAGCATGAGCAACCCGCAGCGGCCCGGCCACAAAGCATCGGGCAGTTGGGCTTGCGCATCCTGGTGGCCGAGGACAACCCGGTCAACCAGGCGATCATCAAGGAACAGCTCGAAGCGCTCGGCTGTTCGGTGAGCCTGGCCGCCAATGGCGAGCAGGCGCTGCAACAGTGGCAACCCCAGGCATTTGACCTGGTGCTGACCGACGTGAATATGCCGTTGATGAATGGCTATGAACTGGCCAGGACCTTGCGTGAGCATGACCCGCACCTGCCGATTATCGGCGTGACCGCCAACGCCATGCGCGAGGAAGGCGTGCGCTGCCTGGCGGTGGGCATGAACGCCTGGATCGTCAAGCCGTTAAGCCTGCAAACCCTGCGCGGGCAGTTGATCAAGCTGTGCAAGGTCAAGCCGGCGCCGGAGCCTGCCACTGCGTCCTGCGACGACAGCGTGCAGCTGTCGGACAAGATGCGCCCGTTGTTCATCAGCAGCGTGCAGCAGGACTTGCAGCGTATCGATACCGCCCTGACGCAACGTGATGCCCACGGCCTGGGCCAATTGCTGCATTCGGTCGCCGGCGCCCTGGGCGCAGTCCAGGCGCTGAACCTGGCCCAAGCGTGCATCGAACTGGAAAGCGCACTTAACCGCGGCAGCCTCGACACGGCACTTGAACTCAAGGTGAAGGCGGTGATGCAGCGTCTGTCGGCCGTTCTGGAAACTCTCCAGCCCGGGCACTCTTCACTCACTTGAACTGGCACTACGGACGGCCCTTTATGAAAAAATTCAACGTGGTAATCGCGGACGATCACCCGATCGTATTGCTGGGTGTTCGCGAGTTGGTAGAGCGCGACACACGCTTCCAGGTGGTCGGCGAGGCCGTGTGCTCGGCCGGCCTGATCGCGCTGTTGCAGCACCAGGGCGCCGACATTGTGATCACCGACTACAACATGCCGGGCGACTCGCCCTACGGCGACGGCCTCAAATTGGTGGAGTACCTCAAGCGGCATTTTCCGCAGGTGCAGATCCTGATCCTGACGATGATTTCCAACCACCTGATCCTCACCCGCCTGCAAGAGCTGGGTGTGGTCGGCATCATCCAGAAAAGCCAGTTGCACACCGAGATTCAATTGGCGCTCAAGGCGATCGCCCAGCAGAGCGCCTATCGCAGCCTAGAACCGCCAAAAACCTCGGTGATCGAGACGCTTACGGCTATTGACGAGCGCTTTACCAGTTTGTCGCCCAAAGAGTTCGAGATCTTGCGCTTATTTATTTCCGGCATGAGCGTCAGTGATATTGCGCGCAGCCAGAACCGCAGTTCAAAGACCATCAGCGCGCAAAAGATCTCGGCCATGCGCAAACTTGAAGTGAGCAGTGACCAGGACCTGCTCGCTTATTGCCTGGCACGTAACATTTTCAACTAACCCACAACTAGCAAGCCATTTAAAACAATGGCTTCGCCCTTTATTTTCTGAGTATTCACACGCCCTTGCACCGCTCTAAACCGTCCGTTTCCTGACTTATAAGAATCGTCTTATTCGCTCGCTTGCCCTCGCCGCTTATTCTCCTCTCGCAGTTCAACAACAGCATTTTCCAACTAACACTAACGGACATCATCATGAAGAAGTTTTCCCTGGCTGTTATCGCCTCGGCCATTATCGCCGCTTCCGGCAGCGCATTTGCCGTCGACCCGGCACCGACGCCGACCCTGGGCGGCAGCGGTAAAATCACCTTCACCGGCGTGATCAACAACGATGCCTGCTCGGTCGACGGCGCCAACTCCGACCGCACCATTTCGGTGGACATGGGCAACGTGTCGATCAAGGACATGGGCACCGCCGAAAACCCAACCGCAGGCCGTGTCACCGCCAAAGACTTCAACCTGAACGTCAACTGCAACCAGGGCACCAAAGTCGCGATGATCTTTGACGCCAACAACGGCGGTTCGGGCCTGGTCACCGGCAAAAAAGTCCTGGCCCTGAACCCGGGTTCGGCCACTGCACAAAACGTCGGTATCGCCCTGCTCGACAGCAAAGGCAGCCTGATCGACCTCAGCTCTTCCAGCACCGCGCGCATCGAAAGCACCATGCACGGCGCCGGCACTACTGGCGGCGACGCCACCCTGAGCTTCGCGGCCGCCTACGTCACCACCGCAGCCGCCGGTTCGTCCACCGCCGGTCGCGGTGATGCCACCCTGCCGTTCATCCTGCAATACGAATAACTCGGCGCCCCAGGCACCGAACGCGCGAGGCCCTGCGGCCTCGCCATTGTCTTTTGATTACACCGGATAACCCTCATGCCGCCTCGTTCTATCGCCGCATGCTTGGGGCTACTGGGCTTGCTTATGGCTGCCCAGGCCGCCGCCAGCATTTCATTGAATGCCACCCGCATCGTGTTTGATGGCGACCACAAGGAAGCCAATATCACCGTGCGCAACGGCAACCAGGATGTGTTGATTCAATCCTGGGTCGACATGAACGATGCCAGCGCCAGTCGCGCACCGTTTGCCGTCACCCCGCCATTGGCGCGGGTATTCGCCAAGGAACAACAATTGCTGCGCATTCTGTACGAAGGCAAAGGCATGCCCACGGACCGCGAGTCGGTGGTGTGGCTCAACGTGCAGGAAATCCCCAAGGCCAGCGCCGCCGAGAACACCTTGCAGTTGGCCATCCGCCAGCGCATCAAGATTTTTTACCGCCCTGCCAGCCTTACCGGCAGCGCGCTGCAAGCGCCTGCGCAACTTGAATGGACACTGGCCAAACACGGCGGCCAGACCCTGCTGCAGGTGAAAAACCCGACGCTGTATCACGTGTCCATGGCCGACATCAAAGTACAGTCGGTGCTGGCCAGCGACTCCACCATGATTGCGCCTGGCGAGCAAAAACAGTTCCCGATCGCAGCAGCCATCGCCAACGGCCCGGTGCAGCTGTCGTTTTCCAGCATCAATGACTATGGCGCGCAGAACCACTACAGCGCGCCCCTGTCGAGCGGCGCTGCGCTACCTGCGCACGCGACTGAATCGCGCCTCAAACCCTAAGTAGCTTCTCTAACCCACAGGCTCACTTCGCGTGCGTGTTTGCGTGCCCGGCTGTCCGTCAATCAGGGATGTCATAGGTCTTCGCATGTCTTTTCTTTCCAGCAACAGGCCCGCACGTGGCGTACTGAAGTTGAAGACGCTGTCGCTCGCGATGGCTGCCAGCCTGCCGACCTGGGCGGTGGCCGATGACGCAGCGCAAAGCTTCAACACCACGTTCCTGCAGGGCTCGCAGTCGCCAGTCGATTTGCAGCAACTACTCTCAGCCAACAGCGTGCTGCCGGGCAATTACCGGGTCGACCTGTACAGCAACGAAGTGCTCGTGGGCCGGCGTGATATCGACTTCAAACGCAACCCGAACAACGGCCGGGTCGAAGCCTGCCTGACCCTCGACCTGCTCAAGCAATTGGGCGTCGACATGGGCCGATTGCAGGCCGAAGGCAAACTCGACCCGCAACAACCGCAAGAGTGTTATGCCCTCGCGGACATGATCGAAGACGCCAGCGTGCGTTACGACAGCAGCCGCCTGCGCCTGTTGGCAAGTATTCCGCAAGTGGCCATGCAGCGGGGCTTGCGCGGGTATGTCGACCCAGAGTTGTGGGACGACGGCGTGCCGGCCGCGTTCATCAACTACCAGCTCAACAGCAGCCGCACCGCCGGCGACTATAAAACCCGCATCGCCAATAACCTCGGGCTGCGCAACGGCATCAACCTGGGCGCCTGGCGCCTGCGCAACGAATCGAACATGAGCAGCGGCACCGACCGCTCGAACACCTTCACCAGCAACCGCACCTACGTGCAGCACGACGTGACCGCGATCAAGGGCCAGTTCAGCGCCGGTGAGATTTTCTCCGACACCGACCTGTTCGACAGTGTGCGCTATCGCGGCCTCAAACTGGCCTCCGACGACGGCATGCGTGCCGACAGCGAGCGCGGCTACGCGCCGGTGATTCGTGGCGTGGCGCAGACCAACGCGACCGTAGAGATCCGCCAGAACGACTACATCCTCTACACCGCCAACGTCGCGCCCGGCCCGTTCGAGATCAACGACATCTACCCCAGCGGCTCCAACGGCGACTTGCAAATCACCGTGATCGAAGCCGACGGCAGCCGGCGGGTGACGATGCAGGCGTTTTCCAGTTTGCCGATCATGGTGCGTGAAGGTCAGGTCAAGTACAGCCTCTCGGCGGGCACGTTCAAGAGCAATGCCGACGGACTGGGCAGCCCGCGTTTTCTGAGCGGCACGCTGGCATATGGCTTGACCAGCAACCTCAGCGGCATCGTCGGCCTGCAAGCCAGCGAGGACTACAGCGCGCTGTCGATCGGCGCTGGCAGGAACACTGCGTTCGGCGCCTTCTCCCTGGATACCACGCACTCGTCCAGCAAAGCGCGCGGGCAAACCCACCAGGGCAGCAGCGTGCGGGCGTTGTACGCGAAGACCTTTGCCGGCACCGACACCAACTTCACCCTGGCCGCCTACCGTTACTCCACCGAGGGCTACCGCACCCTCACCGACCACGTGGAAGACAACAGTGAAGACGTGCGCGTGCGCACCGGCCATTCAAAAACCCGTACCGACCTGACCATCAACCAGAGCCTGGGGCGTAACAGCGAGTTTGGCAGCCTGTACGTCAACGCCAGTGACCAGCGCTACTGGAACCGTGGCGGCTCGCGCAGTTTGTCTGCCGGCTACACCGGCAATTGGGGCGACCTGAGCTACAACCTTGGCGTGACGCGCACCCAGCAAATCGTCACCTATGGCGAGCCCAGCAGCGACACCCAAGTGAACCTGTCCGTCTCATTCCCACTGGGCAGCCAGGCTCGTGCGCCGCGAGCCTTTGTCACTACCAGCCATCAGCGCGGCGACACCACCACGCAAGCGGGTATCAACGGTTACGTCGCCGATACCAGTGACACCTTCTATTCGGTGCAGGCGGGCCATAGCGATACCAGCGGCGACTCCGGCTCGGTGAATATCAACAGCCGCACCTCTATGGCGGATGTGAGCCTGGGTTACAGCCAGGGTCAGGGCTACAACTCGCAGAACCTCAACCTCGCCGGCTCCGTGGTGGCGCACGCAGGTGGCGTCAACCTGGGGCAGACCGTCAGCGAAACCTTCGCCCTGGCTGAAGTGCCGGGTATCTCGGGGGCTAAAATCGGCAGCTACAGCGGCGTCGAGACCGGCTACAACGGCTATGCGGTGATCCCCACGGCGCAACCTTACCGGGTGAACTGGATCAGCCTGGACACCCGCGACCTGGGCGGCGATGTGGAAATCACCAACGCCACCCAGCAACTGGTGCCGCGCCGTGGCGCTATTGTAGTTGCGCGTTACAGCGGCACCACCGGGCGACGGGTGTTGTTCGAGCTGTTTGATGCGCAGCACAAGCCGTTGTCGTTCGGGGCTTCGCTGGAAGACTCGGCGGGTAAGCAACTGGCGATTGCAGACCCGAACGGGAATGCGCTGGCGCTGGTGGAGCAGGATCAGGGGACGCTGGTCATCAAGTGGGGCGAGCAGCGTTGCAGTGCAAGCTATGCGTTGGCGCCGCAGAACAAGGCGTTGAACTATGAGCGGCAGGCGTTGGTGTGCGGGCCTTGAGGGGTGGTGGCTCGTCTGCTTTTCTGTGGGAGCTGGCTTGCCTGCGATGCAGACACCTCGGTGTATCAGGTAAACCGAGTTGATGCCATCGCAGGCAAGCCAGCTCCCACCTTTGACCGAGTATGGCTCTGCTGCTGACGTTGCTCTGGCCCTTACATCACCAAACCAGCTCCCACATTCGGGATTGATGTATAGCCTGATTAGGCTAAGGTGCTGCCCACACGCTGCCACCGCCGAGACATCCCATGCGCCACCTGATTTTCGCCAGTGTCTGCCTGCTGACCACCGCCCTGACCGGCTGCCAGCAGACCCCGCCGGCCAACGACCAACTCGACGCCGTGCTCTGGACCCAGACCTCCATCGAGCACGAGTTGATCTACCGCCAGCTGTTCGCCAACGCCACCCGCCAACTCGACGTGGCCCTGGCCGACCCGACCTGGGATGCCCTGCCCTTTCCACCCCGCAATCTGAACGGTTTACCTCCAGCGGTGGTGGTTGATATCGACGAAACCCTGCTGGACAACGTGCCGCTGAACGCGCGCGACATCATTAACAATCAAATCTATTCCTACGATCGCTGGAACACCTGGGTCGACCAGGCCAAGGCCCAGGCATTGCCGGGCGCAGTGGCTTTCCTGCAAGCCGCCGAGCAAAAAGGCATCAAGGTTTACTACCTCACCAACCGCGAACACAGCCAGGTCGCGGCCACTGTCGCCAACCTGCGCCTGCGTGGTTTTCCGGTGACCAGTGACACGCAGGTCCTGGCCGCCAGCACGCCCATCGGCCGTTGCGAAAGCGCCGGCTACGGCAAGACATGTCGCCGTCAGTGGGTCGCCAGCCATGCCCGCGTATTGCTGATGGCCGGGGACTCGCTGGGTGATTTCGTGCAGGCCGAACACAACACCCTTGCCGCCCAACGTAAAGCGGTGGAACCCTATGTGAGCTGGCTGGGGCAGCGCTGGTTCCTGCTGCCGAACCCGAGTTACGGCAACTGGTACAGCGCGCCGTATGGGGATGATGAGAAGTTGCCGTTTGAACAAAAACGCAAGCTCAAACAGCAGGCATTGCAGTTGGAAGAATAAGAGGCTGGCTGGGGCTCAGGCTTTGATGTTCTGCCGAATGTTCCAGCCAAACTTCACTGGCCCGCCGTCCTTGGCGCCGTCGGCCTTCTGCGGCTGGTAGCTGACGTCGACGCTGGCGAAATTGAGGGCGACGCTGTCATGCACGACGTCGGTGTTGCTTTCAGCATTCGTGCTGTAGGACACCACCATGACTTCCTTCAGGGTAATCACCAGATACTCCACCGGGCTCGCACCGCCGGCCTTGCGTACCACCAACCTGGCCTCGGGGTAATGCTTGCCGCTGGCGCAGGCCATCATCAGGTTGGGGCTGGATTTATCCAGCGGTTTGGTCAGGTTCAGGTTGGCGATATTGACCTTGCCCGCACCGCCGCCCGTACCGCTGTGCATCGACCCCGACTGCGACATGCCCCACGCCCATTGGGTGATGTCAATCTCGTCGCGATGGGCCTGGTCCCTTGATTCACCCTTGATATCACCCAGCTTCAAAAACATATCGACTGCCATGTTTGCTCCTTGCCTTGGTATGCGTCGGTAGTGACGTGGGGCGCACTTTTCCTCAGCCGCAGCGGTGCGCGCAAGACGCAGAGGGCAGTTAGAGATGCACCCGACGTTAAATGGCGAACCTTCCGACATTCAGCGCCACCTCCTCATCTTTAGGCTCTCGACTCCCGCAAAAACAGGAGTTAAGGATGACGGCTTCCCTGCTCAGAGATGGACTCCCTTCGGCGCACCGCACCACACGTCAGCGGATTGAAAGCAGTATTGATCTGCGCAAGTTGTTCTTCACCATCGATAGCGACCCGGCACTGATTGGCGCGGGCGTGGTGTATATCGATGGCATGTTTAACGTGGTGGTACTGCGCGAGTTTCAGGCGATTTGCAGTGTGCGGCCGATCAAGGTCGTGCTGCGTGAGGCTCCGAAACATGTGGGGCCGGTGGAGTTCAAGCGGATGTTGGAGCATGAGCCGCGAGAGTCGGAATGGGTGGCTGAAGCGCTTGGCACGGCGGTGACCTGTACGGGGGCGATTCTGAGTTGGGTAGTCATTACCAGTGGCGTGATGTTGATGCCCTTTACGGCGGGGACGAGCGCGGTAATTACGTTTATCGGCAAGGCTGCTCTGGCTGCCAGTATGACCCAATGCGCCATCGGGTTAGGTCGAACCAGTGTAGAAGCGTTTGCGCCCCAATACCTTGATCTTCTGGATAACGAAACCTGGTATCAGGCCGTTGTTACGACGCTGGATGCCATTGCATTACTTGGCGTCGCCACTTCTGCCTTGACCACAATCAAAACAATAAACACAGCAACAAGAGTCACTGGCAAACCTCTCAAACAAGTACTCAAAGGTCTGAACCGGCAAGAACGAGCGAGACTGAATGATGAATTGCTCAGGCTTCGTGATCCTCGATTAACCCTAAAAATCCTCAAGGTGAAACAAGCCACCGGCGTATTACCAAAACGAATCAGTGCCACAGAAATGCAACTTGCTACCGCCAATCACATAAAAGACACCTTGGCTGCAACCCTGGGTTTCGCGAGCAGCTCGATGCCAGGAAATATCAAGACGTGGGCTATTGGTATCTACGAGGAAGTCAGCCAGTGAGCAAGCATGTACCAAAAAAAGGTCTTAGCGGATCCGAAAAGGATGAAATATATGAAGATCGCAAAGCCCTGACCTCTGAGGATCGCGCTTACGCATACTTCTATTTTGAGAACCCACAAACGTTCAGGAGACGCTACGCGCTAGTGATTGGCGCCGATCTAATTACCGGCTGCTCCACGATTGCAATGACTGCCGTCTTACTGTTGCTGACCTTTCTCTCCAGACTTCCGGAAGACCTTGCAATTAAGATCTGTTTTCTCGGCAGCATCGCAGCAGGCCTTGTCCTGTTTTTTTCCAAGGCTCAGGTCAACTATGGGCATATCCGCGCGGTATGGATCAGTGTCGGTATTTACTTAATTTGCTTGCTGATATCCCTACCCGCAATTGCGTACCGCCCGCCGCTTTTTCTCTACGCTATGTCACTGCTTAGCCCACTGACCGGCCTGCTGATCCTCAACAGCAACCGCTGCCGCGAACTGCGCCACAAGATGGTCGAAATCCGCCTCAAGCGCGAAGACATCATCGCCACCCTGAAAAAACAGGGCCGCTGGAAATGGTGGTGAGCGCCCTGCCACCTGTATTCGCTCAACGCCCATCAAGCCACGTTCTGCAACCGCCACAACAACTGCTCGCCACTCATCGCCGGCGCATACACATACCCCTGGCCCACCCTGCAGCCCATCGCCAGCAATTGCCGCTGCTGCTCCTGGGTTTCGATACCTTCCACCACCACGCTCATGCCCAGGCTATCGCCCAGCGCCAGGGTGCTGTGGATCACCGCGCAGCAGCGTGGGTCGGCGGTCATGCCGCGCACAAACTCGGCATCCAGCTTGATCTCGTTGAACGGCAGCTGACACAGCCGTTGCAAGGATGAAAACCCGGCGCCGAAGTCATCCAGGGACAGGTTGCAACCGAGCATGCGCAAACGCATCAGGCACGCCAGGCTGCTCGCCGAGGCTTCCAGCATGCCGCTTTCGGTCAGCTCGAAAGTCACGCTGGAGCGCGGTGCCTTGAACGGCGCCATGACGTCTTTGATCTTCAAACTCAACCCGCCCTGAGCCAGCTGCTGAGCGTGCAGATTGAACGCCAGGTTCAAGGTCATGCCTCTTGCCCTGACGTGTTGTTGCAGGGTCAAGGCCTGGTGCATCTGTGCAAACAGCAATGGGTCGAGCAGCCCGCAACGCTCCAGCACCGGCATGAAGGCCATTGCCGGTAACAAACCGTAAAGCGGGTGCTGCCAGCGGCTCAACACTTCCACGCCGATCATCTCGTTGGTCCACAGGCTGAATTTGGGCTGGTAGTACGCGTGCAGCTGGCCGGCAGCTAATGCGTCGCATACTTGCGCCTGAGTAAACAATGGCAACGCAGGTGAAACCGCAGGCACGATCCCCCCAACAGGCTGATGACGATGCAATACCTCTTCGAGCTGATTGAGGGTCGCCAGCTTTTCGACATGGCCAAGCAAACACACGCCGAGCAGGCTGGTGAACTGTTGCAGGGCTTGGCTGATCCCGGTCGGCTGATGGCCGCTGACAATCACGCCATGCAGCCACCCTCGTTGCGCGGCATGTTGCAAAAACTCCAGCCCATCCATGCCGGACATGGACAAGTCGCACAGTACGACATCCACCCCGTGAACGCTTTCCAGGAGGGCCAAGGCTTCAATGGCATGCGTCGCCTCGATCACCGCATGCCCCAACCGTTTGAACTGGCTCACGACGACGGCGCGCTGAAAGGCGTGCTCCTCAAGGATCAGGACGCGTAAAGGCTGGCTCGTCATTGGCGTGGGCTCGTGGGTGGTGGACCCAACGATTGTCTAAAACTGCCCGGAAAAAGCGCGGATGTTTAATCCTTTATGAACGTAGGATATTTCTCAAAATACTAACTCCCGGCCAAAGGCAGCGGATCGGTTCAACGCTATCCGCCGCCTCAGGGTTTGCTACACCGGCTTACCCATCAACGGGTCACTGATGCTATGCGCCCCCGTCTCAACCCGCCCCGCCACCCGGCGCACCCAGCCATGCTCATTACGCACGGTGAAGTCATACCAGCCACCGCTCGGCTGACGGGAGAATGTGCGTTGCTGCGAGCTGTGGCCAGCAATCTCCAGCAGCCATGGGCCTTGATGGGTGTAAGGGCAGCGCTTGATCGTCACCGAGGCTGGATGCTTGCTGGGGTTGATCACTGTCAGTTGCACGCTGTCCCCCTGGTAAGCCACTGACAGTTGCGGTTCGCGGCGTTGCAGATCACCCTTGAATGACCGGTGAAAGCCGTTCGGCCCCAATAGCCACAGGTCATAGCCGCCAGCCACTGGCCAGGTATCACTGAGGTGCTGTTCGGCGCCAACGGTGTAGCGCCGTGGGATGTCTTCCAGGTGCAGTCGATCGTAGACGTGGAAGACCGCGCCCTGTTCGCCATGGTTGAAGAAGTTCAACGTCAGCTCACCGGCGCGACGATCAACGTCACCTTCGACGTTCAACTGGTATGGCAACGCACGGGATGGCCGAGCCATGCGTGCCTGATGCGGCGCCTGTTGCCGACCTTCAGCAGGTACCACAACCTGGGCCAGTTGTTCCTGGCGCTGGCGCAGCAAATCCGCCGCCCGGCGGGTGGTTTCATGCAGTGGCGGCAACAACTCGGTGTTGGGGTTGACGAAGTTGAACGCCGAGGTGAGGTCGCCGCATACGGCGCGGCGCCAGGCGCTGATATTGGGCTCGCGCACCTGGAAGCGCTTCTCCAGAAATTGCAGCACCGAGGTGTGATCAAACGCCTGGGAGTTGACCCAGCCGCCACGACTCCAGGGCGACAGCACCAGCATCGGCACCCGTGGGCCAGGGCCGTAAACACCACCGTCAGGCGCAGGCTGTTGCGTGGTGCCGGGCGGCGCCGGGTGCGTGAAGATTTCGCTGTCGAACTTGACCGTGGATTTACCGGCAAAGCTGCCATCGGCACGCTTGGACGGGGCTGACGGTGAAGGGACGTGGTCGAAGAAACCGTCGTTTTCATCGTAGTTGACCAGCAATACAGTCTTGCTCCACACCTGCGGGTTTTCAGTCAGCGACTTGAGAATCTCCTGGGTGAACCAGCCACCCTGCACCGGGCTGGAAGGCCCAGGATGTTCGGAGTAATTGGCCGGGGCGACCAGCCAGCTCACCTGAGGCAAGCGGCCGTTTTTTATGTCATCGCGAAAGCCCTGGATGATCGCTTCCAGGTCACTGCCGTTTGCCGATGGCAGTGTGTTGCCGTTGCCTTTGTACAACGGCACACGGGCGTTGAGTTGATCGCTGTAGGGCACAAAGGCCTTGAAGTCTTTCGGCGGTTCCGCCGGGTTACCGGCCGCGACACTGGCGGCGCGGTACTGGCGAAAACCAGCCAGCGGGTTGTCGCCAAAGTTATCCGGCAAGAACTGGTAGACCTTCCAACTCACGCCCGCCTCTTCCAGGCGCTCAGGGTAGGTTTTCCAGGTGTAACCCACGCTCACTGCGCCAGGGCCGTCCCATTCATTGACCACCGCAGCCACATTGGCGCCGGTCGGGCCGTTGGTGCCGGTCCAATGGAACAGCCGGTTCGGGTTGGTGCCGGCGTGCACCGAACAGTGGTAGGCATCGCACAGGGTAAAGGTGTTGGCCAACGCAAACTGGAACGGCAATTCCTGCTCGCGGTAATAGCCCATTGACGTGTTGGTCTTGTAGGTTGGCCAGGCATTCATGCGGCCGCTGCCCCAGGCGGCGTGTTCGTCAACCCAGGAATGTGGCGTGCCGTCGACACGCTGGGCATTGCCGCGTGAACTGTCCAAATGATAAGGCAATACGCGCCGCCCCTTGCCCTGTTGCTCCCAGACTTTGCGGCCGCCCGGCAGCGGAATGGTGAAGCGGTCGCTGTAACCACGTACGCCGGGCAAGGTGCCGAAGTAGTGGTCGAACGCGCGGTTTTCCTGCATCAGGATAACCACGTGTTCCACATCCATAATCGTGCCGGTGCGGTTGTTGGCGGGGATCGCCAAAGCCTGGCGGATGGAGTCGGGTAGCAGGGTGTAGGCGGAGCCGATGGCGGCGGCCTTCAGCAGGGTGCGGCGGGTGAGAGTTGGCATGGCACTAATCAATCCCTGGGGTGCTTGAGATAAAAACGCTCAAGACAAAGTAGAGACTGCAAGCGACAAAAAGGTGACATGCGGTTACTGACAATCCGATGATCTGTTCACGGGCCTGCCACCAATGGTGGTGAGCAGCTTGTTGTGGCTAGAGGCTTATTGTGGCAAACAGGCTTGTTGTGGCAAGCCTGCTCGCCACAACAAGCCACAGCAAGCAAGCTATCCACAACAGCGCATTCAATAGAGTCAGGCCGTTCTGGCCGCAATCGCCTCCACTTCCACCAGCGCCCCTGGCAACGGCAATGCCACCACCTGCAACGCCGTGCGCGCAGGCTTGTTCGGCTGCTCGGGCGTGGCGAAGAACTGCGTGTAACCGCGTTGCAACCCGGCAAAATCGAGCTTGCCGTCGGTCTCTTCGGCCCCCACCAGAAACACGCGCAATTGCACGATATCGCCCAGGTCCAGGTCTTGCTGCTGGAGGATCTTGCGCAGTTTGTTGAACACCGACACCGTCTGCACTTCGGTGTTGCCGTAAACCCCGGGCACGTTAGGGTCGGCCAGGTCGGGCAAGGTGCCGCTGACGAAAATCAGGCTGGCGGAGGCCGGTACGGTGACGGTTTGCGAGATGGGAAAATCGCCGACGCTGGTGCGTTGAATGCTGTCGCTCATGGTGATGCTCCTCAGGAGGCGGCGAGTGCCGCAATCTGTTGTTGTTGGGTAACGCGCTCGGCCAGCTGCGCGACCACATGCCGTGCCGAGTTGGCTGCCGACTCCTGCCAGATGCCCACACCGCTTTGCACCAGGCCGTCGCCGGCGAAGTACACGCGGCCGTGGGCCTGTTCCAGCAAGGCACTGGCGTCGGCCGGGAAGTGTTCGCGTTGCAGCCATGGGCCTTCGCTGTAGGGGATCTGTTCCCAGGACACCGCCAGCGGGTGGCGCAGGTGTTTTGAATAACCCGGATGCAGCAGTTCCACGGCTTCTTTGGACGTGGCGTACTGCTGGTCGAATGGCTTGGCACCAAATACGTCGGCGCCCTCCCCGGTCACGTAACCGGCCACCAGCAAACCGTCGCGGGTGTTGAGGTCGTTGCTGGGGTACCACAGCAGGCGCGCCGGGTGTTCGATCCACGACAAGCCGCCGTAGGTGCGATAGTCGGTTTCCCAGAAGCGCGGCGATTGCCACGCCACTTTGGTCGCCTGGTCGCTGCGGGTACTGAGCAAGGCGGCTTTGACCGGGTCGCTGAAGTCGGTGTCGAGTTTGGCCAACAGCGGCAACGGCAAGGTCGAGACCAGGTAATCGGCGCGCACCACCTGTTCGCGGCCGCTGAGCTGGTCGTGGTAGGTCACCGCCACGCCGTCTTCAAGCTGGCGGATCTGCCGCACCTGGGCGCCGAGTTGCACGTGCTCGCGCACGCGCTGGTAGAAGGCGTCAGTGATGCGGTCCATGCCGCCGACGGGTTGGAACATGGTGGCGGAAAACTCCGGGAATTCGGTGTGCAATAACGCCCCCCACAACTCCGGATGCAGCAGCCGGTCCAGCGCCAGCGGGCTACGGCTGGCGGGCAGCGCGCCGGGGTGGGCAGGCGACTCCAGGTGACCGGAGCGCAAGCTGCCTTCAAAGGCCAGTTCCTGCGACAGATCGCCATACACCTGCAAAAACGCCAGCAAGCGCGTGCGCTCTTCACTGCTCAACACATCATCGAGGGCATCGCGCTGCACGGCTTTGGCCAGCAAGCCGGACAAATGCCCGCGCGTGTCATTGATCGCCTGGCCGACGGTGAACGCCGGCTGTTGCAGGTCGGGCCGCACCTGGGCGCCGTGGCTGCTGTTGACCAGTACTTCCAACGGCACACCCAGCTCGCTGCAATAGTCGAGAAGCGTGCGGTGCTGGCTCGGAATCCTGGCGGGACCGGCGTTGAAATACAGGCCGTTATCAAACGCTACGGTTTGCGTGCGGCCGTCCTTGTAGTCCACGCGGTCGCCATTGCGCAGGGTCCAGGTGCGCCCGCCCACGCGGTTGCGGGCCTCCAGTATTTGCACGCTGAACCCGGCGCGGCTGAGTTCCAGGGCCGTCACCAACCCGGCAATCCCGGCGCCCAGCACCAGCACACGAGTGCCCTGCCCCAGGCCCGCGTTGAGTTTCAGCGGTTGCGGGCGGCGATGTGACGACGGCCCCAAACCCAATACCGCCAATGCATCCTTGACGGCCTTTTCGCCGCCTACAGCGGCGATGCTCGACAGCGCTTCACGGCGTGTCAGTCCCATGTCGATGCTCCTAGTCCGGCAGGCCCGGTGGGTTGATCAGCGAGGTGTCGACGCGCTCGATGTCCAGGCCCCAGCGTTGCAGCACCTGTTCGTATTGGCCGCCGGCAATCGCGCCTTGCAGGGCGGTGTGAATCGGCTGGATCAGGCCGTTGTCCTTGCGGGTGGTCACGGCAATATCGGCCTTCAACGGCCAGCCGCCGTTCACCGTGCCCACCCGCTTGATACCGCCAGTGACCGCCGCCGAATAGGCATACACCGAGTTAGGCCCGAACAGCGCATCGCTGCGCCCCGATTGCACCGCCAGTTGCGCGGCGGCCTGGTCGTCGATGTATTGCAGGAGCGCAGGCTTGATACCGGCTTTTTCATTGGCCTCGTTCCACGCCAGCAGCACCTTCTCCTGGTTGGTGCCGGAGCCGACGATGATCTTCAGCCCGGCAATGTCGGCGGCCTGTTTGATCTCGGTGATTTTGTTGGTGCTCTTGACGTAAAAGCCGAGCACATCCTGGCGATAGGTGGCGAAGTCAAAACGCTTCTTGCGCGCCTCGGTCACGGTGACGTTGCTGATCACCGCGTCGTACTTGCCGGAGCTGACGCCCAGCGGCCAATCCTCCCAACTGGTCTGCACCACATTGAGCTGCAGGCCGAGGCTGTCGGCCACCAGCTGCGCGGTGTCGGCTTCGCTGCCAATGGTGGTCTTGTCGTCATTGGCCAACAGCGCCAGCGGCGGCCCGGCCACGCCGGACACGGCCACGGTGAATTTGCCGGGCTGGGCGAACTTGAAGCCCGGCGGGATCTGCGCAATCGCCGCTTCATTGCGCGGCACATGGATGCGCACACGGTCGGGGCTGAAATCCACCTGTTGCACGGCGAACGCGGTTTGCGCAGCACCGACGGCAAGCGTCAGCAAGGCCACGCGGGCAGTATTGATGAACATGGGCAGTCACTCCTTGAACTAAAGCACCTTGCCCAGAAAGGCCACGGTGCGGGGATGTCGGGGTTGGCGAAACATCTGTTCGGGCGGGCCCTCTTCGATCAGTTGACCGTCACACAGGAACACCACGTGGTCGGCCACTTCGCGGGCAAACCCGATTTCGTGGGTGACGATCACCAGGGTCACACCCAGTTGGGTCAGGCCTTTGATCACGTCGAGCACTTCGCCCACCAGCTCCGGGTCGAGGGCTGAGGTGGGTTCATCAAACAGCAGCACTTTGGGATCCAGCGCCAAGGCGCGGGCGATAGCCACACGCTGTTGCTGGCCACCGGAGAGCTGGCGTGGGTAGGCATCGACTTTGTCGGCCAGGCCGACCTTGGCCAGCAGCTCGCAGGCCTTGGCCTGCGCCTCGGCCTTGCTCCAGCGCTTGTGGGCCAGCGGTGCTTCGGCGACGTTTTCCCAGGCGGTGAGGTGCGGGAACAGGTTGAAGTTCTGGAACACAAAACCCACGTCGATGCGGCGCTTGAGAATCTCGCGTTCTTTCAATTCGTAGAGCAGGTCACCCTTGCGCCGATAGCCGACGTATTCACCGTCGATGGTGATGTGCCCGCTGTCGATTTTTTCCAGGTGGTTGATGGTGCGCAGCAAGGTGGATTTGCCCGAGCCGGACGGCCCGAGAATCACCGTGACCTTGCCTGGGTCGATGGTCAGGTGGATGTCTTTCAACACCTGCTGGTTGCCAAAGCGCTTGCCCACGCCCTGGATCTGAATGCGCCCGGCGCGTGCTTCAGCCATGGGTTTTCTCCTTGAGCCAGCCGCGCAGGCGTTGCAGCGGTGTGGGCGGCAGTACCCGCGCCGTACCGCGCGCAAAGTGGCGCTCGACGTAGTACTGGGCGCTGGTCAGCACCGTGGTGATGATCAGGTACCACACGGTCGCCACCACCAGCAGCGGGATCACCGCCTGGGTGCGGTTGTAGATGACCTGCACGGTGTAGAACAGCTCCGGCAAGGCCAGCACGTAGACGATGGACGTGCCCTTGACCAGGCCGATGATTTCGTTGAAACCCGACGGCAAAATCGAGCGCAGCGCCTGGGGCAGAATGATGCGAAAAATCCGTCGTGAAGCCGGCAAACCGAGGGCTGCCGCCGCTTCATGCTGGCCGGCGTCCACGCCAATCAAACCGCCGCGAATGATCTCCGCTGCGTAGGCGGCTTGCATCAGGCTCAGGCCCAACACCGCCACGGTGAATTGGCTGAGCACATCCACGGTCGACCACTCGGCGAACACCACGCGGGTGAACGGCACGCCGAGCACGATGTGGTCATACAGGTAGGCAAAGTTGTAGAGGATGATCAGCACCAGCAGCGCCGGCATCGAGCGGAAAAACCAGATATAGCCCCAGGCCAACGCCGCCAGCAATGGCGAGCCCGACAGCCGTGCCAGCGCCAATGCAGTGCCGAAGAGGATGCTGAACACGGTACTGAGCAGCGTCAGCAACAGTGTCTGGCCGAGGCCACGCAGCACCGAGACAGAAAAGAACCACTGACCGAACACGCCCCACTCCCAACGCGGGTTGGTGGCCAGTGAATGCACGATGGCGAGCAGCACCAGCGCAGCGAAGATCGACCCGGCCCAGCGCCACGGGTGGCGGGCGGGAACCACTTGCAGGGCTTTGATCGGCGTTGCAACGCGGCGCTGGCGAACCGGGCTGACGTCTTCGATCAGGTCATAGGATTTGGCGACAATGGGCATGTTCTATTCCTCGCGGGTTGCGGCCTTAGAAGGCGTAAGTCAGCCGGGTGTAGTAGTACCCGCCGGTAAAACCGTAGGGCGAATAAGTGCCGTAGCTGGCGAGCATGGTGCTGCTCGGCACGCCTTGTTTCTTGGGGTAAAGGTCGAACAGGTTCTTGGCGCCGACGGCGATGTTGAGGGCTTTGGTGAGGTTGTAGCCAAGGTCGAGGTCAGTGATCCAGCGGGCGTTGTAAACCCGGTCCAGGTCGCGATTGGCCGAGGAATTGACCTCTTTGTAGGCGCCGTAGCGGGTCAGGGCCAGGTTGAGGTTGAAGCGGTCGATGCTCCAGTCGCCGCCGAGGATGAGCTTGGTCTTGGGCTGCACATCGGTGATCAGACCACGGGCCTGGCGGTCCATCAGGTCATAGGGCGTGCCGAGGATATCGGTGGACGCCTTGTAGTTGAGGATCTTGGTCTGGTTCCAGTTGAACGCGGCGGTCCACTTCAAGGCGCCGAACTGGCCGAGGTCCTGGTTGTAGTTGCTGACCAGATCCACGCCCTTGGTGCGGGTGTCGGCGCCGTTGATAAAGTACTGGCCGCCGGAGGTGGAGTTGATGCCGTTGCTTTGCAGTACCTGGGTGACTTCGGGGCCGAGCAAGGTGCCGGTCAGGGTGATGCGGTCGCGCAGGTTGATCACGTAGGCGTCGGCGGTGAAGTTCAGGCGGTCGGTGGGCGTAAGGGTGAGACCCAGGCTGAAGTTGGTCGAGCGCTCGGGCTTCAACTCCTGGGCGCCGAGGGCCTTGGCCGCCGCCGAACCCACCGGCAATACGCCGTAGTTGATCGACTGATACACGCCGTCGACCACGCCATAAGTGGTGGAGCGCGCACTGAACAGGCTATTGGCCAGGGACGGCGCGCGAAAGCCGTTACTGACGGTGGCGCGCACGGCAAATTGCGGGGTGAAATCGTAGCGTGTGGTCAGCTTGCCGCTGCGGGTGGCGCCGACGCCTTCGTTGTAATGCTCGTAGCGAAAGGCGGTGCCGATGTACCAGTCCGGCAGCGGGTTGAAGCCCACATCGACATAGCTGGCGAGGCTGTTGCGCGAGGCGCTGCTTTCTTCATCCGGCGAAATGCCGTTGGTGACCTGCGCCCCGGATGACGCGCAGTTGCCGGGCGCCACGCAGTAGCCGCCATTGGCATAAGACGCGTAGTCACCCGCCTGCACCTCATAGGTGTCGCGCCGATGTTCGAAGCCGTAGGACAGGTCCAACGGTTTTTGCAGGCCGACATCAAAGCCGCGCTTGAAGTCGAGGTTGGTGGTCAGCTCGGTGGAAATCCAGGTGCCAGAAGTGAAGCTGTTGGGCGTGTACTCGCCCAGCGACGGGTTCTGGTTGTGGGTGGTGCCCTGTTCCGCCTCGTTGCGCCCGTAGGTGGTGGACAAATCCCAGTCCCACGCGCCGACGGTGCCTTTGCCGCCGAACGCGGCCTGGAAATCGTCCTCGTCGATGTACCAGGTCGGCGTGTACCCGGCCGGGTAGCCATTCGGCCCGGTGGTGATGGTATTGGTGATGGTCGGCAGGCGGTAGTTCTGCCCCTGCTCGGCCTTGCGCCGCGAGTAGGTGGTGAAGGAATACAGGCTGAGGCTGTCATCAATCGGCAGCTCGGCGTTGTAGCCCAGGGTCAGCAGGTTGGTCTTGGGCGTGCCGTAACCGCCGTAGGTCGATCTGCCGGCCTGGTTGTAGGCTTGCTCATAGGTGTAGCCGTTGGCGCTGGCTTTGTTGTCGTCATTCTGGCTGCGGGCATCCAGGGCCAATTGCACGACGCCGCCGTTGCCGATTTCAAAACCCTTGTTGAGGCTTTGTTGCACGGTTTGCTTCTTGCCGTCGTAGCCCTGACCGACGTTGGTGACGGCGGTGCCGCTGGTATCAGCCTTGAGGATCACATTGATGACCCCGGCGATGGCATCCGAGCCGTACTGGGCGGCGGCGCCGTCGCGCAGCACTTCCACATGGTCGATGGCACTGATGGGGATCAAATCCAGGTCAGCCGGCGCCGCGCCGGTGTTGATGCCATTGATGTTCAGCGTGGCGCTGGTGTGACGACGTTTGCCGTTGACCAGCACCAGCACTTCGGCAGCACTCAAGCCCCGCAGGTTGGGCGCACGGGCAATGCCGCTGGCGTCCCAGCCGGTTTTTTCCGGCAGGGTCAGCGACGGGATCACCGCGCTCAAGGCTTCCATCAAGCCGGGCTTGCCGGTGCTTTGCAGTTGCCTGGCGCTGACCACATCAATCGGCACCGGGCTGCTGGTGACGGTGCGCTGCTCGGCGCCACGGTTACCGGTGACCACCACGGTGGACAAGGTGCTGTCGTCCTGGGCGGATGCAGTGCCGGCCAACAGGGCCAGCGTGAGTGCGGCGGTGGGGGGTAAAACTTGCTTCATGACCACTCCAGGCTTTCCGAATCGCGAAGTCGGGCAGTCGCGCGGCGGGCGCGGTGCTCGTTTTTAAGGGTGTCGCTGCGATGGGGAACTAGGTGTGGAGTGAGCGAGGGTTTTGAATTGGCAACATACGTTGATCTCCCTTCCAACGATTCTGCCGCGGGGTCTTTACCCGGTTATGGCGCGCAGAATCTGAATCACGCTGGGTACCATCCGAGGTCAGGGGTAGGCTGTTGCGATCAAACATAACGGAATGGATTTCAAAAATATAATGCTATTTGGGCATAAGCTAATATTCTCTACTTTCATTATTAGCGAATAACTTTATTCATATAAATAATGTTTTCCTGCTGATCGTTCCCACGCTCCGCGTGGGAATGCCTCATGGGACGCTCCGCGTCCCGCCCTGCAACCGGCAACCTTGTGACGCGGAGCGTCACGGGCTGCATTCCCACGCGGAGCGTGGGAACGAGCATTAGTGCGTGAGAGCGAACAGGGTCAGGCGTGGATGCGAGTGCTTTTTTCCACCAGGCACATTGGCGTGCCGGAAACCGGCTCCTGCATGATCTGCACTTGCACGTCGAACACCTGGCGCATCAGCTCGGCGCTGATCACTTGGGCGGGCGGGCCGTCAGCCACCAGCTTGCCGGCGTGCATCACCGCCAAGTGGTCGGCGTAGCGGCAGGCCTGGTTGATGTCGTGCAGTACGGTGATAACGGTTTTGCCCTCGGCGGCCAGTTCGCCCATCAGGTCGAGCAGTTCCACCTGATGGCTGATGTCGAGGTAAGTGGTGGGTTCGTCGAGCAACACCACTGGCGCATTCTGTGCCAGCACCATGGCCAGCCAGGCGCGCTGGCGCTGGCCGCCGGACAAATCCGCCAACGCGCGGTCGCCCAGGCTGTCCAGCTCCAGGCGCTGCATGGCTTGGGTCACCTGGGCCTGATCATTGCCACTCAAGCGCCCCCACAACGAGTTATGCGGGCTGCGGCCGTAGGCGACCAACTGGCGCACGCTGACACCTTCCGGCACCGGCAATACCTGCGGTAAAAATGCGATCTGTCGCGCCAATTGCCGAGCGGACAGGCTGGCGTAGGCGTGGCCATCCAGGGTCAACTCGCCCTGGGTCGGCTTGAGGATGCGCGCAAACGCCTTGAGCAAAGTCGACTTGCCGCAGCCGTTAGGGCCGATCAGCGCGGTGACGCGACCTGTCGGCGGTGCAAATGAAAGGCCCTGCACAATGCGCGTGGCGCCGTAGCCGATGTCGAGTTGGTGTGCCTGCAAAATACTCATGTCATCAACCCTTGAACCGTGCCAGCAACCAAAGAAAATACGGCGCACCAATCACCGCCGTAAGCACGCCCGCCGGGATTTCGCTGGGCGCAATCAACGTGCGTCCAAGCGTGTCGGCCAGCACCAGCAATAACGCGCCAATCAGCATCGCAGCCGGCAGCAGGTACTGGTGATGCCCACCCACCAGGCGCCGCGCCATGTGCGGTGCGACCAGGCCGATAAAACCAATCGGCCCGATCACGCCGACCCCCAGGCTGGTGAGCACCACCGCGCAGGCCATCGCCCACCAGCGGGTGCGGCCCAGCGCAGTGCCCAGGCTGTGGGCGGCCTCATCGCCCAGCGCGATCAGGTTCAAAGGTTTAGCCAGGCACAGGCCCAGCGGGATCAACAGCAGGAACGGCAACACCAGCGCCACATGGTGCCAATTACGGCTCCACAAACTGCCCGTCAGCGCGAGCAATGCCGTGTTGATATCCAACGGATGGGACAGGATCAAAAACTCGGTGACGCTGGACAAGGTCACCGCAATCGCCACCCCCGACAGCGCAAAACGCACCCCGGAAAAACTCACGCCGGTGTTGTACAGCGCCAGCAGCAAGGCCCCACCGGCGCCGCCCAGGCAGGCCACCAGTGGCAGCCAGGCAATCGGCAGGTGCGGCCAGCTGATGATCGCCACGGTCAGCGCCAGCCCGGCACCTTGGGTCACGCCGAGAATTTCCGGCGAGGCCAGCGGGTTGCGGATCACGCCCTGCACAATCGCGCCGGCCAGGCCGAAGGCGCAGCCAGCCAGAATGGCGATCAGGCTGCGTGGCAGGCGGTGGTTCCACACTTCAAAATCGAGGGCGTCGTGGGCCAGCAGGCGCTCCAGCACGGTGCCGGGTTTGAGCCACACCGTACCGGCGCTGAGGCTCGCCAGCAGTGCCACCAGCAGCAAGCCCAGCAGCAGCCATAAGCGCAATCGTGGCCGCATCATAGGGTGCGCCTGGCAAGAAACAGGAAGAACGGTGCGCCGATCAATGCAGTGACCACGCCCGCCGGGGTTTCCACTGGAAAGGCCACCGCGCGACTGAGCAAGTCGGCGCCCAGTACGATCACCGCGCCCAACGCCGCGCTGAGCGGGATCAGCCAGCGGTAGTCGTTACCGAGAAACTGGCGAATGATATTCGGCGCGATCAGCCCGACAAAGCCAATGGGGCCGACCGCGCAGACGCTGGCGCCCACCAGCAGCAAGCTGGCGACAAACACCTGCAAGCGCAGGCTGGCGATACCGACGCCCAACGAGCGCGCGGCGTCTTCGCCGAGGTTGATCAGGTTCAGGCGCGGCGCACACCACAGCGCCCACACGCCGCCGATCAGCGTGCACGGCCAGAGCAGTTGCACCTGGGCCGCCCCCACATTGGCCAGCGACCCGGCCAGCCAGTTCAGCACGCTTTGGGCCTGGGCCTCGACCAGAATCACCGTGAGCCGGGTCAAGGCCGCGCACAACGCAGCAACCGCCACACCGGCCAATACCAACCGACCTTGCGCGGTGGTCGGCGACCACGCGCCGCCCAGGCTGAACACCGTGACCCAGGCCAGCGCACCGCCCAGGCAGGTCATCAACAGGGCGCCACCGGCAAAGGGCGGCGCGACCAAACCGGTGGAAAACAAGGCCAATCCCAATGCCGCGCCGGCCGTCACGCCGAACAACGACGGCGATGCCAAGCGGTTGCGGGTGATGCCTTGCATCAGTGCTCCGGCCAGGCCCAGGCAGGCACCGACCAACGCCGCACACAACGCACGCGGCACGCGCAGCTGCGCCACGATATAGGCCATATTGCCGCCCACGCTGCCCTGATGAACCAGGCCGTTCCAGGCATCCGTCGCAGTGATGGTGAACGGCGACCAGCTGTACAGCGAGTACCAGAACAATACGGCACCCAGCAGCACAATGCCTGCCGCCGCGAAACTGCGCTGCACGGTTATTGGCTCAATACGGCTTTGCCGCCCTTGAGTATCGCCAGGGTGTCTTCAGCGATTTGCTCCGACGCCAATACACCTCGGTTACGCGCCCAACTGTCGCCATCGACCTCGGCCACTTGATGATTACGCACCGCGCCGAGCACTTGCCACAACGGCTGCTTGCTCCAGGTGTCGACGATACTTGGGCGACGATAGTGACCAACCAGCAACCAGCCAGGGTCAAGCGCGAGCAATTGTTCCAGGCTGACAAACTCAGTCGGCGCAGCCTTGGCGCGTACCAAAGGCACTTTCAGGCCGATGGCTTGCAGCACGCTGCCGGCGTAGGAGTCAGGCCCGTGTACGGAAAAGCTGTCTTCACGGGCAACCCCGAACAACACGCTGGCACCTGCCGGAATCTGCTTGGCAATGGCCTGCAAGTGCTCACGGTTCTGGGCGATACGCGCGTGCATCTGCGCGCTTTTGCCCAGGGCCGTGCCGATCAGTTCGGCGGATTTGAGGCTGCCTTCGTAATCTTCCCCACGTGATGGCAGCAACAAGGTCGGCGCGATGCTCGCCAAGTCGCTGTACAACGCCTGATGACGATTGAGGTCGGCGACGATCAAGTCCGGCTTGAGCCGGGCGATTTCTTCGATGCTCGGTTGCGAACGCAAGCCCACGGACTTCCATTGGCCGATGGCCTGGCGCACACGCGGCAAGACGCGGTTGGCATCGCCATCGTCCGCAGCACCGACCGGCGTGACGTCAACGGCGGCGAGGCTGTCGAGAAAGGAGAACTCCAGCACCACCACGCGCTTGGGCGCATCCGGCAGGTGCACCGCGTGCTGGCCGTCATTAAGGTCGATAGGCGCGGCGTTCAACACGCTGGAAGACAACGCCAGGAGGCAGGCGGCAAGGGTCGGGATGGAGCGCAACATTCGCATGACAAAGACCTCGGCGTTAAAACACCCCGGCTGGACGGGCCGGGGAAAACGGCGGGTACTATTCCATATTGAGGCGATGCAATCAAAAAACATTCTTATTAACGCGGCACGTCCGTGGTGTGGGCTGGCTTATGTGGTCAGGGCTATGTGGCAGTTGGCTTGTGTGGGAGCTGGCTTGCCTGCGATAGCATCGACCGGGTCTTACTGACAGACCGAGGTGCCTGTATCGCAGGCAAGCCAGCTCCCACATTGGCCCTCCCCTCGTGATCGTTGCGTTTAGAAGTCCACCGTGGCCGACAGCAAATAGGTGCGCGGCGTGGACAGGGTCAGGCCCGGCTCACTGTCATCCGAAGCACCGGCCGAACTCCAGTAGCGTTTATCGGCGACGTTCTCGACGTTCGCCCGCAAGGTGATGTGCTTATCGTCGACCTTGAAGGCATAGCGCGCACCGACGTCAAGGCGTGTCCAGGCGTCGATTTCCTTGACGTTGGACTGGTCCAGGTACTGCGAGCTGGAATAGATACCCCGGCTGGTCAGGGTCAGGCCTTCCACCGTCGGCACATCCCATTCGGCGCCCAGGTTGACGTTGTACTTGGGCGTGGCCGGGGCGCGGTTGCCGTCGAAAGTACCGTTGGTGGTGTGGGTCAGTTCGCTGTCGATAACCATCACACCACCCAGCAGCCGTACGCCCTTGAGCGGCTCGCCGAACACGCTCAGCTCCACGCCGTCGTTCTGGCGTTTGCCATTGGGGCCGAACACCCGCGTAGTGGCGTTGGTTTCGTAGGCCGGCTGCTTGATACGGAACACCGCTGCCGTCACGGCAAACGCGCCGGCGTCGTATTTGGCACCCACTTCAACCTGACGGCTGACAAACGGCGGGAAGATTTCATCTTCGTTGATCGAGGTCGACGGCGCGATTTTGCCTTGGCTCAGGCCTTCCATGTAGTTGGCGTACAGCGACAGTTTGTCGGTGGCTTTAAACAGGATGCCGCCGGAGGGCGAGACTTTTTCCTCATCGTAGGCCGTAGCGCCTTTGACGTTGTCGGTCCAGTCGTCGACCTTGACCCGCTGCCAGCGCGCGCCGAGGGTCAGCAATAAACGCTCGTCGAAAAAGCCCAGGGTATCGGACAGCGCCACGCCACTGAAGCGGTTCTCGGTGTAGACCTTGGAATCCAGGCGTGTTGGCCGTGAAGGGGTTGGGGTTTCTACCGGGTTGTACAGGTTGCTCGGCGCCGCCGCGTAACGGGCGCCGCCGTTTTCAAAGTCCATATAGAAGTAGCTGGCCGCCAGGTTGATCTCATGGCTGACCGGCCCGGTATGCAACCAACTGCGCACCCCGGCGGTGGCGGTGCGCACGTTTTCATCGCGGGTGAAATCCCGTGGCAATACGCTGAAATCCCCGGCGTTGTTGGTGACGGACACCGCGTGACGCAAGAAGTCGTGGTTGCTTTTACGCGCGCCGACGCCGCCATACAGCATCACGCTGTCACTGAGGTCGAACTCGCCGTTAACCGTGCCGAAGGTGTCATCGGTACGGGCTTTGCTCCAGGGCTGTGCGTAGTTATGCCGTACGTCATTGGCACTCGGCACCCGGGCATTGGCGCCGACTTGTACACGTTCTTGCGGCGCATCGGTGTCGCGCTCGGTGTGGCCGATATCCGTGGAAAGGCGCAGGCGCTCACCGCGAAAATCCAGGCCCAGCACCGCCATTTCACGGTCGACGCTCTGGTGATCCCATTCGGTATCGCCGGACTGCTTCACGCCATTGAAACGGATGCCGAACTTGTTGTCCTCACCAAAGCGCCGCCCCACGTCCACCGCGCCACCGGCCTGGCTGCCGGACGCCCAGGTGCCGGTCAGCGAGGTAATGTCCTTGTCGGTAGCGCGCTTGGGCACCACGTTGATCCCGCCGCCCACGCTGCCGCGCGGCGAGATGCCGTTGATCAACTGGCTCGGGCCTTTGAGGATGTCGACGCGCTCGGCCATTTCCATGTCGATGGTGTACGTCGGCAGTACGCCATAGAGGCCGTTGTAAGCCACATCACTGTTGAACAGGCTGAACCCGCGAATGGTGAACTGCTCGTAGCGCCCGCCCGCCGGGTTGGTGGCGCGCACCGAAGGGTCGCTGGCGACCAGATCGCCGAGGGTACGCGCCTGCTGGTTCTTCACCGCCTCGGCGGTATAGGTGGTCATGCTGAACGGGGTTTCCATAAAGTCCCGTGAGCCGAGCAGGCCTTGCGAGCCACGCCGCGCCACCTGGCCACCGGCATAGGTATCGCCATCGGCCAACCCAGTGGTACCGACGATGGACGTGGGTGCCAGTTGCAGGCTGCCGCTTTCCGGCACCGGCATCAGCCTGTAGGCCTGCGTGCCCATCGGTTGCAATTGCAGGCCCGAGCCCGTCAGCAACTGGGCAAAGCCCTCCTCCACGCCGTATTCACCCGACAAGCCGGCGCTGCTGCGACCGCTGACCAGCGCCGGGTCCACCGACAGATTGACCCCGGCGAGCCCGGCGAAGCGCGTCAATGCGGCGCTCAGGCTACCGGCCGGCACCTGGTAACTGCGGCGGGCGGTGCTGTCTTCGGCATAGCTGAGCGGGACAAATAACGGGCTGGCACTGAGGCTCAGCATCAGGCTCAGGTTCAGCAACGGGCGCAAGCGCATGGGTCGGACTGCGGGCATGGGGAGAAGCTCTCGATTTTGTTCACTTGCCTGGAATGACAGGCGAGGCGCAAAAAAGGGACAGGGGTTGGCGATTTTTTTCAGCAGATAAAGCCTTCGTCTTGCATAGAGGGCAGCCATTGCTCACGATGTCGCCTGATTTCAATCTCTGCATAAAGGCTCACCGCATGAAGTTATTGCGTAAATGGCGCGAAAAAAAAGCGCGCAAGGCAATACGCGCGCTCTCCCCGCTGGAGCGCTCGACGCAAAAACTGCGCAACCGCTATCCAAACTACAGCTTTGGCATAGGCACCTACGGCGATTTGAAGGTGCACGACTGGCATGAAGGCACGACCCTGCGTGTCGGCGCCTACACCTCGATTGCCGGCAATGTGGAAGTGTATTTGGGCGGCCATCATCGCACCGACTGGCTCAGTTGCTACCCCTTCCCGGCCAAGATGAAAAGCCTCGCGCACATTACCGACTTTGGTGGCAGCAAAGGCGACGTGATCATTGGCAATGATTGCTGGATCAGCTCCCACGCGAAGATTCTGTCGGGCGTGACCATCGGCAATGGCGCAGTCGTGGCTGCGGGCGCGATTGTGACCAAGGATGTGGCGCCTTACGCCATCGTCGGCGGCAACCCGGCCAAACATATCCGCTGGCGTTTTGATGAACCGACTCGGCTGATCCTTGAGCAATCCGGCTGGTGGGACTGGCCGGAGGCGGAGGTGCGTGATGTGGCGCATTTGCTGTGCAGTACGGATATCGGGCCGTTTGTGGAGTACCTCAGCCAGCGCGGGCGTTCGGCTGGCTGAAGCCTTCAGCGCTTGATCCAATCCAAATCCACGGCACCTTGAATGCCATCGACCTGGCCTTTGCTGCTGTGCTGCCACCAGTGCCAGCGCTTGCCGTGGCTACGCCAGGTTTCGGGCACCGTCGGCTGCTTGGCGTCCCAGTGGGCGATCCACAACGGGCACCGGCTGAAATCGTACTTGCGCCACGCCACACGGTCAGCCCAGATGCTGGGTGACGTGTAGATGTAGGGATGGGCGCCATCGAGCACCTGCGTGCTGAGCAGCATTACCAGTTCGTACAAGGCATCGGCCATCTGATCCGGGCTCGCCGTTTCGTTGCGCGAGGTTTCTACATCAATGGCCAGGATGTGCTTCCCGACCTCGAAGTTGGCCTCGCAGAGCCGCTGCCGAATATTGGCCAGTTGTTCGCCGGGGGTACTGCTCAGTGCACGAAAGTAGTGGTAAACCCCCGCAGTCAAACCGTGGGCCAGCATCCCGGCAAAGTTTGTTGCAAACCGAGGGTCAGTGTAGGTGCCCCCTTCGGTCATCTTCACAATGGCATGGGTGACACCGGCTGACGCGACGCGGCGCCAGTCGATCTCTCCTTGCCAGCGCGATACATCAATGCCACGAGCATGGGTGGTAGGGGTTTGCTGTTCACAACTCATGAGTTTCTCCAAGACGCTGGGTGCCTTATGCAACCTTTCATCTCGGATACTTTCATCCTTAGGCGCCGAAAATCCGTATATATGTACTACCTGCGTAGGGATGTCTAGGGTATGGCAGAGGGTATAACGGTGAAGGATTGGGGCGTTACCCCAAAAGCGCGCGCATGAAAAAGCCCAATCTTTTCAGATTGGGCTTGATCGAGAATATGGTCGGGACGGAGTGATTCGAACACTCGACCCCTAGCACCCCATGCTAGCGGACGTTCTGGAAAGCCTTAAACAGCAACACCTTACGTAGGCGCCCACTGCAATCGACGCCTAACGATGTTGAACGTGGATTAACGAATCCCCGCAAATATCCCTACTGGCTTTAGCACAAAAAGTCCCTGCGACCGACGTCCCACCGACCGAACACAAACCACCAAATAGCCCACGACTCATGAGACACGTCGTACGGCCGCACCCGGAAAATAACAGCCCATCACTTGTGCCAAAAAAGCTCGGCAAAACTCAGAGATCAGAGCATTAAAATAGTCCTGCCGATAGCCTGGCTTGACTCAGCATACAAATGACCCGAAGCGGTACCAGCTGTGAAAGAGCGCGGCTGACCAACACCTCAACTCTCCATTCTGACCTCAAGCTTTCTCAGCAATCGCCATCTCGACCTGCTCGTTCAAATCGATAAGCAAGGCACGTAAATGTTCTAGGTCAACAACAGGATGCTTTGCCCCCTCACCGAGAAAACTGCCCTGGTCCACCAGCAACGCGCCCTCGACCTGAGCTCCATACAGAGCGGGTACAGCAGTCAACCAATTGACTTTCTTTTCTAAATTTGAATGAAAGCCATCCTGGTCAGCTTCCCCCAGCTTGCCGACTACATTAGTCAACTTGCTCATTGAAAATGGCTGCGAAAGCACCTTGCACTCAACAACCAGCGCCAGTAGGCCAGAAGGATGCAAAGCCAACACATCAATCTCTCCAGGCACCACCGAGCCATCGGCCCGTATCAACTGACAATTATCTGCGGCCCAGTAACCAGAATGGCTAACCCCACTAGCTTTCCAGCCAGCCTCTTGAAATGCCTCCACGGCATCCGTCTCAAACGGCAACGAAACATGTACACGGAATGCCTCCTCGTCCACTGGAGCACCGCCATAACCCATGTATCGGAAAACCGAGTGTTCAACAAAACAGTTTATGGAGTCGACAATCGTCGAAAGAGAAGTGGCAAACGTCTTGTTGTCGATGCGCAGTGCGGGCCTTTCAACGAGCATGTTCGATGGATAGCCCTTCACCCGATCCCGGTACCAGTCCTTTTGCCAGAAGCAGGCTTTGATACTCGTTTGCGCAGACTCAGCCTCCAGACCAAAGCCAGCAGAAGCGGCTATAAACTCCTCAAACAAAACGACTCCGCTATGAGCATGGGAACCGGCCAACTTGAACTTGGCTGCGCATGACAGGAGAACGAGGCGGGCATAGAGCCCTGACCAAAAGGCCGGGTTATTGCCAGCCAGCGCAAATACGGTACCGGAGAAAAGCTTTATCGAAATTGGGTTCTGTCCCGTCAACACACACGACACTGCCTCGCAAAATTTCGTCGGGGACTGAAAAATTACCGCCTTAGATTGTGCAAGCGTTCTCTGATTGGTTCCATATGGCAGAGCCATAGCATTCCAGTGGTCCAATACCTCTCTGTCCCTGTCATTGGAGTACTCAAAGCCCTTGGGATGGAAAGTAACCGGGCCAAATCCAAAAACCTTGTAGTGTTCATAGTTGCCGGTTAATTGCTCCCACGCCATAACAGCCCGCACTAATTTGAGCAGTTGTGCGGCGCTTTTATTAACTGCCGTCTGAAAATTACGATTTGGCCAGATCATCGCGATGGAAGCCTTCATCGCAGAACCGCAAATGGGCACCTCATGCTTCCAGTCTTCGTCGTGGTAATAAAAGTCATCCACTGCCTGTAATAGAGCGGGAATTGCGATTCGAGGATCAATCGAGCTCGCGACTAAGTTCACGTGCTGTCTGGCATAGTCGATGGCCTGAAGCCATTGGTCATCATCGTGAAGGGAGTTTAACCCACGGGATTTCAGTACCTGCACAACCTCTGAGAACCATTCAGTGGAGCCCTTGATACTGCTACGTAAGACAAGAGCCAGATCGCTGGCTTGCTTGTAAATCCGCGACGAGTCTTTAAATACATACTTATCCCGCGTCATGCATTGCCTCGCTGTCCCTGCTCAATTCGAATCAAGGCTATGAATAAAAGCCCCTCAATAGTGTCGCAACGACATCATGCCGAAAACAGCAAGATCAGTGCAATCATCGTCTGCCACGGTTGTCCTGTTGGGACTGTGGCGTTTGGTGTCAGCTAACCGGCCAGTTCGAAAGCATAGACTGCCTTACGCCTAGGAAACGTCAGCAAAATCAACCGATGGACACTGGCAGCTATGGATCGTGAGCGGACACTCATAGCCTTGGAGTGGGCCCCCAAGAGCCGGCTGCTAAGCTGTTCACTCCACCAGAGGAACGCCGATGCCCAACTCAGACCTACTCCCCTCCCTTATGTCCAAGCTCTACGAAAACCGGCTGGCCATTGAGGCTTGCATCATGGAGATATCGAACTGGGTCGAGCAGCGTGGCTCCGCCAATGTAGCCAAGAACGTGCACGGCGCTCTGGATACCATTGATGAGAACGAGAAGTTCATCAAGCTGACGCTGGCCGTCCTCGTGGCGTCCTATTGCTCGTCATAGATCGATACAATCTCATGATTGCCTAGGTAAAAAAATCCGGTATAGGCTTATCACTCTTCCTTAGTTGAAACGGAGGGCCAAGAATTGACAAAATTTTTGGAGCAAGGGCGAAGCATAGCCTCACTGTGACGGTATCGACCGCACGCGCCCTTCTATGCTTCGGGGAGAAGCCAGCTTAATCCACATAGCTAGTTGCCCCCTAGACGCTGCCATGAGAAATCGTGCCCGTCTAGGATCGGTCGATGCTCGGTACGGCTGGGGGAGCCTCAAACCGCACGAAGCTGGTAAATGCACCAAAGGGTTAGTAACTGGTGCTAAACCAGGTCATTAAGGCCAAGGCTTCGTGTTTTTTATTCGCATGCTACTCCTCTCGTCGTCCTGCCGACCGAACACCCCAACCCCCTACTTGCATGCAACCGACCACAGCTGATCGAGCTTTGTGGTGTAGCTCTGGCTCATCATTTCCCGGCGCATCCCCCAGTCGGGGTTTGTCGGTACACTGGCCGACCGCAGCGTCCCCCTTCCCCACATGTCATTGATCTGGTCCAGCACGGTCATCACTCTGGTGGCCTCGGCTGGCTGAGACACCGCGAATAGATCGTCCGTGTATTCACCTGGCTGGCAAAGGTTGAGCAACATCACCTCGGCTTTGCTGTACTTGAAGCCTGGTCGAAAAATCCGGTCAAGGGCGTCAACTGCAGCCATTGTCAGCAGGCGCACGTCGTCAGTTGGATACGGCATATCCACCACTACCCCATTGGCATACTTGGCTTCTTCGGGGTTGAACATGCCCGTGCGGATGAAGACACGGACCTTTTTGCACAGCGAGTTTTGAGCTCGCAGCTTTTCAGAGGCGTCGAGAAAGTGGCCCACGGCCCGTTCTTCCGCGCGATCTGGCCGCACCGGGCAATCACGCCCATCGATAACTGGTTTGAGTTGGTAGACGAAGGCGGCCCGAAGAAGCAGCCCTACCTATGGCGTATACCCGCGTTTGCAGGATTGGCGTCTTCCACAAGCCGGTTGTGTCATCCACTGCGACATGCATCAGGCTCTCGCCATCAACGACAAGCGCGGAGGCGTCAATGTTGCCCTCTGGCTTGGAGCCGAAATACACATCAACCAAACGCTGGTGGTCGGATACTGGGCCGGCGCAGAAAAACTTCACGCCCTTCTGCTCGATGCACTTCTCGTAAGCGTCATCCGTGATGATGTCACCACGGGTTCGCGAGAGCCCCTTCACCACATCTGAACGCTGGGCGATCACCTCCAAGGAGTGACCATGTACAACTACGCAACCCGCTTTGAGCAAGACAGCGCACCAGGGCTGGCCGTGTTCTGCCGCGACCTGCCAGAGCTGAACAGCTACGGCGACGACAAAGAACACGCCATCAGTGAAGCGGTGGACGCGATTGAAACAACTCTGTCCATCTACGTGGATCAGCGCCGAGCTATTCCAGAGGCGTCCGCACCAGAGCCAGGTGAACAAGTCATTGTAGTGGTCTAATGAAACCGGACACCCATTTAGGCGAGAATGCTCGCCAGATCGAGGTGTCAGATGACCAAACAACGCCGCTCCTTTACTCCTGAATTCAAGCGCGAGGCTGCCGACCTTGTGCTCAAACAAAACTACAGCTACATCGAAGCCAGCCGTTCACTCGGCATTGGTGAATCGGCATTGCGCCGCTGGGTTGACCAGATTCAGAAAGAACATAAAGGCGTTACCCCGCAGAGCAAGGCACTGACTCCGGAACAGCAAAAAATTCAGGAGCTGGAAGCCCGGATTGCTCGGCTTGAGCAAGAGAAATCAATACTAAAAAAGGCTACTGCGCTCTTGATGTCGGAAGATCACGAGCGTTCGCGCTGATTGACCAGTTGAGCGCCCATGAGCCGGTTGATTGGCTGTGCAAGGTGTTTGACGTCACTCGCTCGTGTTACTACGCCCAGCGCCTGCGGCGCCGCACGCCGGATGTTGAACGGCTTCGATTGCGTAGTCGCGTCAGTGAGCTGTTCTCGCAAAGTCGCAGCTCTGCGGGCAGTCGCAGCATCCTGTCGCTGATGCGTGAAGACGGTGAGCAACTCGGTCGATTCAAAGTGCGTAGCTTGATGCGCGAGCTTGATTTAGTCAGCAAACAACCCGGCTCCCATGCCTACAAGCAAGCAACAGTAGAAAGACTGGATATCCCGAACACATTGAACCGCGAGTTCGATGTGCCAGCGCCCAATCAAGTCTGGTGCGGCGATATCACCTACATTTGGGCGCAAGGAAAGTGGCATTACCTGGCTGTCGTCCTGGATCTTTGTACGCGTCGGATCGTGGGCTGGGCGCTGTCGGAAAGCCAGACGCTGAGCTGGTGATCAAAGCGCTGGATATGGCTTACGAGCAGCGTGGCAGGCCTTCGGATCTGCTATTCCACTCGGACCAGGGATCGCAATATGCAAGCCGACTCTTTCGCCAGCGGTTGTGGCGATACCGCATGCGCCAGAGCATGAGTCGACGAGGAAACTGCTGGGATAACGCACCGATGGAGCGCGTATTTCGCAGCTTGAAAACAGAATGGATACCGACCGTGGGCTATCGAACTGCGCAGGAAGCACAGCGCGATATCAGCCATTTTTTGATGCATCGCTACAACTGGATTCGGCCTCACCAATTCAACGATGGGTTGGCGCCAGCGCGGGCAGAGGAAAAACTTAACGTCGTGTCCGGGATTAGTTGACCACTACAAGATGACTTGGAAGGCCGAAGGAAAAAGGCAGCTTAAACTCAGAAACCACGCAGAACAATCATCTGATTGCGCCGCTTGGCGAGCGGCGCAATCAACACGATTAACGGATTAACCGTTCGCTGACGACGACTTGGGGTAACCATCCGGGCATCCCACCTTGCGCTTAGGTGGAAGCGAACGGTGAACACGCCTACCGATCTCCAAAATTAAGGGCGATGGTGTCCGCTTATTTTCTAAGCGGACGCGATAGCCCTTAAATGCGCCAACGAAGCTCTTACTCCAAGTCGTTCAAAGCCCAGGTTGTCCAGAAATGCCTGCAGCCCGGCGCCTCCATTTCCAGCGTGGCCATCAGTCATGGCATCAATGCCAACGTGATCCGTAACTGGCTACCACTTTTCCGAGATCAACTACCCGCAACCCTGTCGGCGTTTGTTCCGGTAAAGGTCGCCCCGAAAAGGCAGGCCGAGTCATCGGTGATCATCGAGCTGCCATTTGGCGAGCACACCATCACGGTGAAATGGCCGTCTTCCGATCCCGAAGGATGTGTCAGTTTTGTCCGTGGACTTGCTTCGTGATCCGCATCGACGCAACTTGGCTGGCCACCGAACCGATGGATATGCGCTCCGGCACCGAGTAAGCGCTCGCCCGGGTCGTGGCTGTCTTCGGTGCGGCGCAGCCGCACTGTGCTTATCTCTTTGCCAACCGCCGAGGCAATCGCATGAAGGTGTTGGTGCACGACGGACTGGGCGTTTGGTTGGCGGCACGGCGTCTGCATCAGAGGAGGTTTTCCTGGCCGAGTAATCGGCATGGCGACCTAATGGAGCTGAATTCTGAGCAGCTCCAGGCATTGGTGGTATCTATGTCGAGGATGTGATGGAGGGTAAAGAAACCATCTACCAATTGATAAAGCCGGAAACTCAAGCCACCATAACTGCACCTGGTTCAGCATTACTGTACTTAAATACGTCGTCAAAGAACGCTAATCCAGCATGAGTCAGTACCAGATTGCCTTTTGCATTCCTGTAGGCGATCCCACGCTGCTCGAGATTTTTTCTAACTGCAGATGTAAGAGCCTCCCCTTTCATGTTGCTGGCAGACATAACATCTTGTTTGTCTTCTCCCTTCCCGATCTCCTCCATGATCCCATCAGACACACCAGCTTCCCCGTCGCGCAGAATATCAAGCTGGTAGCCCTGTTCATGCAGTCCGCGAGCAAGGATCAACAGCAGAACCTGTATTTTCCTGACCACCTCGCTGTACTCCTCATCGCGCTCGACTGAACGGATGTAGATAAAGCCATTCCGCATCACCAACTCAAACCCGATGTTCAAGTACAAGGGCTTGTAGCTCTGATCGTAGTTATTGAGCATCTCTTCGAAGAGCGGGTTGGGTTTTATTTCACCATTCTCGTAGGTGTCTTTGTTGATCACCTTCCCCGACATCAACTCTTTGTAGATGGCTTGGCTAAGCTGTTGTCTCACTACCCTGCTCCTCGATCCTCAATTTGTAATAGGTCAACTTCTGCCTGTCGTCCTCAATCACCCCTAACTGAAATCGAGGGGTTAGCACAATGTCCTCTCGGTGCTTTAGCCAAGACACGCCTTCCACTAGGTCAGCAATTTCGTAGTCGCTGATCTGCTGGGCCAGATGTGCGTGAAGCGACGCATGGGCGTCAGGCCCAACCTGAACATGCCACTCATCTATCAGCCTTCCAATTAGTTTTCTGCGCACGTCTAAAGCACGCCTGGCTTTGAGCACGTCCTCTCCAACTGGCTCAACAGACGTTGTTGTTACTTGGGTATTTTTAAGTGAATCCAGGCTACTCCGCAGATGCTCCTGAATGTGAAGCCAATGGTCTACGTTGTGCCATTCAATCTTGCTATCGGCTCTCTGCCTCTTCATGCCTTTGAAGGTAGAGAAACGCTCCAGTACCTCATGATCTTTAGGGATGAGATTGCCCCTTAGTTTCCCGTCATGGAGCTCCCGACAGGCAACCAGTAGATCGTTGAAAACACTCTCAACCTGATCGTACTCACGACGCTGACGTTCATTCTGATGCACGTAGCGCTGCAGAGACTTGCTGATGACCTCCACGTCGTAGCGATAGGAGCGAATGGATGCCACTGCATAGAGAACCTGCTGACCCAATTTTGGCAACTTGGCATCGCGGAACATCTCGGATATCCGCAGCAAGGCAGTGAGTGCCGGTAGGCCTTTCTTCAGAGGTTCCCTCTCGTTGAGGAACTGCAATGTGGGGAGAACATGCCTACCGTAGATTCGGGTGATCGCCTGCAAAGCACCGCGAGCCTGCTTCACCTCGTCGAGGTTCTCAAGGCTCATCACTTCGACGATCTCCGCCAGGCGAAGAGTCTGCCCCTGAAGACTGTCCACGTTCTCCTTGATCTTCCCTTGAGCGTAGCGGATGCGTTCCCGAAGTAGCTTAAGCTCATCCTCGAACGTGTCGTTACCCTGCTCAATCACTGTCAAATCGCGAAGCTTTTCAAGACTATCATTGAAGCTATCGCACAGCGCCTCAAGATCGGCGCTACTCAGCTGCCGAAGACGCGATCTATCAAAGTGGCGAAATAACTCGATCAAAAACGGGGCGAAGGCAATGACTCCTCGCTTGGTGTCATGGTGCAATATCAAGCTTGCCCGGACGAGGTTACGCACGTCGAAGGCCGCTTCAATTTTTTGCCGATCGGACTTACTGTCTCCCAGCGAATCAAGCAGCTTCATCACTTTTGACTCGTAGAGGCGAGTTGACACTTCTTCGCCAGCCGAGCCTTCATCCATGATGTCGATAAGATCAAGAAAAATGTGCTTATGCTCGATCATGAGCATGACCGTTTTGTCTGCTGCAACGATCATCCGGCAGTGATCTCCGCAACAGCATCGGCGGGATCTTTCTTTGTTCTCAGCGACTCGCTTTCACCTGTGTAGATCACTCGACGTAAGTGGCTGTATGCCCTGTCGGTGGCGAGAAAATGCGAAAGGTCGATGTAGTTTTCGATTACTTTCGCGATAGTAGACGTGGGCTCCGGCGTTGCCCCGAACAGCACGAACCCTTCTGACTCAGCGATGCCACGCGCAGCCTTCAGATTCAAGTGGCTCAGATTCGACAGCTCATCCATTACCAATGGCAAACAGATCTGTGTATTCGCAACCAGCAGCCTACGCAGAAGAATCGATAGCAAGCGGCAGTTAATCATTGCCGTAGTACCGTTGGATTGATCCTCTTCGGTGTACTTGTCATGCCCACGCTTGCGGTACCGATATCCAACCCGATCAATCAGCAGGCTCATATCCAGGGTGGTCCCCCGACGGCCACCGTTAACAAAGAACTCGGTACAGAAAGCTCGTAACCGTTCATACAAGCGCTTCTCGTGGAGCCCGGTTGTCATAAGGTTTATGGAATCAATATCGACCAACAGCTCTTCGAAATGGGGATTCAATACGCAGTAAATCTCGATCGCCTCGAGGTCAGACACACTGAACTCCGAGAGCTGGTCATCTACCTCTTTCTCGAACTCCTTGATCATCCTTCTGGCGTGTTTGATTTCGTCGATTTGAATAGAGGTATTCGAGTTATGCGCGGTGACCTTGGCCTGGTAGGTCTGCTGCTCACCTTCCAAGGTGCCAAACATCGCCGCGAAAGCTCTCCGACAGCTACGCATCCGACTCAAGTCATGGAAAGCATGGTAGCCAAAGTCTCTGCCCTCTTCGCCCAGCAAGTTACGTTTCAGCAGTTCATCCAAGGCCACTTGCAGAGCTTCTCTGCTCTTGGCTACCTCAGAAGCAAACTGGGAAATCTCCTTGATCTGGCTAGGGTGAAAGAAAGTATCGCGAGCTTTCAGCTTCATTTCCCGAATAGAAAGGAATCCTAAAGTGATCTCAGCTACGTTCCGGATCTGCTCAAGATAATTGCGCAGATCTTCGTTTTCCTTCCTGACCCTGGCGAGCACTTCTTTTGCGCGCTCAACCTGTACCGCTAGGCCCTCCAGCTCGCCGGCGGCATCCGCCACACTCTCATGTAGCTTGGCCAACTCTACTGTCTGTTCCCCCACCTCAAGTTCCAATGCTTTCTGCTGCTCGCGCATGTAGCCATGCCGACTGAGTAGTTGAACCTCTTCATCAATTTCAATCCGCTCGCGGGTCAGCTTCTTAGCTTTCTCCTTGGCCTGCTCAGCAGTCAACTTGCTGTCATCGTTTAGGCGCTGAATGAGGTCATCACAGTCCTTGATATCGTCATCCAGTTTGATCAGGTCTTGCTCGTGCTGCTTCCTTGCTCTGGTCGGGTCGAAAGACATGAAACCAAATGAGGTCTCCTGGCTCAGGAAGCTGATGAAAGAACCTCGCTCCTGGAATAGGCAGCCAAACTCTTTGATGGCTTGCTTCTGGTCAGAGTTGAGTCGAGGAGTCAACTTGGTGAACAGCGTAGAGTTCAAGCTACTCAGAACCGACGCACTGTGACGATCGACCTGCTCGAGAACAGTTTCCACATGTTCATCAAGAATTTTTCGGAGTTGGTCGCGCTGATGGAAAAGACTGTTCTTATTCCTGATCGCCTGGGCTAGTTGTTCAGCGCTCTGAACCTTGTTTGTCAGGGTCTCGATCTCTGCGGTCAACTCTGCGGAGAGATCGGATAAAAGCTCGCGGACCTCATGCTCTGTTGTGCCAGGGTAACGCCGAAGAATCTCGCTGACCTTGAATAGCTGCTTTTGGACACCGTCCAGATCCTTATGCCGGAGACTCAGTGCTCCAGCCAGCTTCAGATACTCAGCCTTGACCAGACCGTGGTGCTGTCTCTTAGCTGAGTGAGCCACATCAAGAGCCTGATATCTCTCGGATGCTGCCTTAACATCATCAAGAATGCTGGACTGCCTTTCAGCCAAGGCATGCTCAACATCGACGATACTCTGAACGATCAGTTCGGATTTCGTCTCAAACAGTTGGAACTGGCTATCAAAGCCCTCCCAAGACCTCCGCGCGCTTTCTATGTCCGCCAGGCGATCGCCTTCTTTTTTCAGGTTCTCATAGTCATCGAGGATCTCGCTCAGGCTGACACTCAGCTCTGCATTCTTCCGGTCCTTATCCCCTTCGATGATCGTGGCGATAGTATCCGGCAGAGTGCGGTTGTCCTTCGCCCCAATGTCGAAGGCCAGGTGGATTAGCATCTTCCACGCGTCGATCTCGCGTGCGGTACCGCCATTCCTAAGAGGCAGCAAGCAGAATCGGCCCTCATCACGATTAAGAGCCTGTTGACCGAAGAGCCGCTGGCGAATGACAGCACCGTCGTTCATTGCTTCCCCGCCCCGAGCTCGGAGATCCGAAAGCACACCAGAAAGTGAGATGCCTTCTATCGGAGCCCCCATGCCTCCATTGATGGGCGACTCAAGGTCCCAAAACATGTGCTGGATATCGGCATACATGCAAGGTACTGCCATACGGCCGTATGAGAATGGTCGATTCCCGCGGTGCAGGACCAGGCAGAACGGGCCGTGCATGTTCTCCGCTTCGAGGATGATGAAGGAGTGGTTTTCCGGGAAGTAGTAGCTGTAGCTAGCATCAGTCGAGTAGTACGTCCCGGCCGGCCCCTTGAAGGCAAATTTCTTATTGCAGCTCTTGAAGTTCTCGTGTGGCAGCAAAAAAAGCTTCAATGCATTCAGCATCGAGGTCTTTCCGAGGTTGTTCTGGCCACACAAAGCGGTGTGCTTGTCCACGCGGATTACGGTGTAGGCATAGGCAGCACTGTTAACAAAAATCAGCCTGTGGAATTTGTATACGTCCTGGAACGCGTAGGAGTCGCTCAACATCATCAGTCCCTTGTCGTTGTCGACATCAAATAGGTTTCCTGCTCTAGCGCTTTTTGGCTGTCTCGCATAAGTCCGATCAGTTCATTGGTTTCCTTGGATAGACCAACAAACTCAAGGAGATCCTGTCTCGTTTGCTCATTTAGTGAGTATTTGGAAGCGCTTAACCGATCGGCGATATCATCAGGGTACACAAACACTACCCGGTGCCCGTCTGGCAACCCTCTGAGAAGAGTTCGATACATTGTCAGCCCACCTAAGTCGACATCAAAAAGGCAGTACAGCCTCTGGTATTGGCTGAGAAATGGCATGTTCAGTCTGTTGGTGATCTGATTACCGGCGCTGAAAATGACGTCGAAACTTTCACTTTGCTCAGCTACGCCACAGTCGGCCAGGATGTCGACGGTCTGTTTGAGAGCTAGGAAGTTCTCGAGATTTTCCACCAGCAACGCCGCTGGTCGGAGAGTGTTAGGTGCTTCCCATCCATGCTTGCTCAGAAGAACCACGCTTGGATGAGGATGGACCACGCTTCGTGTTATCAAAAGCGAGCCGCTTACTGCTGCTGCGTGGCTACTTCCGTCGAAAGCAGCACCAATACGGCCCGTAATTTCTGATGGAGCGTGTTCACGAATCAGCTCCGCAAAGCGATCCTCACGCAAGACAGCCACCTGATAGCTGCTCTTTCCAATTTTCGACGTTGAAAACGTATCGAACAGATAGCCAGCACCCTTGCCATGCTTCTTCAACTCCTTAGCAAAAGCTTCAAAGTTGATCGGCTGACCAGAGCTGATTGAGTTCAGATAGGTGTAGATCCTCGACATTGCATCCCTTGCGCTCTGCGAAACAAGTGAAACCATAAGGTTTCTTGGCTGAAGCATACACCGCTCGTCGCGGCTACCGAGCTAAACGGCCCACCCGATTAAGCTGCCGCATACATGATGCGCCAGTCACCGAGCAGCTCGATTTCTCTGAAAGCATTCCAACGCATCCTTTGGGGTATTCGCAGAACACACCTGATGCAATGCCCGTTGGACTTCATACTCAGCGTATTCCTTTACCATCAACCCACTCCTACTTAGAAATTCCATTCGGACCATCACCATAAAGGCATATTGAAATCACTCCCCCTCCATGGAAAATCGCCTGCACTACTTTTCCACCATGGATAGCCGTCTCGTGCAACGCCTTCGCGGGTAAAAGTATCCAAACAATACCGTTGGGTGACTGCCTAAAAATTGCTGCTGCAACTCGACCGTTGACGGCATCCTCAGACTGCCTTCAGCTGTTGACAACAGGCAGCAATCGGCCCAAATCGGTCTCTTAGTCGGAGCTAACAGCCCTGCCGAAGGCAGGTCTGTTAAACCGTAGAGGATAAAAGGTACGAGCATCCGCATCTGAATGCCGAAACTGTGTGAGCAAAAGAGCTAGAGCGCTACCAGCTCGGCGATTTTTGCCGCAACCACCGCCATTGAATCTTCTGCAGTGTCCAAGCCGCTTCGAGAGGCGAGCAAGGGACTTACATTGCGGAGAGCTTCATACGTCGTGTTGTGCACAATGGGAACGAGCTGGTTACCCGCCAGGAGTGCCGAAAGCTCTTTGTCAGCAACACTCTCTTTGGGAAGGCGCGTCAGCAACGCGGGAGTGACCAGCACAAGCCCGATTCGCGAATTCGGTAGGCCCTTGTCGATTGTGCGCATCATTGGAACACCGAGACCTAGGTCCCTCTCACTAAACCAAACTTTCACACCAGCCGCCACGAGCAACTCGTGCAGCTCTTTGGCAGGTCCGTGCCGATCGTCCCATGCGTGGCACAGGAAGACGTCACGAAGGTCAGGTTGCTCCGCTGCTCGCGTCTCAACGGTTTCGCGAATTGGAGCGAGGGACTGCACCTGGGCCGGTGAGTACGATACGGATGAACCTGCTCTCGACCAGCGCGGCTTTGAACTGCTGCTGGACCCGCCACCACCACCGCTATTGTTAGCATGACTACCTCCATTGCCGACCGAGGGGGAGTAGGACGAGCCATAACCGTCATAGCGAGAGCTACTGCGGGAACTGTTGCGATAGCGGCATGCAGGACAGGCAGCGGCAGCGGCCGCTGAGTTATGTCCACGTACTGGTGCTGTACATCTAGACATGTCGTAATCCTTTATATGGGGAGCAACTAGCCCCAGGGCACAAAACGCGCCCTGAGCTCTGTTAAGCGACTAAATCAATTGCTCGCTTTTGGGCGAATGACGATGCGGAACGGTTGGCCGTTAGCACGTCGAATCACCTTTCCCGATTTGGTGGTGATCGTCATACGGTAAATGACCTCGCCTTCCGCCTCGGGCTTTTCGAACATCTCAAGCTGGGACATAAAATGCCTCCTATGAGGTGGCTCGAACACAGAACTCGCTCCCTTGCGGAGGGAGCCCATAGGGGCTACCATCCACAAGCTTTTTCCACAAAGCGCGAGAGACATCTGGAGCCAATTCAGACGTCTTTTCCCAAAGGCCGGTCAAGTTCGTACCTTGACCGGCCTTTCTGTTTCTGGCGTTCTGACATCCCATCCAAGCCTCCTTTTTGAATCGCCTAAGGTGCTATGGATAGATATGTATCACAACCATAACCAAACTCTATCATCATCATTTTGATTACGTCAAGCACTCATGTGTTATCATAGTTGCCAGATGCGCCCGATCAGATATTGGATATTCAGCAGGACAGGTAAGAAGGCAAGACGGAGAGCAAATGATTGATTTGAGCGAATACAGCCAAGCGCAACGGGAGCGCCTGGTGTACATAGATTTCCGCCTGTACTTCACGGGGGCCGTTTCACGAACTGATCTCATGGATCGTTTCGGGGTGGGCGCGGCAGCTGCCACCCGCGACTTCGCGCAGTATCGGGAGATTGCTCCTGAAAACACTGCGCTGGACACTGTGACCAAGCATTATGTGATACGCGAGACGTTCTCGCCTCTAATCGCGCACTCGCCTGAGCGCGTGCTCACGGCACTTTCCCAAGGGTACGGATACGGTCTAGATGGAGAGAGGCCGCTCATCCTAAACGAATCCGTTTCGCTGCTCAGCAAGCCAAAGGTAGAGGTTTTGGCACCGATCTCTCGCGCGATCAGCCTCAATCAGGTGGTAAAAATAAGCTATACCTCGGGGTCGGGCGAGTCTGAACGAGAAATCGTGCCGTTCGCGGTCAGCTGCGATGGCTTGCGCTGGCACGTCCGAGCGTACGATCGGAAACGCCGGAAATTTGTGGACTTCGTTTTGGCTCGAATCGGTACGGCTCAGACTCAGTGGGGGGCTAAACCCAAGAACGACGAAGACCAAAAGCGCGATGATCAGTGGAATCGAATGCTGGATCTACCGCTCGTGCCGCATCCTGATAAGAATTATGCGCAGATTGTGATGCTCGACTACGAGATGCCTGGCGGCGTGCTTAGACTTCGAGTGCGCGCAGCGATGGCTGGGTACGTCCTACAGCAATACCACGTGGACTGCTCACCTGACCACAGCATTGAAGATAACGCATACCGCCTATGGCTCAGTGATCCCTTGGCTCTCTATGGGGTAGAAAGCTCAATGTTCGCGCCGGGATACAGAAGCCCACATGGAGACTTGGGCGGGAGCGATAAAATTGGAGCCAGTTGAACGATCTGCGCTTTGAATGCTTGAGCTAGAACATATTCGACCTAGATCTCAGAAACAGAGGGGTTCTTGGGGCTCATTGTGCTGGGGCGACCATAGATTTTATGGCTCCCCCTCACGGCATCAGCTAAACCGACTCAGCAGTTCATACCCCACGTAGGCCATCATCGATCCGAAAAACACGGCCAAAGTGATCGTCAGCTGACGTAGCTTGGCCTGGCTCTGATCAAGGCGGGCGCTCAGGGAGCCAGTATGCTGATTCAACGCCCCGATGATTCTGGCCTGCCCGTCGGACAGTGTGTCAACCAGCACCTTACTGGCCTGCAGTTTCTGGTCTGACTGCGCTTGTGACTGTAGTGAGGCGTCTTTCATGCTATTGAACAGGACTTGATGCACAGCAAGAGTGGCCTGGTGTTGGTGCTCCAAGCGCTGGCTAATCTCTGCTACAGCTGCTTTCAAACCAGAGGCCATAGTGGAATTGATAGCATTCAACCCTGACGCCCATTGTACGAGGGCATTATCCAACGTTGTCCGGCTCTCACTGAGCTGCATGGGCAGCGCCGCGATTAGATCTGTAGCGCTCCGTTGTGCCTCACCCACGTCGGCTAAGGCCTTGAGCACACGGTGCTCGCTTTGCGCGAGCGCCGTGAGGCTTTCTCTCAGACTTGCGTCTAGGGAATGCGCCCCAGCCTGAGCGTGCTCGGCGAGTTGAGCCTGAAGTTGAGGGCTCCATGCAGCCTGCTCATCGCGTAAAGTGCCCAGCAGTTCAACAGCGTCCTTGCTACGTTTAGCTGCAAGGGTACTCTGCGTTAGGCAATCAGCTAGGGGGACACCGACCAGTTCGATCTCTGCCTTGATGTCGGTAAGATCGCCCTCCAAACCTTTAACCGACTCACCCAGCGGCTTAAGCGGCTCCTTGAGAATTCTCACCATCAATTCAGCTAGGCTTTTCTCTTTTTCCTGGATTTGATCACTCACAATGGATTCTCTAGAACATTGGATTAAGCGCGTAAACCTCGCAGGCTTTGTTTAGCCCGCTGCCTGCTGGTTGAACGCTAGAAATTCGTAGTACTGCTGACTCAGAGCAACGCAGGAAAACAGCCCAAGCAAGGCGTCGCTGGGGTCACTCTGTGCAAGCGCAGCGGCGTATTGTTGATCCAGCGCGGCACTATATTCTTGCTCAAGCAGGCAGATGAAGCGTTCGCAGCGTTCAAGGTCCTCTTTGGAGTTCAGTGTGATACGAGTGCGCTCTGCGTCCTGCTCAACGATACTTTGTTCAATCACACCAAGGCGCGCTTGGGCAAGCCGCGTCTCTTCCTCATGCAGCGCCACCTGGTTCTTAACCTGCTGGAGCTCTTGACTCGTTGCTCGTTGGGTGCCCATAAGGGCCTTCAGCCATTGGTCTCGCCACAGGTCCGCCAGATTCGTTAATGCTGCCGTGCCGGCCCGGCGCACGCGAGCGCGGTCTTCTTGGTAGTTACTAGATGACCAGTAGGTGTCTATCCAATAGTCGCTGAGTACGGAGCGTATCGACCAGAACTCGGCGCTTAGAATGTCATCTACACTTTGCTGCTCGGGCTCCTCGAAAAGTCTACGCACCTGTCGCCAGTATGGGAGCGGGCAATTGCCGGGCTGAACGTCAAGACGAATAGCGCCTAATGTACGAGCGTACTCCCTGATCAGCGTGTAAAGGGTCTCCCGGTCGTCCTTTACGCCTCCCTCCTTTGGCCTGTACCGCTCATTAGGATCAGCCAGCAAAGCCTGAGTAGCCTGCGCTATAGCGGCCTCGCCCTGCTCATAAGGCTTTTTGGCCAACAGTTCGGAGACGTCTTTGAAGCGCCGGTGCGATCCCTCAACCATTACCGCCCAATTCTGAACCTCAGTGGTCAAGGCTACTCTGCGCAACTCAAGCGCCTGGAGTGTCTCTTCAACAGCACGAGTTTTCTTATGCAGGATGTAGCGCACGCTGATATGGGTATCGAGCGTACTTCGCAGGCGCCCCATGGGCGTGGTGCTGCTAGTAATCTGCTCAAGCAATTCGTTGCGTAAGGCGGTGATAATGGGCGCCATACGCGAATGCAGCAGCGGGTCATCCTTTTCCGCTTGGTGCCAGCTGTTACCGAATTCGAGCGGGAAGAACAACCGCGGTTCACGGGCAGGCTCGCTGAGTTTACCAAACCGCTCAACCTGCTCAATCAGTCGCTGGCGCACCTGAGCCGCATCGACCTCATGCTCTTTACGCAGTATGTCTTTCACTGACTTCGAGAAGTACGAGTAAGTGGTGACAACCCGAAAGCGATAAGGCATGGATTGCCAGTCTTCAATGCCCGGGAGCGTGATCGCCCCGGGGCACAAGAAACCAAGGTCATCGCCTTTGCCTACCAACAGGATCAGGTCTGCGAAGGGCAAGTACGTTTTGGCCATCAGGTTAACGTGTCGCTGTTCTTCTTCATTGGCAGGGTTATCACCGGGCAGGTCGAGTATCCGCACGCTAGAGCCTTGGGCACCGCCCAAGAAGCAGCTCTCAGGAAGGTGAACGACACAGGGAGATACTTCAGCTTTTAACTGGCCCCGTTCCATCTCCGTACGCAGCGCACCCAAGGCCAGGGTCATATCTCTGTCCTCAACCAACCAACGAGTCTCGCCCTTACGGGTCAATCCCCAGCGTTCGCTAGTCGAGCGGCAATACTCCATGGTTGTTGCGGTGGCCGACTGACCAGCCTCGCGCCCACCGCGCAGTACCTTTGAGATTCTGCCCATTTGGGCCGGTACAACCCCCATTAGGTCCAGCAGCAGCGTGGTTTTACCTACTTGCGTTTTACCGAAAACCACCACGTACGGTTCAGTCACCGTCTCTCTGAGTTGCAGACGCTGCTGTACGTCCCGACTCAATGTCTGAACCAGACGCGCGTAAGCACGCAGAGCCCATTCTGGCTGTCGCACCTGTAAGGCGTGCCAGTACTCTACCGCCTGGTTCGATGTCACTTCAGACCCCGCGTCCATCGGCAAACACGTGAAGGCCAGCGGCAGAAGCGTCGAGATCATGACGGAGGTCACTGGTCAGCGACTTCACATCGGCCATAGCACGGGCCAGACGGTCTTTGCGCATCAGACCTTCATCCATTTTATAGCGTGTTCGCAGTGCCTCAACGATCCTGCCCCGCGCCACAGCCATGGTGTCATCGAACTGTTTGCGCAAGTGGCCGACGTGGGCGTCATGTACGCTATGGAGCATGGAGTGTGCTTGCGCGCTAGCGGCCTTTTCAAACGTACGTAGCCGTGTCACCGCCACAGCAGTCAAGTAGCCTGCCGCAACTGCTGCAGCGACTGCGACGGCAGCTGGATGAAGCGTCATTGGCACTGCAGGTAGGTTCGCTTCGTCCGACGAAGTATCACCAATAATCGTCGCCAGGATATCTGCTTTGCCATCACTGAGGACATCAACCGCCATTACCGTCGCCAGCGATTTAATAGCCGTTTTGCCGAGATCTACACCCGCGCCGAGGCTCTTGACGCCGTCCTCCACGAGGTTACTTCCCTGCGCTGCCTCAGTCGTTACCGCGACATCGTGGATCTGGATAACCTCCGGCAAGGCGTAGACCAGACGCGTGTACTCGAGTGCAATCGCAGGCACTATTTTAACGCTTTTGCTCAGCGACTTACTCGATGCCTGAAGAGTGCTGACGTTCTCGTGTGAACGGTGACCAAGTAGCAGGCGTACATCGCTGGCGATGTCAGGGGTCAGCGCTTTAAAAGTAACCATCTGACCAGAAGGATGCATATAGCCAACCTGTTTCAGCGAGCGCGACTGCTCCTGTGTCAGCAACAGTTGAGGTCCGTTGGCGTCTGGAGCCTTATCTTCTCGTCCCAGCTTACTACCTGTCAGCTTCGCCAGCTCTTCCGAGTATCGAATGAAAAGTTGCGAGGCGCCGTGTTCCCACGACTGCTTTACTACGGCACTCATTTTCATCTTGGTTTCACTGGTGGTATCGAAGACGTTGGAAATCCAGTTGCCGAAACCTTCGTGTTCTTCCTTCAACACCTTATCTAGCGCATCACTGGCCTTTGAAAGCGCCTGGCTTACCAACTCACTTACCAGTTTCAGATGAGTATCCCGCAGGTCCTGCGCTGCGTCATCGAACTCTTCCAGTACCGCTTGCAACACCTGCGCACCTTCTGTGCTTTCGTCGGTGCTAAAATACAATTGCGACTTACTACGGATCAGGCTTAACACCCGTGTCAGGTCCTTACCGACCAGATTGGAGAGATCGCTCATTTGCAAATGACGGTTGGCCTGACCGGTGAAGTTTAGGTCGTGTATCGCGCGCTCCATGTGAGGCATCCAGTGCTCGATATATGCGGGGTCGTCGGTACCAGTCAAGATGATGTGACGCTCAGCGTCCTCGGCCGATACCTGAAACGTTGTTTGCGCACTGTTTCGTAGCTGCTGGCGCTCGGCTAAGTCATCGCGGCTGTCTTCAGTTTTGGTAATCGCCACATAGGGCCGAACACTCGACAGTTCGCCGTCAAGCATGTCTTTGACAATTTCGACTTGTTGTTGATTAGCCATTCGAGTTTTATCGGTTACCACAATACAGCCACCTGCCGCCACCATGGCCTGGCGCATCAGTTCCTGCCAGGCACGGTTATCACGGTCCTGTTTCTCATAACCGGGCAGTAGCAACCAAGCTTGGTTGTCGCGCTTGAAATACCGACGCGGCACACGTAGCACGGGCAGTAAATCACCGGTGGCGGGATCGCTGATTACTCGATGAAATTCGGCGACCTCGACCGGAACATCCTGAAGCGTGAAACTGCTAGCTCCCTCGTCTTTCAACAAACGGCGCACAAAACCCTGTACCTGTTGCAAGCCTTCCTGCTCCAGAACCAACACAGGCATTTTCTCACCCCGGCCCTCGTTGCCCTCAAGCCATTTATCTTCGGCTTCGAGCAAGCCATACAAACATGCCATCAACGTCGTCTTGCCCGCCCCTTGAGAGCCGCCAACTGCAACTACCCAAGTGTCGCCTAGCACCTGAGCAAGCAACAGCCGGCGCATGACTTCCAGTAACTTATCGTCGATTTCTTCATTGCCCAGATCAGTGCAGGCACCGCGGAGGTGGCGCAGTGCATTGTTCAGGCTTTCAAGCAGGACTTCGGGGGACTGCAGGGTCACTATCGTTTCCTTTTTCGATCGTCGATGTTGCCGCCGCTTGGCGGCCCTGAAAGCAATCCACTTTTTACTGGAGACTCAGGTAGGGCCAAGAGAGCTCTGAGTACAGATGACCAGTAGAGTGCTGAGTATGGGAACGGATGCTGGGGGGGACACGAGGGTAGCCAGGTCACCGCTGGCGAAAAACTGCAGACTTGCATCACACGAATCCCTTTGGCTCTGGGTTCACCTAGCGCGGCTACGTGACCGCTGTTAGTCAACTTCCCTATTAGGAACCTATCGGCTGGCCGCTTGAATACTTAAACCTCAGGGGCATTCAGCGCCTGCTCTTACTTTTAAGACTCAGTTTCAGGCACCCGATCCAAAACACAGCTTGATGGTCCTCAGGCTACTTGCCAGCGCAAGCTACAACGCAATCTACGATTTTTTCGAGGGCGCCGTACGCCAGCTCCGGCGACCAGTGCGAGGACGTCATCAAGCTATTGTCTGTTCAGCCACTTTCGTTGAGGTACGCAATTTGGCTGAACTAAAACATAGACTCGTTCGGCCAGTGGTTCCGCTACTAAGGTATAGCGAATGCGCCAAATTGCCGGGATATCCATTGAAAAAGTCATTCAAACGCGCATCGCTCTCAATCGGCCAATGGAGCGTGATGATCTGCGCCCTTACTGCTGAAAAGCTACTTCTGATGATTGTAGCTATTCGTCCGCAAGCAAAAACTTTCCGATCAATAGCGTTCCTCAGCCCATGGTTCTCGTAGGGCAATTATCGGATACTGCCATTGCGCCAGCACCCATCTTTCAAGGTTGAAACGACTCATGGCAAGGAAGAAGGCAAAACATTCCACAAGTAACGGCATCCTGATCATTTTCGCTCTGGCCTTCGGCGCAGTCGCATCGATCCCGAAAAATGCTTGGATCGCCATTGGTGTTATTGCTTGCATTGCCGCGCTTTTTTGGCTGCTGGTTCGTCGCTCAAGGCGACAGGCCGAGCAATTGTCAGTGCCCGCTTCGGAGACGGAACGTCTGCGAGAGCATCAACGGTCAGGCCTCACTTTCTCTATGCGAGAAGTTTCAGGGAGCCATATGGGCACAGAGGAAAACTCTGATTTTTACACTGTCCAACTCGGCTCAGCATCTTCAAAGTCCTTCAACATTCCAAATGCGAGCACGCAAAAACCTGATGTTCGCTGGGTGCCAGCAGGTGAATCTGTCACCGTTTCCGGTTTTTTAATTCCGGGTGGCATGTTCTATATGGGCAGCGTGCTAGGTGGCCGGCACGATGCAGAAGAACCCTCACTGATAAACCCCAAACTCCGTATCGCAAAGACACACGTCGATATAGAAGAACGGCTGATGTCCTATTGGCCTAGTTTTCACTCCATCACGTCAGAGGCTCGCCGTGGATACCTTCAATGGCTGGAGGGCGGCCGTCGTTACCCACTGGCAGACACCGGCTACGTATTTTTGTATTTCTATGGTCTAGAGCGTCGAGCACTCGTTGACGCAGTGAGTGACCCGGGCGTTAAGGCTGAGCTTCCTTTGATCGTAGAAGAAGTCCAGCGCCTATTGAGTATCTACGGGGAAAATAGGTCGTTCAGGGGATATGCGGAAGGTTTTCTGGATTACCTGAGCAACACCAAGATCGATCCAGACCTTTACCTTGGCCCACCTCCCAACGTTGTCGCGTATAGCTACGAGATGCCACTGCCACTGCGCGTAGGCCTGGGGCAATTCGCTTCCAACAAGCGCCCCCTTGATGCCGATTGGGCATTAGCCTGGGCGCTAGCTGACCCCAACATCAGCAAACGCACGCCCGTGACTCGCTGCAAGGATGTCTTTTCGAGACTGTTCAAGCTTAAGTACACAAGCGCCCATCCTAAGGGTCTTGTCCTGGCGCAGAACAAGACAAAACTTAAAACCAGCTATCGGCCGGCCTCCGCGGTCTTAATGGCCCCCACGCTTAGCTTGGGTGACCTTCCTGATGTCCTGGCCACGTCAGGTACACGAAAAAACCTGCAGTTGCTGGTTGAGCTATGCACTACCGAGCTTGAACCCTACAGCCGATATTTGGGCCGCAACCCTGATAGCGCAGAAGCTCTCGAAGGTCTTTTGCAACTTCCCGTCGCTCTCTGGCCGACGGCAGCCCGTACAGAATTGGACGAGCTTCAATTCAGAATTGGCGACGACCTGATTGTCATGAGCTTTGGCGAACTCGCAGGCCGGTTCAAGAGCGCCGGCGCCCTGTCCCGCGACAAAGTACTTGCACTTGCCCGCGCGCTGGAATCGCTTCACATCGGTATTGAACCCGACGTACTGGCTGGCAGTAAGACACCGAAAGCAGAAGATCAAATCGCGCTGTTCGTGACTCAACCAGAAGACGGGTCACTGCGAGCTTCTGCTGCCTACAATGCTGCTTCGGTGACGCTCGACCTTGCTAGTGCTGTGGCTTCTGCCGATGGTGATACCTCCACTGAGGAAGTTACGCTTCTTGCTCAACACATCGACTCCTGGAATCACCTGAGTGTGGCCCATCGCAAACGCCTTAAAGCACACCTGCGAATCCAGATCCAGCAACCACCAACGCTGGCCAGCCTAAAGAAAAAACTCGACCCACTAACGGTCGAAGCCAAACGCACGATTGCCAGCTTCCTGGCCCATCTGGCGCAAGCAGATGGCATCGTCAGCCCATTGGAAGTGAAACTTCTTGAGCGCGTTTACAAGGCCCTGCAGCTGGACAGTCAGTTGCTGTACAGCGATCTCCACGGTGCTGCATCTGGAGCAAGTATTGCCTTCGTAAAACCAAAAGCCGGCATTCCTCGTTCCGAGCCTGGTACCCCGATCAACTCCACTGCAAATCAAGGGTTCGTGCTTGATCACGAGCGCATTGCAGAACTGCAACGAGAAACCGCAGAGGTCTCCGCCCTCCTTGCCAAAGTCTTCACTGATGACCAGGTTGACGAACCGGAACAGTTGATCGATGTGGCAGAATCAGTACAAGAATCGAGTGCAGACATTGATGGTCTCGATTTGGAACACTCTGCATTCCTTCGGTTGCTGATCTCACGCCCTGAGTGGAGCCGCTCCGAACTTGAAGCTGCCGCCAGCGACATGGAGCTGATGCTCGATGGTGCCCTGGAACAAATTAACGACATGGCTTTTGAACGTTTCGACATGCCCGTCACTGAGGGTGATGACCCTGTCGAGATCAATACAGACATTCTGGAAGAGTTAGCCCTATGAGCACTATCAGAGCCAAGGATCGCGATGCGGTCATCCAGTCGCTACGCGCAGGCGTCGTTCCTCGCGTGGGCCAACACCTGATTCAGGTTGGCCGGGTAGGCGAACTAGATGCCCTGATTAAGGACGTCAATCGCCTGGTTGAAAGTGGATCGGCATTTCGAGTCGTCATTGGCGAGTACGGTGCGGGCAAGACGTTCTTTCTGAACCTGGTACGAGCCATTGCCATGGAGCGCAAGCTTGTCACCATGCATGCCGACTTGAACCCAGATCGCAGATTACATGCCACGGGTGGACAAGCACGTTCGCTTTACTCCGAGTTGGCTAAAAACATGTCGACTCGTACGAAGCCCGACGGAGGGGCTATGCAAGGCATTGTTGAGAAGTTCATCTCTCAGGCCAAAACCGAAGCCAAGGCGGCGGGTACGGACAGCGAGACTGTTATTCGTGCTCACTTGGCCGAGCTGACCGAGATGGTCAACGGGTATGATTTTGCGGAGGTGATTGCCGCCTATTGCCGAGGTTTCGAAGAAGGCAACGAGCAGCTCAAGGCCGACGCCATCCGTTGGTTGCGTGGAGAGTTCACCACTAAGACTGATGCCCGAGCAGCCTTGGGTGTACGAACCATCATTGATGATGCCTCCGTCTACGATCAGCTCAAGCTCCTGTCGAGATTCGTCAGACTTGCAGGTTTTGGCGGTCTGATGATTTGCCTCGACGAACTGGTCAACCTCTACAAACTGGCCAATACCCAAGCTCGTAATGCCAATTACGAACAGATCCTCCGTATTCTCAACGACTCTCTGCAGGGATCGTCCGAAGGGCTTGGTTTCGTTTTAGGTGGCACTCCTGAGTTTTTGATGGACACTCGTCGGGGGCTATTCAGCTACCCTGCCCTGCAATCTCGATTGGCCGAGAACTCGTTTGCAAAATCAGGATTGGTGGATCTGTCGGGGCCGGTCATTCGCCTGACCAGCCTGACCCCGGAAGACTTCTACGTACTGCTTCAGAAACTTCGTCACGTATACGCTGGCGGAGATGCTGAAAAGTACTTACTGCCTGACGAGGCGCTCCCACTGTTTATGGCGCATTGTAATCAGCGCTTGGGGGAAGCCTACTTCCGTACGCCGCGCACCACGATCACAGCGTTCATCAACCTGCTCGCCATCTTGGAGCAAAACCCGGGCGCCGATTGGCGGATGCTGCTTGGAGCTGTCGAGGTCGCCAGGGACTCAGGCGGCGAAGATGATACCAAAGTCGATGCGGACGATGAACTTGCCACCTTCACACTCTGAGTCATCGGGTTTCGATCAACTTGAGTCCCGAATCCAGCGATGGGTTTGGGCGGAAGGCTGGACTTCTTTGCGCGACGCCCAGGAATGGGCGGTACCTGTGCTGGTGGATGCCGATCAGGATGTCATCATCGCCGCAGCAACGGCGGCAGGCAAAACCGAGGCCGCTTTTCTTCCCATCCTCACCAATCTGCTGAATCATGATGACCCACCCGGTTCGGCGCTGTATATCAGCCCGCTCAAGGCCCTGATCAACGACCAGTGGGACAGGTTAAGCCGTCTTTGTGAGCAACTTGAGATTCCCGTAGTGGCTTGGCACGGGGACATCTCCTCAAGCAAAAAACATCGTTTTTTGAAGTCCCCTGAGGGGGTGCTTCTGATCACTCCTGAATCCCTTGAAGCCCTGTTCGTCAACCGCGGTTCTAGTCTTGGCGGGGTGTTCCAGCACCTGCGCTATATCGTCGTGGATGAGCTGCATGCGTTCATCGGTAGCGAACGAGGCAAGCAACTTCAGTCACTGATGCATCGGGTAGAACTTGTTGCCGGGCACCGTCTCCCTAGAGTCGGGCTCTCAGCCACCCTCGGCGACATGAAGATGGCGTCGGAATTTTTGCGTCCGGGAAATGCCGATGGCGTTACCGTCATTGAATCAAAAAGCTCCAACCAGACTCTCCAGGTGCAAGTTCGTGGTTACATTCAGCCACCCATGAGCGAGCTCAAGAAGAAGCCCATGAAACTTTCTGAGCAAGAGGGAAATGAAGACGAGACAGAGAACGAGGCAAGCCCAGACTTCGCGATCGCTGATCATCTTTACAAGGTGTTACGGGGCAGTAATAACCTAATTTTCCCAAACAGTCGGTCGCAGGTTGAATGGTACGCAGATCAACTGCGTCGGCGCTGCGAGAGAGACGGCGTGCCGAACGAATTCTGGCCTCATCACGGTAGCCTTTCGAAGGACTTACGTGAGCAAGCTGAGCATGCTCTCAAGGCAGGGACTCACGCGGCATCCGCGATTTGCACTACGACGCTTGAGCTCGGCATAGACATCGGCAGCATCAAAACAGTCGTGCAGATTGGTGCCCCACCATCGGTGGCGAGTCTGCGACAACGTCTAGGGCGATCGGGAAGGCGCCCAGGAGAAAAAGCAACGCTGCGCATTTACTGCAAGGAATCGCCACTCAAAGATGGATCGAGCCTCTCGGATCAACTGCGCCAAGGGTTGGTTCAAACCATTTCCATGGTTCGACTGCTGGCTAAGGGGTGGTTTGAACCTCCCAGGGCTCAAGGCATTCACGCGTCCACCCTCGTTCAACAATGTCTTTCAGTGATTGCCCAGTGCGGCGGTGCATCTGCTGCAGATCTCTGGAAAAGTTTGATTGCTGAGGGAGCGTTTCCAAAAGTTGAGAAACCAGACTTTGTGAAGCTGCTCAAGGCGCTCGGAGAGCATGAGCTCATTGTTCAGGACAGCTCAGGATTGCTGCTTCCTGGGACGGTTGGAGAGCGATTGATCAACCACTATGAGTTCTACAGCGCATTCACCAGCGACGAAGAATTTCGCCTTGTATGCGATGGTAGGGCACTGGGATCTGTGCCGGTAAGCCGTCCACTGACCAAGGATCAGCGCATTATTTTCGGAGGCCGGAGGTGGCAGGTTCGTGATGTTGATCTCCAGGCCAAAGTCATCATCGTTTCAGCTGCACGCGGTGGCGCCCCTCCTCAGTTCGATGGTCTGGGTGCGATGGTGCATGACAACGTACGCCAAGAAATGCGAGCCGTCTTGGCAGACACACTCCCCTGCCCCTTTATTGATCAAGGGGCTCAAGAGCTTCTCGACGAGGCTCGAAAGACATTTGTTTCGCTGGGACTTGGTAAGCGCTACATAGTTGAGTCGGGCGGTAAGTGTTATCTGATGAGCTGGCTAGGTGATCATGCCAACGATGCACTGCGCTTGTTACTCAATCATGTCGGCCTTTCTTGTGATAACGCAGGCCTTGCCATTGAGGTTGACGCCGACATCGGTCGAACCCAAATGGCAATGAAGGAAGTCGGAAGCCTGGATGCTGCTGATCTAGATTCGATACTTTCGGAGGTGGAAAACATGCTGCGCGAAAAGTGGGATTGGGCACTGCCGCAATCCTTGCTGATGAAGTCGTTTGCTTCCATATCGCTCGATATCTCGACCGCAATTCTTTTTGCACAGAGTCATTCCGTGGAAAAATAAGCGGAAGAAACTGCGCTGCATTGATCCGATGCTAGACGCAGAAAACACTGCGATGCTTCCCCGCTGGGCTGATGATGAGTAATCACCGCCGGCTCCGCTTTGCTTAACCTGGACCTATTTACCGGCCAGCACGAAATGATTTGTTTTTAATCGAGTATTGTGGCCCACCGGCTAACACTTAAACATCGAAATCTCCGAGAAGCTTACCTTCGATTAAAACCAGGTCGATATTTAACAGTTCTCAGTCGACCAGCTCCGTGCCATCATTTTGCAATCCACCCCAGCGATAAAAGGACGTACCGATGGCACAACAATATCTCATTCCGGCCCTGATCGGACTCTTCAGCTTGCTGTTTCTGGGGATCGGTTTCTGGATCAATAGCCGTATCGCGGCAGGCAAGCTGGCTCAACAATTCTCCGAAATACAATCCAGTCATCAAGCTGAACACCAGCAATTGCTGAACGATGTTGCGCTTTCTCGGCAACGTGAGCAGCAAATGTTCCATGAGCAATCGGAACATCAAAATGAACTGAAACTGGCCAGTGAAGCATTGGTGAACCATCGAGAGATCGAGAAGCAGCTCAGCATTCAGCTCAGCGAGTTCAAGACTTCGCTGGAGGCCGAGAAGCAACGCACGCTCGATAAAGCGCAGCAACTCGCAGAGGCCACCGCTCTCATTGAAAAACACAGTGTGGAAACGAACCTACTCCGGCTACAGCTCGGCGAATTAAAACAAGAGCTTGGCCAAGGCCAGGAGCAGACTCGGCAGTTGGATGAGTTGAAGCAGGCGCTGACGCAGCAGCAAGCGCGTTTTGACGCAGCTCAACTACAACTGCAAAAACAAGGTGAGCATCTAGGTCAAAGCGCGGAACAAGCGCATCAGCTAATGGAAGTAAAAACCGCCAATAAGGACCTCCAAAGTCGTCTCGACAATGCCCAGGAAGAATTCAAAAAGCAGCGCGAACAATTGGGGCAGGCAGCAGAACAAAAGGAGCAATTGGACACGCTGCGCAACACATTGGCCCAACGAGATAAAGAACTAGCCGATACGCGAGATGAACTCAGCCTTGCGAAGCAGAGTCTTGCCGAAATAAATATGCGCCACCAGCGCGACCAGCACTCAGCTGCAGAGAAACTGCAGCTGTTGGAAGATAACAAAGTCCAACTCAAGCAGGAGTTTCAGAACCTTGCAAATCAGATTTTCGACAGCAAACAGCAGAGCTTCTCGGAACAAAGCCGTCAAGGGCTGGACACTCTGCTAAAACCGTTCAAGGACCAGCTCGAATCATTCCGTCAGCGGGTGGATCAGGTTCACTCCGATACCGTCCAAGGCCAAAGCTCGATGAAAAGCGAGCTGGTCAAGCTGATGGAGTTGAACGTCCAAATCACAACCGAGGCGTCAAACCTTACCAAGGCGCTCAAAGGCGACAAAAAACTTCAAGGCACCTGGGGCGAGCAAAAGGTAGAAATGCTGCTCGAGCAAGCAGGGCTGCGCAAAGGGTTCGAGTACCACCGCGAGGCGAACTTCAAGGACGACGATGCAGGAAACAATCGACCAGACTTCGTGGTCAATTTACCTGAAGGCAAACACATCATCATTGACAGCAAAATGTCGCTGGTGGCCTATACGGAGTACGTCGCCGCCGAAACCGACGAAGATCGCACCAAAGCCCTGTCCGCTCACGTTTTGGCGTTGAAGAACCACATCAACGGGTTGTCCGATAAGAAATACACCGACCTTAACGGAATCAACTCTCCCGACTTTGTGTTTTTATTCATGCCGGTTGAGCCCGCGTACCTAGTAGCGGCTGAGCACAGTCCGGGGGTATTCCAGGCAGCCTATGAAAAACGTATTGCGATAATTACCGCCACCACCTTGCTCCCGGTATTAAGGGTCGTATCGAATCTGTGGAGTATCCAACGTCAAAACAGCAGCACGCTGCAACTTGCCACGATGGCGAGCAAGGTCTACGACAAGTTGCGAATCTTTGTGGAAAAAATGGACAAGCTCGGCAATCAGATCGCAACGGTTCAGAAAAGCTACACAGAAAGCGTCAATACACTGAAAGGAGATCACGGAAGCCTGACCAAAACCGTGGACAAGTTCGTCGCCTTAGGCGTTACGGTGTCCAAGCGTCTACCCGCTTCAGCGGTGGGAGATGATGAAGAGATGGAAAGCGAGTTGGCTACACTGCCAGTGGAAAGTGCGGCCAATACCTGATCTGAACAGTGAGCGGCGGCCCTTGCCGCTCATTTTGCCTCAACTGACCCCGAGCACTCGTTCAAAGTCACTGGCTTGAATATCCCCGGAGCCGCTCAACATATCCCTCGCCAACGCCCGTCTCTTGCTCAACAGCTCATCCAGCGTCGCTTCAAACGTCGGCATCGCTGCATCGCGCACTGTTGGGTAATACACGTAAACATCCTTCTCCTGCCCGATCCGATACGCACGGTCGGTGGCTTGATCTTCTTTGGCCGGGTTCCAGCATCGGGTGAAGTGGATGACGTGGTTGGCAGCCTGAACGTTGACACCAAAACCAACGGCAATAGTCGAGAGGATAATCACAGAGAATCCCGCCTGCCCCTGGAACTGGTCGATCAGTTTTTGTCGGCTATTTGCGCTCTGGCTGCTGGTGCTTGTATCGCCGTTGATCACGGTGGCGCGGAATCCGAAATGCTCCTGAATAGCGTGTTGAAGTTCACGCTGGATATCACGCAGTTCGGTAAAAAGAATGACTTTGTCACCTTTCCCGGCCTTTTTGATGGACTCCAGGGTATCGATCAGCCAGCGCAGTTTCGGCGAGTTGTCACGCAGGCGTTTGTCCGGCTGAACACTATAGGGGTGAGCACAGATGAGTTTGAGCTTGTGCAGCAGGCCGAGCATTCCGGAGGTTTTCTGATCAAGCTGTTCTTCGATCTGTTGCTTCTGGCTATAGGCCGAAATTTCCGAGAGGTAAAGATTTCGCTGTAGGGTGTGCATCGACAGTGAACGGCAACCCTTGTCTTCGATTTTCGCGGGCAGGTCTTTGGCGATGTCTTGTTTGGTGCGGCGCAGGGTTTGCGGCTCAATCAGCTCACGCAAGCGTTCCAAGGCAACGGTGTCTCGCTCAAGTGCAGCTTCGATGGGTCGCTGGTACTCCCGACCAAACTGGTTCAACCCGCCAAGGAAGCCTGGCTGGATGAAGTCGAACAGGCACCAAAGATCAATCAGGGAGTTTTCCACTGGCGTCCCGGTGCAAGCGACCCGGAATCGAGCCGGAACAGCCTTGATTGCCTGAGTCACCAGAGCGGCAGGGTTCTTCAGTTTCTGAGCTTCGTCGCACACGACGATCGACCATTGCTGGCGAGCTAGGGAAAACTCTTGGTCACGAAGCGTTTCATAGGTGGTCAGTACGATACGTGCACCGCCAACCCAGCCCGGGCGAAGCAGGTTCTTGATACCCTTCGCCTTCAAGTCGGCGGGAATCTCGTCTTTCTTGAACTTCACCGCGCTCAAAGCCGAGCCGTAAAGCTTCAGGACTGGGAGTGCGTCAGCAAAGAAGAACCGGTGCAGCTCTCGCTCCCAGTTATCGAGCAATGAAACCGGCGCAACGATCAAGGTCGGCTTGTCTTGAGGATATCGCTCCAGATACCAGACCAGAAACGTCAGCAGTTGTATGGTTTTGCCCAGGCCCATGTCATCGGCGAGCAAGCAACCTGAGACGTCTGTTGGCGAAAGCCGGAAGAGATGTTGAAGCCATGCAACGCCCTGTAACTGATGTTCTCTCAAGATGACGTCGGGTCTTAGCAGGCTCGGCAGCTCAGGCCGAGCATCGAGTGCTGCTCGTAGGGCTTGCTGACGTACTTGAACGTACGTTGGCTCGTCGATGTTATGACCTATTTGGAGTACCGCACGGCCTACTTTTTCGTCAAGACTCGAAATCCGGGTCTCGGGTATGGATATCTTTTTGGACCAGGCATCAAATAGCTGCTCTGCCGCCGAGATGGAAAGCGGCGTGTCGGAGAGTGGCATCAGCACCGTCTCATCACCTGCCGCGCGAGCCTCGTCCAGCCGTTGCTCGAACTCATCAAACTGAGCCCGATCCGACGGATCCCAGCGCCCGAGGATTTCGGCGTCGATGCCTAAATCCGCGAGGTCTTTAGGCAACCAGTTTTCTGTCGCCTCCTTGACCAGAAAAGGTGACGTGATGCGCTCTGCTTCGCCGATGCCAGTGACACGATCGCCATACAGCGACAAATCCAACACTGCGTCGAACTCCGCGCCAGCCGCTTCGTTCTGCCAGCGTCTAAGCAACTCACTGATGCCTGCCAATTGGCGTAAATCGAAGTCGCTTAATTCAAGCTCGTAACCCTGCCAGAAGCCCGCCGGCATGCCTGCAGCCAGCTTCAACTGAAGCTCATGCACGAAGGGAGCAAACTCATGGGCTTCGTTGAACGGCAGCTCTATCGATGCTTGCGGCGTTGGTGAAATGGGCTCAAGGGTCAGGTTAATGCGCTGAATGCGCAGACCGGTATCGTCGTTGAGCTCGGGTTCAAGATGAAAACGGTGAAAGAAGATACCAGCGTTCGCCAGGTCGCTTTCATAGGTATCAGCGTCCAGCACCTGACTGGCACTATCACCCAAGGCACTATAGGGGTTCCGGATAAATGAAAGCGCATGGTCGCCCGCCACCCGGCGTCCGTGCAGTGAACGCACATAATCGAGCACCGATTTAACTTCCGGCTCGATCAGCACATGGGTCAATGATCCGTCAGCCCCGGTGACTCGGTAACGATCCTGCACTTGTTTGTGGGCATCGAAACTTTCCAGCCAATTTTCCGGCTGCCCGTCGAAAGTAGGTTCCAGCTCGATGACTGGCGTATTGCCTACGCTCGATTTACGTGGATTGAGACGAAGATTATCGGGCCTGACCACAACGGTTTTTTCGAGAAAACCATCCATACCTGCGCCAGCCTTGCGGGCCAGCTTGCGGACGCTGGCCCAACCAATCTGGTTGGTAAGTTCGCCAGGGCTTTCTTGTTGCGATAAATGGAGCTGCCGAACAGCACTCACCAATTGATAAGTTGCCTCAGGCAGCAGCTCGATTTTATCGCCATGCGTGAGGACTGCGCCCGTGCGTTTGGTTTGCCCTGTAGCGGCGGATTCGTTATCGCGCCAAGCACCTATCGATACCTTGAAATCGTTCGAAGCAAGACTGCCTTGGCTAGTGAGCTGCGGGGTAAAGTTCGACTGCTTTGGCAATCCGAGCAACGGTACGCTGCTGACGTGTCCTTCGTCATTCAATAGTCGATAAAGCTCGTCCCACGGCAGTAGCCATCGATCACTGAGTTGGGATACGAACTCTTCCTCTTCGAGCTGATCGAGGTAACTTGCCAGTGGCCAAAACTCAGTACTCTCGGCAAGGCTCAGCGGGAAACACAATCCCTGCTCCTCTATCGAGTACGTCGGCAAATTATTGAGCTCACCGGACTTCGGCAGCAGGCCTTTTCCAGATAGAAAACGCTTGAGCATTACTGCCTCCAGAATCTCAGTGGCTGATTGTTGACGGGCTTGAAGCCTAGGCGTTGAAGGGCGGCTATAGCGGGGGGGTCATGGCTGTCCAAGTAGACTTGGAAGGCACCACCCTTGCCGCGGGAGTCGTGGATTTTGTATCTAACCGTTTTCACGGCATCTCGGACTTGTTCGTCCAAGCTCGTCAACTTTTGCTTTGAGGATGAGTACGGCCCAAACCCAGACTGCGTTTGAATCGAGATCCCTAGTCGCTGAAGTTCATCATCAAATTTGCTCAACCAACCCTCGATTCGAGTTGGACTGCTGGGAGCCGGTGAGTGGCGCATGCGCGCCAAAGCTCTGGGCGGTTGTTTAAGCTCCCCAAGTTCTAATTGAGATTTGTCCGGATTGAACGGTGATTTAATTGCCTCATACACATAGCAGGCGTTACCTGTGCCGGAAAACTCTACAAAAAAATAATTCCCTATCTGCATGACCACGGCATTGTTGTGGCTAGGAGCGCCTCCCAAGCGACTGAAACGCCCCTTATTTTTTTCACGAAAATGGACGAAGTCTTTACTTCGATCACCCCAAGCGTCTAATCCCATGACAATGCGGGTGTAGCTCATCTGATTTGCAAAACGAAGCCAGTAGTAAAGACGCGAATGGTCAACGTCGGCATCACCTTTCAACAGATTGAAGAAGTGCTCAAGGTCTTCTTTCGCAAACCACGCGACCACCATCGCACAAACGTCTTTCTCCACGTAATGAAGCCAGCTGTTTTGTTTGGAACGAATCTGTGGGCTGCCCCAGTTATCCAAAGCAGTCTGTTTGAGAAGGGACGACGGTTTTTCCCGATACGTCGCTGCGTGATAACGCGTCAGGCAAGCGCTGAGGAGCGCATTCATGTATGTCGGATGCTGACGTCCGATCTCTATGAAGTCGGGGAATCGTTTCGAGAACTCTTCGTCGTCCAAATTGAAGATTCGAGACAGTAATACGCTAAATATCCGGTGCCATAACCAACTGTTGTTAGGGATCTGCGCGATCGTTTGCAGCACTGAGAGATCACTGATTTCGCCATTGAACATCTGCTCGCCAAGCGTCTCTCCCGCCCGCTCGGAAAACAGCTCCTTATGATGCTGGACGATGCGCATCCATTCTTTTTCACGAGTTTGTTGAGCCTTTACACAAGCGAAACCCTTGCGGATGTCGCCTTGCAACAAGCACCAGACGGGATTTGTGTCGGGCTTATCGGACTCGTAACCGAAGTAGCTGAAACAAAGCGCCAGCCAATCGCGGCGGCTCAGGCGCCGTTTTTCGATCCGCTGACTGACCTCGATATGGATTCGACCATAAAGTTGCTCGTCCTCAAGAATGGGTCCTACACGCTCGCTTTTATCTGCGAGACCGGCGAAGACCATGCGCCACTCGGAAGACGTCAGAGGCAGGACATTCCTGAACTTATTGATGGCGGCTCTACGTTTTTCCTGAGGCGGTGGCAACGCTTTCTCTGCCCGCTCAAACCGGTCATATAAATCAGCACTGGCAGCTTCCATTCTAGGAAAGCGAGCCAACGGTTCAGAACTGATCGCACTTCTACGGGCAGCGAGCCCGAGCGCTATAGCTGACGACAGCTTGGCTAATGCACTGGTCATCGCGTCATCGCCAACTGGCATTTCTCGGACACTGTGCTGGCGAATACTGGAACGTCTGGTTTGAGATTTTCCTCTTTCTCCTTCAAACCGTAGAACTGCATTCTCAGTTCAACTCGGCGGCTTGCCTCGTTGGTGTCCTTTGCGTTGTTGAAAGAAACACCACCCGCTAGGAACATCGATCTGATCTGCTGTTGCCTTTCAGCTGAAAGGCCAATTTGCAGAGGGCTGCGACTATCAAGCAAGCTACACATCACCCACTCGGACCGTTGTAAGGACAGGTGCAGGTTGTATAGGTACGAGCCGACGGTATCGGTAAACCCCTCGATAACGACCTGTTTGAACCACTTACGTCCTTCTTCGCTATCGGCAGCATCAAGAATAAGTGGCACTACGCCCTGAAGGGCGCTTTGACCCTCATCGCTCAATGAGTACTGGTTATGCCCAAAACGTCCCGCCTCACCGAAGCTGATGCGATTGTCTTTGCAGTCGACGATGATGGTTGCATTCGAGTGTTTAGCCTTGAGCTGCAAATGCTCGCAGAGCTGGCTAATGTCGCGACTGCGCTGCTTCTCGCCTTGCTCCGCTTGATTGATTCTCTGGGTGACCGAACTCAGGGCCGCGACCATCACTACGAGAAACAGAATCATCATGGCCGTCATCAGGTCGGCAAAAGAAATCCAGAACGGCTTCTCCGCTTCATCCTTGGCTCGGGCCACCGAAGACATTTGTTTACCAAACATATGTCAGCCTCCGTTACTGCCGAATTCGTTCCATGATGTCGCCGAAGTCTTCAATGCTTTCCTTCACACCGTCGACGCCGCCAGCCAAACTTTTAACAGCTTTATCAAGCTCCGTATCCAGACTACCCAACGTCTGCCGGAGTACTCTGTCCATGCCGTCGCCAAACTCTTTGAAACCATCACCCAAAACACCACTGATGTTTTCCAGGTACTCATGAACCTCGCGATTGAGCGACTGCATGCGTTCCGACTGTTGCTTCAAATCCTGGAGATATTGAGCACGTCCGCTGGCCTCAACTTGCGCGCTGGCCACCACACCCTCGATGACGATTAGTGTTTTGCTCAACGCTTCACGGTTGTTGCGATAGTCCGCAACGACGCTGTTCAACTCTCGAGAGGCCTGAGCAAGCTCGGTACCAGCCCCTTGAACAGTGCCTAGCAAACCAGCCGTCGATTCACTCGCCCTCGATACACTCAGTCCAGCATTTTCAAAGCGCTCAGCTGCGGCTCTCATTTTGTCTGCACCTAGTTGCATGCTTTGCAGATGCTGTTCGGTTTGCGCGCTTAATACCTTGACGTTTTCTTGCGAGGCTTTATTTTGCTCAGCGACAGACTGCAGCAGCGTTTTGACCTGCTCGTCCAACCCGCCCACCAATTCGCGAGTGCCTTGATGAAGCTCTGCTTGTGCAACGCGATTGGACTGATCCATTTGTTCGCGCCCACTTTCCAGTTTTTTGAAAACAGTAGAAAGCTGCTCGCCGAGCACCTCTACAGAGGCTGCAATCTTGGCCATGGTTTCTTGTTGGCCTTGACCCATGTTTTTTTGGATTGAGTCGACAAACGACTGAAGACTCTCGGCCATCGCCAGCTGACGAGCTTCGCTGTCGGAGAACATTTTTTCCAACTGCTGTGCCATGCGCGCGCCAGCGTCTTCGCCCTCGCTGCCGATGCGGACAATGGACGACTGCAGATTCGTCAGCATTTCGTTCATGCCAGCCTGCATGGCTCTTTGGCCGGTCTGCATGTCGGTCAGCAGCTGTGCAATCATTGCTGAGCTGCTCTGATTCGAGCTTTCACTGGCCGAGCGCATGTCTTGAATGAGGCTGGAGAATCCTTGCTGCATTGACTGCATGGCAGCAACGGACTGGCCCATCATTTCGTTCAGGCCATTGAACTGCTGGCCGAAAGTGCCTTCCAGCTTGTTCATGAAAGCCACCAGAACATCCTGAAGCAGGTTCTGCACTTGGCCGGATTGATCGCCGCTAGCAGCCTGTACCGCCCCGGCAATCGCTTCTAATGGCGACTTCAAGCTGTTTTCAATGGCACTGCTGACCTGATCCGCCAACAGCTGCCCGGAGTCACGATAGGTCGTAGATAATGTGTCTGCCAACTTGAGGCTTTCGCGGACCTGCGTATCGACGAGGTTTTGCAGCATTTCCCGAAGGTCTGTAACCAGGCTGTCTTTAAGCTGGCGGGTCTGGACCGAGTTTTCAGCACTGGACCTTACGAGCGCAGCAAGATATTCCTCGCCAACTCCACTGTCGAATAAGCTATCGATTGACTCATTTAGCGATTCAAGGTGCTTGTAACAGCGCCCTAATCGCCACTTTTCCGAAACCGTGACGATGATCGACGCCATGATGGAAAGGAATGAACCAATGAAGGCAAAGAGTACATCCTTCAGGAGTTTGTCCACGCTCGAATTGACCAGCTCCGGCGTGCTTGGATCAAAGTGCTGCAACCCTAACATCAGGCCAAAGAAGGTTCCGACAATGCCAACACCTGTCAGAATGCCCGGCAGGTGCTTGAAGAACTCAGTAGCCAACGGTGTATCGACGACACTCTGACCTGTAAAAAAATTTGCCGCGACAGTGGTCGCACGGGAGCGCACGAGACGCTCCTCGCCTTCGTAATATTCGAACTGATTGTGAAGAGTTTCTGAATACTCCTTCCAAAGATGCTTCAGTTTTGTCGCACTGAATACTTTCTCCAGCTCTGCTTGGAGCTGATCAGGCGACTTTGCCTTGATAGCAGTAATACTACGCCTAAGCGACTTGAGCCTTCGACTCAGCACGAACGATGGGATGAAATATCTTCCGATATACCATAGGCACAAAGCCGCCACTGCCACCATGACTACACGCGGAGCCATTAGCTGAGCAGTGCTGGCGTCATCCCACAATTTTAATAATGTCGAAAAGTCCACATTTCAGCCTTTAAGTTAGCTTTTATGCGCTATCAAGCGCTTACGCAGGAAGAAACGCGGGACATCCCGGCAAGCTTGCTCCAACGATGTTTTTAGGAATGTCTGGATGCCTGATCCTTAAGCAGGATGCTAAGGATATGCACCGAAGAGATGGGCGCTCAGAGAAGAAACGTCATCCTTGCGAGGCAAATATCTATCCATGTCCTTTTGCCAGCACGATACGCTTCATCCCTCCGTACGGTAAAGCCATATGCGAACGTCAGCCGACCAAGCGTGTCGCCTAGATAAGCACATGAAAACGAAAATCCGACTCTGAGGATCCTCATGCCCGAGTCGCGAATCACGCGACCATCCGAAGTCGAGCTCACACCCATTCAACATCTTTCGAACACTTCTGCCTGCGCACTTAGCCCTATCAGTCCAAGCAAGGGTCCTGTTCGCGATTTCAGAGCAACGATTAACTGATCAAGAACGGACAGCTCTGCGTAAACGTGCGTTCTGCCTGAAGGTCTGACTGGACACATTGACGTGCTGCTTGTGCCTTCCGGGACAAACTCTGGCCTTTGTATCAGCTGAGGACTCCACCCAGAGCCAGTCGTTTTGTGGGGGTAAAAACGACCAGACATAAAAAAGGGCCGCGAGATGAATCTCGCGACCCTTTGAATTATATGGTCGGGACGGAGTGATTCGAACACTCGACCCCTAGCACCCCATGCTAGTGCGCTACCGGACTGCGCTACGCCCCGACTAGGCGTGTTACTGGGTTTGCTTCGTAACGAAGCGATCCGGAATATACCGCAAGCTTTTGAAATGTGGAAGTATTTTAAAAGCTTGTATCACTTCTTCAGAACCACCAGCACATCTTCGAGTTCGGAGATCATCTGGCGGATCATTTGCTTGTATTGGGTGGTGTCGTCTTTGGCTTCATCACCGGACATACGCTGGCGCGCGCCGCTGATGGTGAACCCCTGGTCGTACAGCAACGCACGGATCTGTCGGATCATCAGCACATCCTGGCGCTGATAATACCGACGGTTCCCGGTGCGTTTGACGGGGTTGAGTTGAGGAAACTCCTGCTCCCAATAGCGCAGCACGTGCGGCTTGACCGCACAGAGCTCGCTGACTTCACCAATGGTGAAGTAGCGTTTGCCTGGGATGACGGGTAGTTCGTCGTTATGACTTGGTTCCAGCATAAGCCTCAACTCGGGCCTTCAACTTCTGCCCTGGACGAAAGGTGACCACACGGCGAGCCGTGATCGGGATTTCTTCTCCCGTTTTTGGATTGCGGCCAGGCCGCTGGCGTTTGTCCCGCAGGTCAAAATTGCCGAAACCGGACAATTTGACCTGTTCGTTGTCTTCCAGAGCGTGCCGAATTTCTTCAAAGAACAGCTCGACCAATTCCTTGGCTTCGCGTTTGTTCAGACCCAACTCTTCGTACAGACGTTCCGCCATCTCAGCTTTCGTCAAAGCCCCCATACGTCACTTCCTTAACGTGGCGTTCAACCTTTGTTCGAGCGAGGTGAGGATATTTTGTGTCGTGGTATTCACCTCATCGTCATTAAGAGTGCGCGATGGATGCTGCCAGGTCAAGCCAACTGCAAGGCTTTTTCTATGCGGATCAATGCCTTTACCCTGATAGACGTCAAATAGCCTGAGGTCTGTCAGCCATTCCCCTGCATTTTCACGGATTACGTCCAGAACGGCAGTGGCGGCCACTTCACGGTCGGCGATCAGCGCGAGGTCACGACGCACTTCAGGGAAGCGCGACAACTCGCTGAATTTAGGCATCTTGCCCGACGCCACTTCAGCCAGAACCAGCTCAAAAACAAACACCGGACGGTCCAGACCCAGGGTTTTCGACAGCTCAGGGTGGATAGCACCGACAAAACCCACCAAACGCCCTTCGCGCTCGATACGTGCAGTCTGGCCCGGGTGCAATGCCGGGTGGCTACCAGGCACAAACGTGAAATCATCCAGTGCACCGGCAAAGCCCAGAACCGCTTCCACATCGGCTTTAACGTCGAAGAAGTCCACGCCATCGCGGCCCTGTGCCCAGCCTTCTGGCAGGCGGCTACCGCAGACAACACCCGCCAGCATCGGCTCTTGCTTGAGGCCGTCGAGTTGGCCGACAAAACGCAGGCCGCTTTCGAACATGCGCACGCGGTCTTGCTGACGGTTCAGGTTATGGGACAGTGCCTTAACCAGCCCCGGCCACAGCGACGAGCGCATGGCAGCCATGTCATTTGAGATCGGGTTAGCCAACAGCAACGGCTCAACACCTGGGTTGAACAGCTCAAACTGCTTTGGATCGATGAAGCTATAAGTCACCGCTTCCTGGTAGCCACGGGCAACCAGCAGGCGACGCAACTCTGGCAGGTGCGCACGCGCTTCGGCCTTGGGTTGCGGTGCCAGACGCGCTTGCGGGTAACGAACCGGCAGGCGGTTGTAGCCGTACAGGCGGGCCAGCTCTTCGATCAGGTCGACTTCCAGGCTGATATCGAAACGATGGCTTGGCACTTCTACGTGCCACTGCCCTTCCCCACTGGCGGAAATACCCAGGCCGAGTGCGGACAGCAGTTGCTCGATCTGCGCAGGTTCAATCACCAGGCCAAGCATTTGCTCGACGCTTTTGGCGCGCAGGGTGATCGGTGCAATCGACGGCAGGAACTGCTCGTTGACGGTCTCGGTGATCGGGCCGGCTTCGCCGCCAGTGATTTCCAGCAGCAGGCCAGTGGCGCGCTCCATGGCTTCACGGGCCAGTTTCCAGTCCACGCCACGCTCGTAGCGGTGCGACGCATCGGTGTGCAGGCCGTAGGAACGGGCCTTGCCAGCGATGGCGATCTGGTCGAAGAATGCGCTCTCAAGGAAAATATCGCGGGTGGTTTCGGACACGCCGCTGTGCTCGCCACCCATCACGCCGGCAATCGCCAGGGCGCGGGAATGGTCGGCAATTACCAGGGTGTCAGCGCGCAGGCTGACTTCCTGGCCGTCGAGCAATACCAGCTTCTCGCCTTCTTCGGCCATGCGCACGCGGATGCCGCCATTGATTTCGGCAAGATCGAAGGCGTGCAGCGGTTGGCCCAGCTCCAGCATCACGTAGTTGGTGATGTCCACGGCGGCATCGATGCTGCGCACGTCGGCGCGACGCAGGCGCTCAACCATCCACAGCGGGGTTGGCTTGGACAGGTCGACGTTGCGGATCACACGACCCAGGTAACGTGGGCAGGCGTTTGGCGCCAGTACGTCGACAGGGCGCACTTCGTCGTGGACTGCAGCGACTGCGGCCACCACCGGGCGGGTGACCGGGGCGTTGTACAGCGCGCCCACTTCACGGGCCAGACCGGCGAGGGACAGGCAGTCACCCCGGTTCGGGGTCAGGTCGACCTCGATGCTGGCGTCTTCCAGTTCCAGGTAAACGCGAATGTCCTGGCCCACTGGCGCATCGGCCGGCAGTTCCATCAGGCCATCGTTGCCCTCGCCGACTTGCAGCTCGGCCTGGGAACACAGCATGCCGTTGGACTCAACGCCACGCAGCTTGGCTTTCTTGATCTTGAAGTCGCCCGGCAGTTCGGCGCCGATCATGGCAAACGGAATCTTCAGGCCCGGGCGCACGTTTGGCGCTCCGCACACGACCTGGAAGGTTTCCACGCCATTGCTGACCTGGCACACACGCAGCTTGTCGGCATCGGGGTGCTGCTCGGTGCTCAGCACCTCGCCCACCACCACGCCGGTGAAAACACCGGCGGCCGGCGTTACGCTATCGACCTCAAGGCCGGCCATCGACAGACGAGCAACCAGCTCGTCGCGATCTACCTGCGGGCTTACCCAGCCACGCAGCCATTGTTCACTGAATTTCATCCTGCTCTCCTAAAGATTCGTTACGACTAGCGAAATTGCGCGAGGAACCGCAAGTCGTTGTCGAAGAACAGACGCAAGTCGTTCACGCCGTAACGCAGCATGGCCAGGCGCTCAACGCCCATGCCGAAGGCAAAGCCCGAGAACTCTTCCGGGTCGATCCCGGACATGCGCAGCACGTTAGGGTGAACCATGCCGCAGCCCATCACTTCCAGCCAGCCGGTCTGCTTGCAGACGCGGCAGCCTTTGCCGCTGCACATCACGCATTCCATGTCGACTTCAGCGGATGGCTCGGTGAACGGGAAGAACGATGGACGGAAACGCACCGCCAGCTCTTTCTCGAAGAACACCCGCAGGAACTCTTCGATGGTGCCTTTGAGGTCGGCGAAATTGATGTCGCGATCGACCAGCAGGCCTTCGACCTGGTGGAACATCGGCGAGTGGGTGATATCAGAGTCGCTGCGGTACACACGGCCTGGGCAGACGATGCGGATCGGCGGCTTGTTCGCTTCCATGGTGCGGACCTGTACCGGCGAGGTATGGGTGCGCAACAGCATGTTCGCGTTGAAATAGAAGGTGTCGTGCATCGACCGGGCCGGGTGATGGCCTGGGATGTTGAGCGCCTCGAAGTTGTGATAGTCATCTTCGACCTCGGGGCCTTCGGCAATGCCGTAACCGATATGGGTGAAGAACTGCTCGATACGTTCCAGAGTCCGGGTGATCGGATGCAGACCGCCCGAGGCCTGGCCACGACCAGGCAAGGTGACGTCAATGGACTCGGCGGCGAGCTTGGCCGCAAGATCGGCCTCCTCGAGCGACGCCTTGCGCGCATTGAGCACCTCGGTGACACGCTCCTTGGCGACGTTGATCAGCGCGCCGACTTGCGGACGCTCTTCAGCCGGCAAATTCCCCAGGGTCTTCATCACCTGAGTCAATTCACCTTTTTTGCCAAGGTAGTGAACCCGGATTTGCTCCAGGGCATTTACATCTTCAGCGCTATGCACAGCCTCAAGAGCTTGGGCAACGAGCGCATCCAGGTTTTCCATGTACAGACTCCAGATACAAAATAGGGGAAGAGCTTGAAGGCTCTTCCCCTATTTATGACGTTTACCACCTTGGGCTACAGGAGCAGCCCAAGGTGACTGTCGGGGGTACTTAAGCCAAGGTGGCTTTAGCTTTCTCGACAATCGCAGCAAACACCGCTTTTTCGTTCACGGCCAGTTCAGCCAGAACCTTACGGTCGATTTCGATGGACGCTTTTTTCAGGCCAGCGATGAAACGGCTGTAGGACAGACCGTTAACACGTGCACCAGCATTGATACGAGCGATCCACAGAGCGCGGAACTGACGTTTTTTCTGACGACGGTCGCGGTAGGCGTATTGGCCTGCCTTGATTACCGCTTGCTTGGCAACACGGAATACGCGTGAACGCGCGCCGTAGTAGCCTTTAGCAAGTTTCAGAATTTTTTTGTGACGCTTACGGGCAATGACGCCACGCTTTACACGAGCCATGAGTTATTCCTCTATTCTTGACTAAAATTAACGAAGGCGCAGCATGCGCTCGACTTTTGCCACGTCAGACGGATGCAGCAAGCTGCTACCGCGCAGTTGACGCTTACGCTTGGTCGACATTTTGGTCAGAATGTGGCTCTTGAAAGCGTGCTTGTGCTTGATACCGTTAGCAGTTTTCAGAAACCGCTTAGCAGCACCACTTTTAGTTTTCATCTTTGGCATGTTCGGTACTCCGCATTCAGTTGATAAACATAATCAGAAGGCCTGCCGTGCCCTGTTGATTACTTCTTCTTTTTCGGGGCGATGACCATAATAAGCTGGCGTCCTTCCATCTTAGGATGCTGTTCGACCGAACCGTACTCGAGCAAGTCAGCTTCAACCCGCTTGAGGAGTTCCATCCCCAGCTCCTGGTGGGCCATCTCACGGCCGCGGAATCGCAAGGATACCTTGGCCCTGTCCCCATCACTCAGGAAACGTACCAGGTTGCGCAGTTTTACCTGGTAATCCCCTTCCTCCGTCCCTGGACGAAACTTGATTTCTTTTACTTGAATCTGCTTCTGGTTCTTCTTCGCTGCGGCAACCTGTTTCTTCTTCTCGAAGATCGATTTGCCGTAGTCCATCACCCGACAAACAGGTGGGATTGCATCGGCGGAGATTTCCACCAGGTCCAATTTGGACTCTTCAGCAATACGAAGCGCTTCATCAATCGAGACGATGCCAATCTGCTCGCCGTCAGCGCCAATTAACCGAACCTCGCGTGCCGAGATATTCTCGTTGATCGGGGCTTTCGGTGCAGCTCGTTTATCTTGTCTCATTTCACGCTTAATAATAATTACTCCGAATCTGGGCGACCACGCCGGGAAACCGCTTGCGCGAGGAACTCAGCGAACTGGGCGACGGGCATCGAGCCCAGGTCAGCACCTTCACGAGTACGCACAGCGACAGTCTGCATCTCGACTTCCCGATCTCCGATAACCAAAAGATAGGGAACCTTGAGCAAAGTATGCTCGCGGATTTTAAAGCCGATCTTTTCATTTCTCAAGTCGGACTTGGCACGAAATCCGCTTTCGTTGAGAGTTTTTTCAACTTCAGCGGCAAAATCGGCCTGTTTATCAGTGATATTCATGATCACTGCCTGGGTCGGAGCCAGCCACGCAGGGAATGCACCCTCGTAGTGCTCGATCAGGATACCGACGAACCGTTCGAACGAGCCGAGGATCGCCCGGTGCAGCATAACCGGGTGCTTGCGGCTGTTATCTTCGGAGACGTATTCGGCTCCCAAACGGATCGGCAGGTTAAAATCGAGCTGCAGGGTACCACACTGCCAGACGCGACCAAGGCAATCTTTCAGCGAGAACTCGATCTTCGGACCGTAGAAGGCGCCCTCACCCGGCTGCAGATCGTACGCAAGGCCCGCGCTATCTAGCGCAGCGGCCAGTGCAGATTCAGCGCGATCCCACAGTTCGTCGGAACCAACACGTTTTTCCGGACGAGTGGACAGTTTCATTTCGACTTCGGTGAAACCGAAATCGCGATAAACATCCATGGTCAGCTTGATGAACGCGGCGGATTCAGCCTGCATCTGCTCTTCGGTGCAGAAGATGTGAGCGTCGTCCTGGGTGAAGCCACGCACACGCATGATGCCGTGCAGCGCACCCGACGGTTCGTTACGGTGGCAGGCACCGAACTCGGCCAGGCGCATCGGCAACTCGCGGTAGCTCTTCAGACCCTGGTTGAACACCTGCACGTGGCATGGGCAGTTCATTGGCTTGATGGCGTAGTCGCGGTTTTCCGACTGCGTGGTGAACATGTTGTCGGCGTAGTTGGCCCAGTGCCCGGATTTCTCCCACAGGCTGCGGTCAACAACCTGAGGCGTCTTGATCTCCAGGTAGCCGTTGTCACGCTGAACCTTGCGCATGTACTGCTCGAGCACCTGGTACAGGGTCCAGCCGTTCGGGTGCCAGAACACCATGCCCGGCGCTTCTTCCTGGAGGTGAAACAGGTTCAGGCGCTTGCCGATTTTGCGGTGATCGCGCTTTTCAGCTTCTTCGATGCGCTGGATGTAGGCCGCCAGTTGCTTCTTGTCAGCCCAGGCCGTGCCGTAGATCCGCTGCAATTGTTCGTTCTTCGCATCACCGCGCCAGTAGGCACCGGACAGCTTGGTCAGCTTGAACGACTTGAGGAAGCGTGTGTTCGGCACGTGCGGACCACGGCACATGTCGACATATTCTTCGTGGTAATACAGGCCCATGGCCTGTTCGTCCGGCATGTCTTCCACCAGACGCAGCTTGTAGTCTTCGCCACGGGCGGTGAACACGTCGATCACTTCGGCGCGCGGCGTGACCTTCTTGATTACGTCGTAATCTTTTTCGATCAGCGCGTGCATGCGCGCTTCGATAGCGGCCAGGTCGTCCGGAGTGAAAGGACGCTCATAGGCGATATCGTAGTAAAAGCCTTCGTCAATGACCGGGCCGATCACCATTTTTGCCGTTGGGTACAGCTGCTTGACCGCATGGCCAATCAGGTGCGCGCAAGAGTGGCGAATGATCTCCAGCCCCTCTTGATCCTTGGGCGTGATGATTTGCAGGCTGGCATCACCAGTGATCAGGTCGCTGGCGTCAACCAGCTTGCCGTCGACCTTGCCGGCCACGGTGGCCTTGGCAAGACCTGCACCAATGGATGCGGCGACCTCGGCTACGGAAACCGAATGATCGAATGAACGTTGACTGCCGTCGGGAAGAGTAATAGTTGGCATGGCGCCTCCTCTCCTAGTGGTGACCCCTACCAAAGGTCACGTGGGTTGGGATGAGCCAGTACAAGATCCAACACCAGGCCGTTCAATGATGAACGCCTACCTTACAGCGGCAGGAGCCTTTCGGCCAACCGATAATCGAACCAGAGTGACTGGAGTGAACTCAAAAAACATGGCAAGGCGGCAATGGGCGCGCCTGGAAATAGCCAAGCAGAGGATGCTAGCACAGATGAACGGTCATCGCGCCTGCCGCGCCTGATGAAACATAAAATCCCGTGTTTGATGCCTGTAAAAGTGAACTTGAGCTGTACGAAAGCCCTCAAACCCGCTGAGAATCGCTGTTTGCCCACGAATCAAAGGAGCACTTCATGATGCGCTTTACCTCGACCCTCGCTCTCGCCGCTTCCCTGGCTTTCTTGTCTGTTGGCGCGCACGCCGCCGCCCCTTCGAACTGGCCTGAAGGCGCCCGTGACAGCTTCATCAAGGATTGCAGCTCGGCAGCCCAACAAAACGTGGACGCCAAAACCGCCAAAAGCCATTGCGAATGTGGCGCGGACAAGATCAATGCCGAATTGAGCACCGCTGAAATCAAAGAGCTCATGACTAACCCGAACTCCAGCCCCGAGCTCAAAAACAAAGCTGTCGCGGCTATTTCGTCCTGCAAAGTCGTGAAGAAAAAATAACAACGACCACTGATCAGACGGCCATTTGACTGAAAAAACAGCCTGAAAACTGCCATTTCGCACAAATTACGCAGCTTTTACGGCTTTTTTTAACAGCTGGTATTTCGCTGCAAAGCCCCGTAGATCGGGGCTTTCAGCCAACCAAGGCACTAAACGCAACGCTATTGATTAGCAAACAATGCCTTGGGGGGGCTTACAAGCCGAACATTTCGACTATGATACCCCGGTGTGCCCAGTTGGCCTGAGCAGCACAGCACTACTGAAAATATATGTTTCTTGGAGATACACCATGTCTAATCGCCAAACCGGCACCGTTAAATGGTTCAACGATGAAAAAGGCTTCGGCTTCATCACTCCTCAAGGTGGCGGTGACGACCTGTTCGTACACTTCAAAGCTATCGAAAGCGACGGTTTCAAAAGCCTGAAAGAAGGCCAAACCGTTTCCTTCGTGGCTGAGAAAGGCCAAAAGGGTATGCAAGCTGCACAGGTTCGCGGCGAGTAATTCTCCGCTGAGCTAAAAAAAACCCCGTCCATGTGACGGGGTTTTTTATGGGCGCTGCAAAAGCCGGGAGGCGATCAGCCGCAGTTGACCCGCGTGATCACCAGGTTGTCGTCGGTGTTCAGGTTCAGACGGTCGGAGCGGTATTCCAGGGTGATCATGTCGTTAGGCTTGAGGATACGTGCGTTCTGCGCGCCGGCACGGGTACGCGCCTGCTCCAGCAATTGAGGCGAGGCTTTCTGGCCGATGGCGAATTCGGCAGCCTTCGACTCGCAGCGAGTGTGACCTGCATCGGCAACGGCGGCATCTTTGCCCGGCTCAGGGGCACCCGGGGTGCTGCAACCCGCCAACGCGAGTGCTGCCAACAAAGTACCGAATGATGCGAGCTTCCAAGGCATGAAGCCTCCTATGAAAAAAATGGACAGAGATCGTGCGACAGCGATCTGGCGGTTTGGTTTCAAGACGTAAATCGCCTAAGAGCAAGTCTGCCTGACTCAAGGCGAGCATTCGCCGGATCAATCGTCACCAGATATGAACGAATTCAGTAGATATCGATGTAGTCAAACGGCGGCTTCGGCCAGTTCTGCTGGAGCGCGTTGAAAATCTGCCGGACCCAGACTTCATCGCTGGCCGCGACGTTACCGACATAACCCGAGCCTTTGGCCCAGGTCTCGAGGCGAAACAGCAGGCCGTCGATGTCGACTCCGCCTACGGCCTTCCCGGAAGAAATAAACGCGATACCGCCCTTGGTCACCCGCAACTGGGTGTGCTCGTCGTCACTGGCACTCGCGAGCAACTGGCGCACGGCTTCCAGCGTGAGGTTCTCGGGGTTGTTCAAATCGATCTGCACCTGGTGTCCCCGGCAATTGAATGGGGTAACAGTGTCGCACAGCATCGGCCTCATCCCGAAACGTCTCATGCCTAAGTAGCACTGCCAAACGCTACGCAAAAATGGTTAACTGCCCCGGTTAGAACCGCGTTCCAGCGCATTGCCCAGCCTTCCCGCCCCGTGAGCCCCCGACCATGAGTACCGTAACCCTCCAAGCCGACATCAAAGCCAAGTGGCCTCAAGGACAAAGCTCCTACAGCCCCGGAAGCCCGGAGGAGTTGGCCATCATCGGAATCGACCTGCTGGTCAAGGAGCTCGGCACTCAGGCCGCACAGGCGTTCATCGGCCAGGTATTCGAGAAATACCCGGCCGACCACATGGGCGCTCATAACCCCGAGCGCGAATAAGACCCGGCCGGCGAACGCCGACCGGCAAACACCTTACTTCAGACGGGCCAGGCGCTCGGTCAACAGATCGAAGAAGCCCTGGGCGTCGCCGTTCTCAACCCAGAATGCGTTCTTCGGCTGCTTGAGGCCGTCGTACCAGTCGACGACGGTCTGGCCGAAGGTCGGGCCTTCGCGGCTGTCGATCACCACGTTGACTTCACGGCCGCTGAACAGGGAAGGCTTGAGCAGGTAGGCAATCACGGTAGCGTCATGCACCGGGCCACCCGGGATGCCGTAGTGCTCCATGTCGCCCTTGACGTATTCATTGAGAATATCGCCCACCACCTTGCTCGCATTGTTCTTGATGTCGGCAATCTGTTTCAGGCGCGCGTCACTGGTCAGCACCTTGTGGGTCACGTCCAGCGGCAGGTAAGTCAGCTTGACGCCACTTTTGAGCACAATTTCAGCCGCGACAGGGTCCGCGAACAGATTGAACTCAGCCACCGGGGTGATATTGCCGCCATTAAAATGCGCCCCGCCCATCACCACCACTTCCTTGATGCCTTGGGTGATCTCCGGCGCCTGGGTCAACGCCAGTGCCAGGTTGGTCTGCGGGCCGAGCATGGCGATGGTGATGCTGTGAGGCTTGGCGGTGCTGAGGGTCTTGATCAGGTAGTCAACGGCATTGCCTTCGGCCAGGCCTTTTTTCGGCTCATGCACGGCGACCCCGGAAATACCTTCCTTGCCATGGATATTCTCCGCATAGATCGGCGTGCGCAGCATGGGTTTTGGCGCGCCGGCGTACACCGGGATGTCTTCGCGCCCTGCCCACTCGCGGGCCAGGCGCGCGTTGCGGGAGGTCTTGTCGAGGCGCACGTTACCGGCGACGGTGGTCAGCGCACGAATGCTCAGTTCCTGCGGGGACGCCATGGCAAACAGCAACGCCACGACGTCATCGGCGCCTGGGTCGGTGTCGATGATCAGGTCGATTTTTTCCGCCGCGTGGGCGCTGGCTGCGGTGAGTGCGGACAAAAGCAGGACACTCCGAAATAGATTTTTCAGGGTTGGGAGACCACGTTGCATGAAACACTCCTTGTCGTAGGGAAACTCTAGAAGGTAACGCCGGACACCAGCGCGATATTGCAATACGGCTGGCACTCGCCCGTGCGCACCACGGCGCGGGCCTTGTGGCTGAGCTGCTTGAATTCTTCATGGCTGACCAAACGGCGCTCGCCCAAGGCGGCCTGTTCGGTCAACACATTAAGTGGCGTCAGCGCAGGTGGCTGCTTGAGCAGGATCTCTTCGGCCAACACATGGCTTTCTACCTGCATCTCGCTGAGCACAATGCGCAGGGTGCTGATGAAATCCGGAATGCCCTGGGTGAGCGCCAGGTCAATCAACTCGACGCCTGGCGGCACTGGCAGGCCGGCATCACCGATCACCAGGATGTCACCGTGGCCGAGGGATGCGATCACGCGCGACAGCGCAATATTGAGCAATGGTGTCTTTTTCATGAGGGGATAAAACCTTGTACGTCCTGCAGCGTAGGAATAGAGGGTTGCGCACCCGCCCGCGTGACCGACAGCGCGGCAGCCACCTGGCCAAACCGGATAGCCTCGGCTTCACTTTTGCCATTGGCCAGCGCCGCGGCAAAACCGCCAACAAAGGTGTCACCGGCAGCCGTGGTGTCCACCGCCTTGACCTTGGGCGCCTGCAAGTGCTCGAAACCTTTGCCATCGGCAAACAACGCGCCCTGGCTGCCAAGGGTAATAATGACCTTGCCGGCACCCGCCTTGAGCAGCAGCGTTGCGGCAGCCTTGGCGCCGTCGAGTGAATCGACCGTCACACCACTCAAGGCGCTGGCCTCGCTTTCGTTGGGGATCAAATAATCGATCGAGGCATACCATTCCTCTGGCAGCGGGCCACTGGCCGGTGCCGGATTGAGGATCACGGTCTTGCCCAATTCACGACCGCGCTTGAGCGCCTGGCCAACCGTGTCCATCGGCACTTCCAACTGGCAGACAATGACATCTGCTGCCTGCAGTACCGCGTCAGCCGCCTGCAACGACGCGGGCGTGAGCTCACCGTTGCTGCCAGCCACGATCACAATCGCGTTCTGGCTGCTGTCATCCACCACAATCAACGCCACGCCGCTGGAGCCATCCACCGTGCTGACGGCCTGGCAATCGATGCCCTCCACCAGCAGCGCATCACGCAATTGCGCGCCGTAGGCATCCGTGCCCACACAGCCGATCATCGCCACCTCAGCGCCAAGGCGCGCAGAGGCTACCGCCTGGTTGGCACCCTTACCGCCCGGCACGGTGGAAAACGTCTGGCCGATCAGGGTTTCACCGGCGCGCGGCAAGCGACTGGCGCGGGTGACCAGGTCCATGTTCAAGCTGCCTATTACCACTACTTTTGCTGGCATACATCAGTACTCATCAATTCGGTTCAGCGGTATTGGGCGAACACACCGGCAAACGGCGCCGTCGACTCACGCAAAACAATGCTCGGCGTCACGATGCGCTGATCGATCGGCAGTTGGGGTGTTGCAATTCGTCGCAGTAAAAGCTCGGCCGCCGTCTCGCCCAGTTGCACGATCGACTGCCCGACCGTCGTCAGCGCCGGGTACACGTAGCGACCCATTTGAATATCGTCAAAACCAATCACCGACAGCTCGCCAGGCACACGGATATTGCGTTCGGCGGCTGCACGCAACACGCCGAAACCAATCATATCGTTACTGGCGAAAATCGCGCTGGGCGGGTTTTCCGACAGCAGCTGTACCGCCGCGGCATAACCACCGGTGCTGGTGAAATCGCTTTCCTGGGTGCGATTGGCTGGCACTTCCACGCCCGCCTCACGCAGCGCGCGGTGATAGCCGGCAAGACGCATTTGCGCCACGCGGGTATGACTGGGGCCGCCAATGCAGGCGATGTCGCGGTGACCAAGCTCCAGCAAATGCCGGGTTGCCAGGTAGGCACCCTGCTCATGATCGATGCGCACCAGGTCGACATCAATGCCGTCCAGTGCTCGGTCGACAATTACCATGGGGGTGCGCACCGCGCTCAAGCCTGCGGCAAGGCCACTGTCATCGCCGCCCACCGAGGTCACGATCAGGCCGTCGATGCGCTTTTCCAGCAACACGCGCAGATAGCTGCGCTGCTTTTCGGCGTTATCGTCGGAGTTGCAGAGGATCACGCAATAGCCATTACGCTCGCAGTAATCCTCGATACCCCGCGCCAGCTCGGCAAAATACGGGTTAAGGCTGTTGGGCACCAGCAGGCCGATGGTCGCAGTGGTCTTGGCCTTGAGCGAGCGCGCGACGGCACTCGGCACGTAGTCCAGTTGCTTGATCGCCGCTTCCACCTTGATGCGCACAGGCTCGCTGACCGGCCGCGTCTTGTTCACCACATGGGACACAGTGGTGTAGGAAATACCTGCAAGCGCGGCCACATCCTTGATCGTTGCCATGGTTCAGCCCCGCCGACTGGCGCGCTGGCTGCGGTAGGTGTCGAGGACCACGGCAATCACGATCACGGCGCCGGTAATGATGCGTTTGGTTGGCTCTGTCGCACCGATCTGCGCAAGGCCGGCGGCCAGTACCGAAATAATCAGCACACCGAAGAAGGTGCTGATAACCGAACCGCGCCCACCCATCAGGCTGGTGCCGCCGATCACTACGGCGGCGATCACTTGCAGCTCCAGGCCGGAGCCGGCATTCGGGTCCGCCGCTTCCAGGCGGGAAATCTGGAACAATGCCGCCACCCCGGCCAGCAGGCCCATCAGGCTGAACACCAGGATCTTGTAGGGCTTGGGGTTGATGCCGGCCAGGCGCACGGCTTCTTCGTTGGTGCCGATGCCGATCAGGTAGCGACCGAATACAGTACGGGTCAACACCAACTGAGCGGCGATGATCACCAACAGGGCAATGATGAACGACGGCGAAATCCCGAAAGCCACCGGGTTCGACAGCCAGGCATAGGAGTCACCGATATAGGCGGTGCGCGAGCCGGTCATCTGGTAGGCCACGCCACGCGCCATTTCCAGCACGCCAAGGGACACGATAAACGACGGAATGCGCCATGCCACGGTAATCGAACCCGTAATGGTGCCCGCCAACGCAGCGCAGCCCATGCCCAGCAATGCGGCTGGCAACACGCTCCAGCCCCAGCCCAGAATCGCCACACTGACCGCCGAAGCGGCCAGTGCCAGCACCGAGCCCACCGACAGATCAATGCCGCCGATGATCAGGATGAACGTCATGCCCACCGCCAGCACCATCAGGTCCGGGATCTGGTTGGCCAGGGTGCTGAAGGTGTCATAGGACAGGAAGTGGTCGCTGAGCACCGAGAACAGCGCAATCATCGCGAGCAAGGCGCCGGCCAGCCCCAGGTAGGTGCCCAGGCCGTAGAAGTTGCCGCCGGTTTTGCCCGGGGAAGAAGTGATTTTCATGGTGTTTCCCTAAGCACTGCGTCGTTGAGCAGCGCGTCACGTTTTTGATAGCCGGCAAAGGCGGCGGCGAGCAATTCGTCCTGGGTCCAGCTGTCGCGCTCGAAGGTCTCGATCAAGCGCCCGGCAGACAGCACACCGATGCGATCGCAGATCAGCATCAGTTCGCGCAGGTCACTCGATACCACCACCAGCGCTTTGCCCTGGCGCGTCAATTCGCCGAGCAAGGCATAAATGTCGAACTTGGCGCCGACGTCGATACCGCGAGTCGGCTCATCGAACAGCATTACCGCGCAGTCGCGCTCCAGCCAACGGCCAATCACGACCTTCTGCTGGTTGCCGCCCGACAACTCGGACACCAACTGCGCCGGGCTGGAGCTGCGGATGCGCATGGCATCGATCTGGCGCTTGGCCAAGGCAGTTTCGTCGCGGCTGTTGACCACGCCGCCACCGGAGATTTCCGGCATGTTGCCCAAGGCAATGTTGGCGCTGATGGATTGGGTCAGCAGCAGGCCTTCGCCCTTGCGGTCTTCGGTGATCAGCGCGATGCCATGGCCCACTGCGTCCACCGGCGAGCGAATGCTCACCACTTGGGCTGGCGAACCCAGGGCCACGGTGCCGCTGTCGGCCAGGTCGGCACCGAAAATAAGACGCAGCAATTCAGTGCGGCCGGCGCCGATCAGGCCTGAAATGCCATAGATCTCACCGGCACGCACCTCAAAGGACACATCGCGAACCTTGTCCGAGCGGGTCAAGCCTTTGACCGTCAGCGCCGGGCCGCCAATGGTGCGTGGCCCCAGGTCGATCTGCTCACCCAGCTCGCGGCCGACCATCAAGGTCACCAGCTGCTCACTGTTGTAATTGGCCATCGGCTCGACGCAGACCAGCTTGCCGTCACGCAGTACTGCAATGCGCTGGGCAACACGGGCGAGCTCTTCAAGCCGGTGTGAAATATAAATGATCGCCACGCCCCGAGCCTGCAGGCGGGTGATTTGTTCAAAGAGCATCTCGACTTCACGGGCCGTGAGCATGGCGGTCGGTTCGTCGAGGATCAGTACATGGCAGTCGCCGATCAGGTTGCGGGCGATCTCGACCATCTGCTGATGGCCAATGCCCAGCGTCCCCACCAGGGTGTCCGGGTCGATCGCATCCAGGCCGACCTGGGCCATGGCTTCGATCGCAGCTTTACGCAGTTGCTTGCGGTTGATCCAGCCACAGTTGCGGGGCAGGTTGTCCAGGAACAGGTTTTCGGCCACGGTCAGGGTCGGCAGCAGGTTGAGTTCCTGCATGACCATGCGCACGCCCAGCTCTTCAGCCTGGGTGCGGCTGCCGGGACGGTAATCCTGGCCATTGAACTGCATGTGCCCGGTGGTCGGCGTGACCAGCCCGCCGATGATTTTCGACAAGGTGCTTTTACCTGCGCCATTCTCACCGGTCAGCGCCAGCACTTCCCCGCGATTGAGCGTCAGGGTGATGTCGGACAGTACCGGTTGGGCATAGGTCTTGCCGATACCGCTGACCGAGAGGACAGCGTTCGGGGCGGAAGATGACATAGGAAAATCTCCAGGCGCCCGCTCAGGACGAGCGGGCGCTGTTGGGTGCTGCCAGGATTACTTCTTGAGGACGAGTTCGACCGGGGTTTCGATCACGCCGTCTTTGGACTCGACTTTTTCACCCTTGACCAGCTTGAGCGCGTTCTGGATACCGAATACCGCTTGCTGGGCTGCAGCCTGGTCGGCGGTCGCGAGTACGCGGCCGTCTTGCAACATAGGCTTGATGGCTTCGATATTGTCATAGCCAACCACCAGCACCTTGCCGGCCTTGCCCGCCGCACGTACGGCAGAGACAGCGCCCAGGGCCATGTTGTCGTTACCCGCCAGCAGTGCCTTGAGGTCCGGGTATTCGCTCAGCATGGCAGACGCCACCTTCTGGCCCTGGTCGATTTCCCAGTTACCCGATTGGGTGGAAACAATCTTCATGCCCGCGGCGTCCATCGCATCCTTGTAGCCTGCGGTGCGCTGCTGGGCATTGGTGGTGGTCGGCACGCCTTCGATGATGCCGACCTTGTCACCTGCCTTCAGTTGCTTGGCCAGGTAGTCACCCACCAGCTTGGAGCCTTTGCGGTTGTCCGGACCTACGAACGGGATATCGAGGTTTTTGCTTTTGAGCACGTCCGGGTCAAGGCGATTATCGATGTTGACGACCTTGATGCCGGCATCGGAGGCTTTCTTCAACACGGTGACCAGCGCCTTGGAATCAGCCGGAGCAATCACGATGGCGTTTACTTTGGCGAGGATCATCTGGTTGACGATATCGATCTGCGCGCTGGTGTCGGTTTCGTTCTTGATCCCGTTGGTGATCATGTCGAAATCGGCGGCGTGTTCTTTCTGATAAGCCTTGGCGCCGTCCTGCATGGTCACGAAAAATTCGTTGGCGAGGGACTTCATCACCAGGCCGACCTTGGGTTTGGCGGCGGCGTCATCGGCAAAAGCAGAGGAAAGGGGCAGAGCAGCGGATGCGGCAGCAAGCACAGCGACAGCAAGAAGACGTCCAGCAAATGGCAGCTTCATGGGTTCACTCCGATCTTATGATTATTGTGAGCAACGCTTGCACTGCGAAACATCTCGCAAACGTTTGCGTTGTTCAAACTATGAGAACCTTGTCGAGATTTGTCAACGGGTGAAAAGCGTCTTTCATCCAGGCGCTCGGTTACCTTCCCTTACACCCTGCGGGTCGCAGGATTGAACCTCAGCTTCTCCCGGTCGTTGGCTAAAACGACAGGCTATGGCGCCCAAGTCCCACACCCACCGTTGATATTCCATCATGGTTTTCGGACAACCGAACGCAATACCACCCTGCTGTTCGGAATGCCGGACGAGCACGCTGCCCACTCATCTTAAAATTCAATATAAGTTGTTTTAAATCAACACGTTAATTTATGACCGCGAACATCATGGGCTTGGTACAAATCCTGCTCTTTCCAAGCACCTCGCGGCATTCAGAACGGCCCGGGTGTTCTCGATGAACCTGCTACAGCACTCATCAAAAACCAGAGAGAAAAATAATGAAATCTGCACTGAAGACTTTTGTTCCGGGCGCCCTCGCCCTCCTGCTGCTGTTCCCCGTTGCCGCCCAGGCAAAGGAAGTTGAAACCAAGACCAAACTGTCCAACGTGGTGATCCTCGCCACCGGCGGCACCATTGCTGGCGCCGGCGCCAGTGCGGCCAACAGTGCCACGTACCAGGCGGCCAAAGTCGGCATCGAACAACTGATCGCCGGCGTTCCTGAGCTTAGTCAGATCGCCAACGTACGCGGCGAACAAGTGATGCAAATTGCGTCCGAAAGCATCAACAACGAAAACCTGCTGCAACTGGGCCGCCGTGTTGCCGAGCTGGCCGACAGCAAGGACGTGGACGGTATCGTGATCACCCACGGCACCGACACCCTGGAAGAAACCGCTTACTTCCTCAACCTGGTGGAAAAAACCGACAAGCCAATCGTGGTGGTCGGCTCCATGCGCCCAGGCACCGCCATGTCGGCGGACGGCATGCTCAACCTGTACAACGCCGTGGCCGTTGCCGGCAGCAAAGACGCGCGCGGCAAGGGCGTACTGGTGACCATGAACGACGAGATCCAATCGGGTCGCGACGTCAGCAAAATGATCAACATCAAGACTGAAGCGTTCAAGAGCCCATGGGGCCCGCTGGGCATGGTGGTTGAAGGCAAATCCTACTGGTTCCGCTTGCCTGCCAAGCGTCACACCATGGATTCCGAATTCGACATCAAGACCATCAAGAGCCTGCCGGACGTTGAAATCGCCTACGGCTACGGCAACGTGAGCGACACGGCTGTCAAAGCCCTGGCCCAGGCCGGCGCCAAAGCCATCATCCATGCCGGTACCGGCAACGGTTCGGTGTCTTCCAAGGTGGTGCCTGCCCTGCAGGAACTGCGCAAGCAAGGTGTGCAGATCATTCGTTCTTCCCACGTGAATGCCGGTGGTTTCGTTCTGCGCAATGCCGAACAGCCTGACGACAAGTACGACTGGGTCGCCGCACATGACCTGAACCCACAAAAAGCCCGGATTCTGGCGATGGTTGCCCTGACCAAGACCCAGGACAGCAAAGAGCTGCAACGGATGTTCTGGGAATACTGATCCCCGGTAACACGGGTAGAGGCGGGTTCACCCGCTTCTACCTCTCCTCTTACACCTCGATACAACTCCCCGCGCTCAATCACCTCGCTGAAAACGCTGCCAGACAAACCTCCTGAATTTTAAGCAGTTGCGAAAATCGTAACAGTTAAATACTGTATGCCCGTACAGCACACTAAGGAATACTCCGTGGCAACGTCCTCTTCCGCAGCGCCAACCCCTGACGCGTACGCACGCCTTGCCGTTCGCGTGCAAAAAATCATCAATTCGACCAATGCCCAGAAAGCCAAGGCTGCCTTGATCTTTCGCTTGCCGGATGAGCCTGAGGAGGAATGGGCGCGCTTGCTGGAGGAGATTGCGGAGAACGACAACGTCACCCTCGCCTACCGGGATGACGGTGGCGTGCAGATTTTCTGGGTTGTGCCGAAGGAAGATTGATTCAATGAGTGGCCGTTTTATTGCTGTTTTTTGCCTGTTTTTTGCCGTTACAGCCCACGCACAGGCGCCTCGAACCTTCAGCGAGGCCAAGAAAGTCGCCTGGAAGCTCTACGCCCCGCAATCCACGGAGTTCTACTGTGGCTGCAAATACACCGGCAACCGGGTCGATTTGAAAGCCTGCGGTTACGTACCGCGCAAAAATGCCAACCGTGCCGCACGCATCGAATGGGAACATATCGTCCCGGCCTGGCAGATCGGACATCAGCGCCAGTGCTGGCAAGCCGGCGGGCGCAAAAACTGTACGCGTCACGATGATGTGTTCAAGCGCGCCGAGGCGGACCTGCACAACCTGGTGCCGAGCATCGGCGAGGTCAATGGCGACCGTAACAACTTCAGTTTTGGCTGGCTGCCGGCGCAACGCGGGCAGTACGGCTCATGCCTGACCCAGGTCGATTTCAAGGCCAAAAAAGTCATGCCCCGCCCGTCTATTCGCGGAATGATCGCCCGAACGTATTTTTACATGAGCAAACAATACGGCTTGCGCCTGTCAAAACAGGACCGCCAGCTGTATGAAGCCTGGAACAAGACCTATCCGGTGCAACCCTGGGAGCGCCAGCGCAACCAGACTGTGGCGTGTGTGATGGGGCGCGGTAACGAGTTCGTCGGCCCGGTAAACCTGAAGACCTGCGGTTGAGCGTGGGCGGAGTTGCCGCCCACCCTGCCGGTTATTGCGCGACCTTGTGCTCGATAACCTCTGATTCGGTATCGTTTTTCTTGGCCCGTGCGAGCTTTTCGGTCAGCAGCGCCTGCTTGGCTTCAGCCTCGGCCTTGCTCGCGAACGGGCCTAGATACACCTCGTCCTTGCCGTCTGTTTTGACGATATAGAAGTTGAAACCATGTTCGAGCAACCAGGCAGTCAGGTCGGTGATTGCTTGCAGCTTATGGTCCGGCGGGCCTACCCACACATCCCATTCCTGAGCGGCAATCGCCCCGGTTTGTGGCTGGCTCTCGGTCACGGCAGGCTTGGCCTTGGGGGCGTCAACCGGTTTACCTTCACCGCAACCGGCCAACGCCAACACCGCAATTGCCATCGCTACTTTACGCACTGCCCTGCTCCTTTAAGGATAAAGAGGCAACTTTATCATTCACTGTCTATTCTGGCCGTCATAAACGTTGGCTTAAACAATGCGAATGATGTATCGCAGACCTGTATGATGCCGCCATGGGAATTAATGTCGCCTCTATGCGTCCTAAAAGAGGCAGTCACAGGGAAGCGCTTAGCAGTAAGCTACACACATCCGACACCTGCCCTGTCTGAAACATGTGTCCTTAAAAGTAATCAAGGAGAAGTCCATGCTGATACTCACCCGCAAAGTTGGTGAAAGCATAAACATCGGTGATGACATCACGATCACCATCCTGGGCGTCAGCGGCCAGCAAGTACGAATCGGCATCAACGCACCCAAGGACGTTGCCGTGCATCGCGAGGAGATCTACCAGCGCATTCAGGCTGGCCTGACAGCTCCGGACAAAAACCAGACTCCTTGACGCCTCACTCAGTAGCCAGCCTTTTCGTTCATTGTGATGGCTGGCGAAAACCCTTCCGCCCACTCGCGCTTCCTGCATGATCGGCGTGCTTTATGCTTTCAGCTACGCTGCAAGATAAAACTGTCTTGGCGACTGGAACTTGTTGCGTAATTCGCGGCCGAATCCACTGACTATAACCCTACCATCAGTGTGCGTTCAGGAGCACGTCGATGAGACCGATTGCAAAACAACCGCTTGCCTCCAAGTCTTGGGGGATCGCCCTGCTGATAGGGCTGGCCTTCGTGGTGCTGGGATATGGCGTGAAGTTCGAGATCGAAACAGTCAGTGACCCCGGCAAGCGTTCGTCGATGGAACTTACACTCTTCTTGTGCGGCTACCTGTTCGTGTTCTGCCTGCAGCCTATCCAGAAAGCCATTTTGCGCAAATTATGCCAGCGCGCCGCGCAACGTGAGCACCCGAAAACCGCACGTTGATGGCGGCTAATCTGCTATTAGATCGCCGGTATTTACAGGTCGGCGGCAGGATCTATGCTTGGGCTTGCACGGTTTCTGAAAGGCATTGACGCAGATGGATACCCTCAGCAAATCTCAAATCGAAGCGGCCCTGGCGGCGCGTTTGCCCAGCTATGCGATCACCTGTACGTTACACGCTGACGGCACCCTTTCCGCCATCCTTAGTGGTCCGGAAACCGACCATTTCGCGATTACCGGCATCGTGCGCGCGCACTACCATGGCCCCGAGGCGATTGCCCGGCTTGCCAATGAAATCCTCAGGGAAATGGTGCTTTCGCGCCAAGGCATCAAGAGCAGCCGACTGCAGGCGCCACCCGACTCGCCTTCCTGCGCACAAAGCCGAGACCAATAACGGGCTCGGCTTTTTCGTTTCAGTCTTCCAGGCGCTGCAAGCGTAACGTGCCCTCTGCATCGCGCAGAACCTGCAGCGGCTGATAGTCGTTAATGCAGGCATGCGCCGTGACGATCGGCGTCAGGTGTGTATTGGTTACAACCAGCACATCCGCGCCGGCCGCCTCCCCGGCGCGAATCCCCACCGAAGCGTCTTCGAACACCAGGCAATCCTGCACCGGCACACCCAGACGCTGGGCGCCCAGCACGTAACAGGCGGGATCGGGCTTGCCGCTGGCAACGTCCTCGGCCGTCACCAGCACGGCTGGGGGCGTAATACCGGCCGCAGCCAGGCGTCGTAGCGCGAGCGCCTTGGGCGCAGACGTGACCAGTGCCCATTGATCGCCAGGCACGCTATTCAGAAACCCGACAGCACCGGGAATCGCCACCACGCCTTCGACGTCGTTGATTTCGGCCTCGGTAATCCACTGTGCTTCAACTTCGGGGTCCACGCCTGGCAGTGCCTGGCGAGTAATAGTGTCAATGGCGCGTGCGCCATGAATGGTGGTCAGGAACGCCGCCACCTCCAGACCGTGGCGTTCAGCCCAGATGCTCCACACGCGCTCGGCGGCGGCAATGGAGTTGAGCAGGGTGCCATCCATATCAAACAGGAAGGCGCGATAACGTTGGGTGAATACGGCTGGACCTCGAATGGACACTGCGTGGCTTCCTCATAGGCGGTAACAAATAATCGGCCCGATGCAATCTACGGGTCACCTCCTCGCTTGTAAACGCCAGCGGTATCTGGCGGCCCCTGCGATTGAATGACAGGTTTGTAATGAGCCTGTAAGGCTTGTCAGCACCCTCGCTTCATACAGTGGCGTCGTCAGTCACCCACACCGGGTGGCACAACTTCCCACTGATGATGAAGGGCCGCACGATGAAACCTGCCAGCAAACTCTGCCTGATCGCCGCCAGCCTGTTGATGCTGGGTACCGGCACCGCCATGGCCGGCACTGTCGCGCCGATCAAGGCCAACAATGTGGTGCTGGTGCACGGGTCCTGGGCTGACGGCTCGAGCTGGTCCGAGGTGATCACGCGCCTGCAGGCCGCCGGGCTGCATGTGACCGCCGTACAAAACCCACTGACTTCGGTGGCCGATGACGTCGCTGCCACCAACCGCGTGCTGGACCAACAGGACGGCCCTACCGTGCTGGTCGGTCACTCCTACGCCGGCACCGTGGTCAGCGACGCCGGGGCGAACCCCAAGGTCAGCTCACTGGTGTACGTGGCCGCCCGTGCACCGGACGCCAACGAAGACTTCGTCGCCCTGTCTGCCAAATACCCCAGCACGCCGGTGCGCGCCGGTGTCGTCGAGCACGACGGTTACCTGACGCTGAACCAGGACGCCTTCCTCAAGTACTTCGCCGCTGACGTGCCGCGCGCCAAAGCCCTGCAGCTGTTCGCCGTACAACAGCCGATCGCCAAGACCCTCTTCAACGGCCGCACGGTGAATGCCGCCTGGCACACCAAGCCGTCCTGGTACGCAGTGTCGAGCAATGACCAGACCATCAACCCGAACCTGGAGCGTTTTCTGGCCAAGCGCATGAACGCGACCACCATCGAACTGCCGTCGAGCCACTTGTCGCTGGTGTCCCACGCCAAGGCAATCACCGACCTGATCCTCGAAGCGTCCGGCCGCCAGCCTTAAACCACGCATTACAAACTTGTCATGATCCTGTTGGCTGGCTGTTTGGGGTGCCTGGTTACTGTGAACTCACTGCCAGCCCCGGCAGCCAACCCTTAAAGAGAGCTACTGCCATGAAACTGTTTATCCTGGGCTTTGCCGCTTTGCTTGCTACCGGCTCTGCGTTCGCTGCCGACACAGCCCCTGAAACTAAGGTGATCCACGACAAAACCGGCTTCTTCGTGCACCTGGACGTGGCCAAAGTGCTGTCGAGCACCGACACCTACGGCCAATGCGGGATCGTCCCGGCACAACTCAAATACCTCGACTCCCAAGACCGTGAACACGTGCTGGACTACCAGGTGCAAGGCATCGGTTGCCCCAGTGACAATTGATCCGGCTACACTTGCGCAACGCAGCGAACCAGGGCACTTCCCATGAACATCCTCGTAGTCGAAGACGAACCCAAGGCCGGCAATTACCTGCTCAATGGCCTGCAGGAACTGGGTTACTCGGTGAGCCTTGCCCGCGACGGCGTAGACGGCTTGCACCAGGCGCTGGAAACGCCCTTCGACGTCATCGTGCTGGATGTGATGATGCCGAAAATGGACGGCTGGGAAGTGCTGCGCCGCCTGCGCAAAGAGGCTGACACGCCGGTGCTGTTCCTCACTGCCCGCGATGACATCGCCGACCGCATCAAGGGCCTGGAACTGGGCGCCGACGACTACCTGATCAAGCCCTTCTCCTTCGCCGAACTGGTCGCGCGCTTGCGTACCCTGACGCGTCGCGGCCCGAGTCGCGAAGAAGAGCAACTGCACATCGCCGACCTGCAGATCGACGTGCTCAAGCGCCGCGTCACCCGCGGCGGCACGCGCATTACATTGACCAACAAGGAGTTCGCCCTGCTGCACCTGTTCGCCACGCACCAGGACCAGGTGTTATCACGCTCGATGATTGCTTCGCGGGTCTGGGACATGAACTTTGACAGCGACACCAATGTGGTCGACGTCGCCGTGCGGCGCCTGCGCCTGAAAATCGACGACCCGTTCCAGCTCAAATTGATCCACAGCGTGCGGGGCATCGGCTACCGCTTCGACACCCAGCCATGAACCCTCGCCGCCATTATTCGCTGACCCTGCGCCTGGCGCTGATCTTCGCCCTGCTCGCCTTCGCGCTGCTCGCCACCTTGGGCGTTGCGTTGTACCGCGAGCTTGAGCGTGAACTGATCAAGCGTGACGACGCCGCACTGATTTATCGCGCCGACCAGTTGCGCAACCTGCTCAAGGACAGCAACACCCTGGACCTGATCAAGACCAAGCCAGAGCTGTTCCAGAACATGCTGGGCAACAGCGAGTCGGTGCTGAGCATCGCGGCGCCGGGGCAAAAGCCGTTGCTGCTGGTAAACCCGGGCAACATTGCAATGCCAGATGTGCCGCCCGTGCCCACCAACCGTGAACTGGGCTTTGCCGACGTGCACCATTTACCCGGTATCAATGGCGTGCCTTTCGCCACCGTGGCCGCGTCCATCGACTCGGGCGACCTGGGCAGCCTGCAAGTCACCACCGGGCGCCTGATGACCGAACGCACGGCGATGCTCGCCAGCTATCGCTTGAGCGTGTTTATCCTCGCCAGCATCGCCGCGGTCATTCTCGCCATCGTCAGCTACCTGCTGGTGCACCGCGGGCTGGTGCCACTGCGGCGCCTGGCCGTGCACACCCAAGGTATCGGCGTGGGCAACCTGGCCGAACGCCTCGACAGCCACGGCGCGCCCAAAGAGCTGCTGCCGATGATCGACGCCTTCAATACCATGCTTGAACGGTTGGCCAAGGGCTTTGTGCAACTGAGCCAGGTATCCACCGACATGGCCCACGAGCTGCGCACGCCGATCAACAACTTGCTGGGGGAAACCCAGGTCGCCCTGCAACAGAGCCGTAATGTGGAGAGCTACCAGCAACTGCTGGCGTCCAATGTCGAAGAACTCGAACGCCTGGCACGAATGCTCGACAACATGCTGTTCCTCGCCCGTACCGACCCGGCCAGCGCACTGCGCCAACGCCAGGAACTGAGTGCGGCGGATGAAGTGGAGCGTATAGCCGACTACTTCGAAGGGTTGGCGAGTGATGTGGATATTCACATTCAGGCCGAGGGCGAAGGCCTGATCTGGGCCGAACCGATGCTGTTGCGCCGCGCCTTGGCAAATTTGTGTGCAAACGCCATCAAGTACGGCGCACCCAGTTCGCAGTTGCTGATTCAGGCCATTCCAGACGCCGAGGGCATCAACTTGCGCGTCAGCAACCAGGGGCAGACCATTCCCGCCGAGCATTTGCCGCGCCTGTTCGAGCGTTTTTACCGGGTGGATGAGTCACGGGAACGCTCGGCCCAGTCCAATGGGCTGGGGCTGTCGATTGTGGCGACCATCATGCAGCTGCATAACGGCCGCTACCGGGTCACCAGTGAGGCCGGAGTGACCTGTTTTGAGTTGTTTTTCCCCAGGCGCGAAGCCTGAACACCGCGAGCCGGGTCAACTGACCTGGCCACCGGCCTGCACCACATCAACCGGTGTGTTCCATGCCACCTGCACCGCCAGGCGCAAGCCTTCTAAGGTTGTCACCAATGGCATCGATGCCAGCCCAGTCCCCACCACCTGCTCCGGCAAGTTCGGCACATGGATGAACCCACTGCGAACGTCCGTGCCGGCCAGCGCGTGCTGCAACAGATAAAACACCTGATTACACACAAACGTACCCGCCGTCTGCGAAACCGCCGCAGGCACCCCGGCCTCGCGCAACGCCTTGACCATGGCCTTGATCGGCAATGTGCTGAAGTACGCCACCGGCCCGTCGATCACCACGGGCGTATCGACAGGTTGCTCACCCAGGTTATCCGGGATGCGCGCATCGTTAACGTTGATCGCCACCCGCTCCATGGAAATGCTGTCGCGCCCAGGCCCAAGCCCCGTGGCGATCACCATCGCCGGGCGCAATTGGGTGATCCACTCAGCCAGGCACTCCTCCACCAAGGCAAATGCACAAGGCAGTCGGCGCGCAACAATCTGCACACCCTCACCCAAAAGCATCCCATCCAACTGGCGTACAGCCTCCCAGGACGGGTTGACCGGGTCTTGATCAAAGGGCTCGAAGCCCATCAACAGTAACGTTTGCATCCTGGCCTCACATCAACAGGTAAAGCAGCACAATATTGACCACCAGCATCATCAATGCCGTGGGCAATTGCGCCTTGATGACCGCGTTCTTGTCCGGCAACTCCAGCAAGGCTGCCGGAACTATATTGAAGTTGGCCGCCATCGGCGTCATCAACGTGCCGCAATAGCCGGAGAACATGCCAATCGCCGCCATTACCGCCGGGTTGCCGCCGTAGATGCCCACCAGCACCGGCACGCCGACACCGCCGGTCATCACCGGGAACGCCGCAAAACCATTGCCCATGATCACGGTAAACAGCGCCATGCCCAATACATACACCATCACCGCCACCAGCTTGAAATCCAGGTTGATATAGGTGGTGGTGACATGGGCAACCGCTGTGCCGACCCCGGCTTCATTGAACAGCAAGCCGAGCATGGCGAGCATTTGCGGCAGCACCATGGCCCAGCCCAAGGCTTCGGTCAGGCGCCGGGATTCACGCAAGGCTTGCACCGGTGTGTCGCGGGTCAACCAACAGGCCAGGCCGAGGGCGATCAGGCAACCGATGCCCAAGGAGACAAAAGTGGTGTTTTTCGGGTCCAGCAATGGCACGCCACCGATTTCGGTGTGCTTGAGCAATACCGAGCCAATCACGGTGGTCAGCGGAATGGCCAACGCCGGGATAAACAGCTTGTGGCCAAGCCGACCGGCACTGGCGCGGGCAGACTTGTCATGCAACTGGGCATGCGCGCCACGCCCCACGCCGCCCAAACCTGCGATCAACGCCATCACCACCACGCCAACGCCGATAACCACCGGCGGCAAACGCTCCCCGACCAGGAACGGAATGGCAAACAGCAACCAGAATGCCGCGCAGGACCAGCGCTTGGGATGGGTACGATCCAGCAGGATCATGCCTGCGGTAATCAACAGCAGAATGCCGGCCAGCCAGTACAGGTACTCGATGGAGATAATCATTGCGCAGACTCCACCGGCGTGGCGACGGGCGTCATCTCGCGGGTAAGTCTTCGGTCGAACCGGTGCAGGCGAATCGCGTGGATGATAAACGCACAGATCGCCGTCGGAATGCCCCACACCGCGATGTGCAACGGCTCCACATCAATCCCCGAACCGAGCAGGAAGGTGTGCATCAGCGCAATCGCACCAAAGGCAACAAAGATGTCTTCACCGAAAAACAGCCCGACGTTATCGGTCGCCGCACACATGGCCAACACCTTGTGGCGCAGTTTGTCCGGCAGTTTGCCGTAGCGTTTTTCCGCTGCGCCTTCGGCCATCGGCGCCAACAGCGGGCGCACCATCTGCGGATGCCCGCCCAGGCTGGTGAGGCCCATGGCGGCCGTGGACTCGCGCACAAATAGATACATGATCAACAAGCGCCCCACCGTGGCGCGCTCGAAGCGGGCGATCCAGTTCTGCGCATGCAGGCGCAGGCCATGGCGCTCCAGCAGCCCAATAACGGCCAGGGGCAGTAACAGGATCAATTGCAAGGCGCGGGTCTGAAGGAAGCCTTCGCCCATGCTGGCGAGGATTTTTTCCAGCGGGAAGTGGGCGGCAAGCCCCGTGGCAATGGCTGCGGCGGTCACCACCAGCAACGGATTGAAGCGCAGGACAAAGCCAACCACGATGACAAGTACGCCGATCAACGGCCATAGGTTCACAACAGTTTGCATGACGATTAAGTCCTAGAATGCGCGCTGCGGCGCCATGACGGCAGGTGTGAACAAAGGGTTCACAGCATGAAAGTGGCGTGCAGCCCGACGTGGTTTTTTATTGTTGACCTGGGAGGTCGAGCGTCAGTGGCGGCAACTGTGCTGCTTGGGGGCGGGAGGTGTCCAACAAGAAAAATTGTTGCTGCAAACCAATAAATTTTGTCGGTGATGGGCGCCGGGTGGCCCGGCGCTTTGAGGGAGTTCAGCTCAAGCGCTTGTGGAAAAAATGGCGTTTATGGCCCGGCGGGAAATCAGCAATGTGGCCAAATTCAGTGAAGCCCTGCTTGCGATAAAACCCGGGCGCCTGGAAGCTGAAAGTGTCCAGCCAGATGCCCTCGCATCCGCGTTCACGGGCCAGGTCTTCAGCCGCACGCATCAATCGCGTGCCCGTGCCTTGGGTGCGCATCTGGTCGGGAATGCTCAACAGTTCAATGAACAACCACCCGAAGGAAATCTCCCCGTAAAGACCGCCCACTACTTCTTGAGAAGCGGGATCACGCAGCAAAATACCGACCGTTTCGGACGGCATCTGGCCGGTGTGGCTGCGGTTGAAAGCCCGCAGCGGCTTGAGAATGGCCTCGCGCTCCTGCGCCGTCACGTCGAACGATACTTCCATTGCCAATTCCATTACGGACTCCATGGGTTGAATTCAATCGTTCCTCAGTATGCCTTGGGCGCACCAAACCTGAGTGGATCTGCGCCAGTTTCATTAACCCAGCGGCGCTCAATCACCTTAAGTCGTCTCGACAGCATGGATCTCGTTCCAGACCTATACTCAATACAGTGTTGCGCGGTCCTGCGCAGCGCTCAGCGCAGTATTGCCGATGGAGGCAGCCGCTATGTACGCCGGACAAACGAGTATGGCGACAACAAATGGTGAGATACGGTGCCAGATGTTTGCACAGATTATCTGCCTGTTATCGGTGGCTACGCTGTTCTGCTAGCAGTTCTCAGCGCAGTAACCCGCAAAGCGGTATGGGCAGGTATTGGCAAAATTCCAGCCAAAAAAAGAGCCCACCTTTCGGTGAGCCCTTCAACACTCAAGGTTTTGCACGTGTCAGAAGTGTGAGACTCAGGCCAGCTCGGCCAAATCTTTTACGTCAAAAGGCTTCAAGTCGGCCGAATTGCCCGATCGAATTTTCCTCACCCACTGCGCGTCACTCAACAGTGCTCGCCCAACAGCGATCAAGTCGAACTCCTCTTTCTCCAATCGCTGCACCAAATTGTCGATGGCTGCCGGTTGGGAGCTTTCGCCGCTGAAGGCGCCGAGGAAGTCGCCGGACAACCCCACAGAGCCGACACTGATAGTCGCAGCGCCCGTCAGCTTTTTGGCCCAGCCGGCAAAGTTCAGACCCTGCTCGCCGTCCAGTTCCGGGAACTCGGCTTCCCAGAAGCGCCGTTGAGAGCAATGCAAAACGTCCACACCGGCCTCCACCAGTGGCACCAGCCAATCGGACATGCTTTCAGGCGTCGTAGCCAATCGGGCGCTGTAATCCTGCTGCTTCCACTGACTCAGACGCAGAATGACCGGGAAATCCGGCCCTACGGCTGCGCGTATGGCCTTGACCACTTCCGCCGCGAACCGTGAACGCTCCTTGATCGTTGCGCCGTTGAAGTGGTCGGAGCGTTCATTCGTACCTGTCCAGAAAAACTGGTCCAGCAGGTATCCGTGGGCACCGTGTATTTCGACGGTATCAAACCCCAGCCGCTTGGCGTCAGCAGCGGCCTTGGCGAACGCCGCAATGGTGTCGGCAATCGCCTCATCATTCATGGCCTGCCCCAGTGGTTTCTGCGGGCCGGCAAGCCCCGACGGGCTCTCAAACCCACCGGCGGGCGCCCAGTCTTCCTGGAAACTGGGCGCGGCCCCGACGTGCCAGATCTGCGGCCCCATTTTGCCACCGGCGCGATGAACACCATCGATTACTGCTTTCCAGCCTGCGAGTGATTCATCGCCATGGAAAAACGGAATCCGCGACATATTACGAGCGCCCGGACGATCCACCACAGTCCCCTCAGACAGAATTAACCCGACCTGGTTTTCCGCACGCTTGCGGTAATAAGCGGCGATTTGTTCGTCAGGCACACCGCCCTTGGCGAAAGCGCGCGTCATAGGCGCCATTACAATTCGATTCTTCAGGGTCAAGGACTTGATCGTGAACGGCTGAAATAGAGAGTCGAGATTCGTAGAACTCATTGAGAGATGCTCCGAGCAAAAGGAAACTCCATGGTATAAGGTGTATACCTAATATCAATAAGGCACTTAAAAGTGCTCAGGTATACCCGAGGAAACTACATGCAGGAAAAAGCTATTCAGGCGTTGGGGCAAAACGAGAACCCTCCAGTCGTCTACGCCGCTGATTGCACCAGCCGGATACTGCTCGATCAGATCGCGGACAAATGGTCCGTATTGATACTGGCAACGCTCTGTAAAAGCCCGCTGCGCTTCAATGAAATCAAACGTCGACTCGACGGCATTACGCAAAAAGCGCTCACGCAAAGCCTGCGTCGCCTGGAGCGCAATGGCATTTTGTCGCGCCGCGTCATTCCCTCTTCTCAAGTCGCCGTCGAGTACAGCGTTACGGACCTGGGGCATACGCTGGAAGAGCCATTTCGTGCGTTATATAGGTGGACGCTCCAACATTCTGAAGCTGTGATGAACGCCCAGGCGGCATTCGATAAGCTTGCAGAAGAGCAGCAGCACGACGGGTAAAAGCATAACGATGGCGGCGGGAGTGTTGATAAGGAAGTTTTACAAATCGCAGGCAACAAAAAAGGGCCCACCTTTCGGTGAGCCCTTCCAGACCGCCCAGCAGAGCGGATTTTGTTTGGTAGGCGCGATTGGACTCGAACCAACGACCCCCACCATGTCAAGGTGGTGCTCTAACCAACTGAGCTACGTGCCTGCTGTGAGGCGGCATTCTACGGAATTCCGAAGGGGTGTCAACATCTTTTTTGCAGCTAACCCTATGAATATGCGAATTTTTTATTTGTGAAAGGCATGCCCGGGGTTTTCGGGTGGCTGGCAGGCAATTTTCAACTCAGGTAGGATCGGCGCACTCGTAAAAAATATAAAACAGAGGTTCCAGGATGGCGAACACCCCCTACCCCCAGTCGTATTACGCCGCGTCCGCGAATGCGGTTCCGCCACGCCCGGTGCTGCAAGGTGAAGTCGAAACCGATGTCTGCGTGATTGGCGCCGGTTATACCGGCCTGTCCAGCGCGCTGTTTCTGCTGGAGAACGGTTTTCGCGTGACGGTACTGGAAGCCGCCAAGGTCGGCTTTGGCGCCTCGGGCCGCAATGGTGGGCAGATCGTCAACAGCTATAGCCGCGACATCGACGTGATCGAACGCAGCGTTGGCCCCAAGCAGGCGCAGTTGCTGGGGCAGATGGCGTTTGAGGGCGGCAGGATCATTCGTGAGCGCGTGGCCAAGTACCAGATCCAGTGCGACTTGAAGGACGGCGGTGTGTTCGCTGCACTCAACAGCAAGCACATGGGCCACCTGGAGTCGCAGCAGCGCCTGTGGGAGCGCTACGGCCATACGCAGCTTGAGTTGCTGGATGAGCGCCGTATCCGCGAAGTGGTGGCCTGTGACAACTATGTCGGCGGCCTGCTGGACATGAGCGGCGGCCATATTCACCCGCTCAACCTGGCACTGGGCGAAGCAGCGGCGGTAGAGTCCCTGGGCGGCACGATTTACGAGCAGTCTGCGGCGGTGCGCATCGAACGCGGCGCCAACCCTGTGGTACACACCGCCGAGGGCAAGGTCAGGGCCAAGTTCATCATCGTCGCGGGCAATGCCTACCTGGGCAACCTGGTGCCGGAGCTGGCGGCCAAGTCGATGCCGTGCGGCACCCAGGTCATCACCACCGCCCCGCTGGGCGATGAACTGGCCAAGACCTTGCTGCCGCAGGACTACTGCGTCGAGGACTGCAACTACTTGCTGGACTACTACCGCCTCACCAGTGACAAACGCCTGATTTTCGGCGGCGGCGTGGTGTATGGCGCGCGCGACCCGGCCAACATCGAAGCGATCATCCGCCCGAAGATGCTCAAGGCCTTCCCGCAGCTCAAGGATGTGAAGATCGATTACGCCTGGACCGGTAATTTCCTGCTGACCCTGTCGCGCCTGCCACAGGTGGGTCGCCTGGGCGACAACATCTATTACTCCCAGGGCTGCAGTGGCCACGGCGTGACGTACACGCACCTGGCGGGCAAGGTGCTGGCAGAAGCGTTGAGAGGCCAGGCAGAGCGTTTTGATGCGTTTGCCGACCTGCCGCACTACCCGTTCCCGGGCGGGCAACTGTTGCGCACACCGTTTGCGGCGATGGGTGCCTGGTATTACGGGCTGCGGGATAAGCTGGGGTTCTGATTGCGATAGCTGGCTGCCGACGATGGCCATACCTTGGACCGAGGTGTAGCTATCGCAGGCAAACCAGCTCCCACATTGACCAGTGGCAGCTTCAGAAGAAGCTCAACCCAAAATATCAAATCGCAGACACAAAAAACCCCGGTCTTTCGACCAGGGTCTTTGCTATCGGATCAAAGCAGCTTAACACTTGCTTTGTGCTCCAAGGCGTTCAGTGGGCCTTGGGGCAGATATGGCGCAGCGGACGGGACTCGAACCCGCGACCCCCGGCGTGACAGGCCGGTATTCTAACCGACTGAACTACCGCTGCG